>CAZZZI010000038.1:0-26389 GCA_964658415.1 uncultured Sphingomonas sp. | reverse complement strand
TCGATCATCGGCCCCCGACCTGCCCTCGCAACCCCGACCAGCCGGTCAGGCCGGGCCGATTACATTGCCGCACAGGGATAGAAGTGACACTTCTACTTTGCACGATGTTGGACATTTTAACTTGGCCGCCACAGTTATTGTACACATACTGATATTTAAGATGAATACAATCATTCTGCAACAGATTCGCTAGGTTGCCAAAGGTCCAGATTTTCTCACCGCCCGCGACGATTTCCCAATAGATAAGAAGCGGCGGCGACCCTAGCAGCTACGGCCGTTTAATTGGCTTTAGCAAGTGCGCGAATCCCTAGGGCGTCAGAAGAAATTGTTTCAGGCTCAGACCGGTCAACAAATTGTAAGGTAGCTTTCCCAGGGAATAGTGGCCACAGTTCATTTTCACAACAAGGGGCTTAGCTCCAACGGCCTCAAGTTGGCGCAAAAAGCGCTGCGATATGTCCAGGAGGACAACTTTATCCCTCTTCGCCAGAACAATGTGAATTTTTAGCCCACTTCGACCTAAACCGTGAACATAATTCTCTAAGTTTAGCGGCTCCCAGGCTCGCCTCAAATCGCTTAATCCAATGGCGGCCTCAAGGCTTTCACGGATCGATCTTGTCGCGCGGCCGGTCCAAACCATATCTGCTAGGCTTCCCGCAGTGAGGAATAGCGAGGCTTTTGAGACAGCTGGGTCATGCGCAGCGACCAATCCGGCAACCCAAGAACCCAAGCTCATGCCAAGGACCGAGATCTTCTTATATCCCTCACCCTTCAGCCAGCGAATGAGTTTTCGTCCGTCCCAAACTGCCTGCCGTACAGATTGGGTGGTTCGACCGAGGTTTGAACTAAGCATAAAATCGGCATACGCAGAACCGGGACGGCTGCGCTCGAGGTGATAAGGCATGGCGATCTCAACAACAGTGATGCCGCTTCGCGCAAAAAACTTTGCAGTCTGACCACTCCATGAGCTCGCGTTCCAATGATGAAAAATTACCATCACCTGATCGAATGAGCCACCATCTGTTATTTTTGCCCAAACGATATTGTTCTCTGGAACTTCCGTTTCCATGTCCGATGGAAATTTAAGCCATCCATCTTGCCGTTGAAAACCTTGAGCGCTTCCAAGTGGCTCATCGAAAAACGCCTGATCAACTACAGCCTGGCTTGCGAAAACACAAAATTCCTCCAGACTTGCTGTCCTATTCGCGCTCGCGAAAGCCCGATCCGCGTCAAGGGCGAAATCGGTTTTCTCCTTGCCATCCTCACCGCGCAGCGCACGCTGCTCATCCCATCGATCAAGCCAGCTATAATACAATTTCAAATTCCCGCCTTACTTGTACGCGATGTCCCGAGCCATGGGTCACACACGCCGTATATCCCAAGGAGCACACCAATGGCCAGAATGAACGAAAAACCCGCAAAGGCATCGATCAGCAAATAACTGGCAAACAGGAAAGCGACCACAATCGACATTATCCACAAAGGCACGGCAAGTCGGCTCCCGCCACCCAGCCGGACGGATCCGTAGATGAAAACGACACAGGCCGAAATAGCGACCAGAAGGCTGCTGTAATGAGTGGGCATTCTATAGGTGAAATTGTTGTTGGCCTCTGCGTAATAGCGCAAGGTCGATGACATGTCATCGGCAAACCAGGCCAATATATTTCCTCTGGGTGAAGACAGATAAGCGCTTTGAGATTTCATGCAGATGGCGACAAGCAGTCCCAAAAGTGTGCACCTGAAAATCCCGCGCATCATCCTTTGAGCGAGTTCGTTTAGAGCGCGCAACTCGACATCCTGCCGGCTTTCAGATGCTTCCCCAAGTATCCAGAGGTCATGGACCATAGTGTAAAGTAAAATGAGCCCCGCAAAAAACAGATAGAAGCATAAAGACATGTAAAGATAGGCAGCCGCTGTGAATACAACCGACGTTGCGACAGAAATTTTTTCTGGGCGCACAATTGCTAATGTCCCCCAGCTTGTCGCGTAGTCCGCACCGCCTTTGATGAGTGGAATGAGATCCACGCCGATCCATTGAAAGACACCGGCGACTAAAACACACGTTAGAAACACTGCCCAATAGGAATAAGATGAAGCTTCAACATTCCGGCTCCACTGCCAATCACTTTCCTTTTTGTCGCTGTTTATTGAAAGCTGCAGCCGCCCTTCACGTTTCCAAAATACAAGAAGCTCTGTCACGAACCAGAAAAACAGAGGCAAAAGCACCATGAAGAGGACTGTCCAGTTTGGAGCCCAGAGGAAGCCAACCTGCTTCACGACGCCATCTGCTCGGGCGTAAGTGGCGCTATGAATGCCTGTTATGTACGAAAAGAAACCGAGAGCGGTGACGCCTGCAAATACCGTCGCCGGCAAATTCAAGGGAGAGCCGCCGGAAAACAATGCCTCCGATTTTAATGCCAAACCAGGAACACGATCCGGCCACCTAAGATCGTCTTCCCACGCCAACTTGATCGGCGTAATTGAGACAGAATTTGCGGTCGGGATCCCTGCGGTTTCCGGAGTCCCAGGCACGACGCCCGCAATGTCCTTTGCGATCTTTGCCACCCGTCTTTTTTCGTTAAAACGAGATCGAGCTTCCCTTAGCTCCATCTGCCATTCAATGATTGCGTCGTGGTCACCGCACCCAAAGATCCGGGCGAGCCATTGGAGATTCGTGTCGCTGATGCCCTTTTCGTTTTCTTGAAACCAAAGCTGGACCGTTCGTAGATCTACCCCTACACGGTTCGAATCTATCTGGGAAATCGCGTCTGCAAGAAGCTCGGGTGTCCAGGGACCCTTAGGAATTCCGTCGCTTCCCAATGGCATGCCAGCTCCCGCCGCGACCATTCGTCTAAACAATTCCTTGAAATCGCTCTCGTCCCTGGGCGGAGAGAGAAATACTTTTCCGTTCTTTTCCAATAGCTTATCAGCTTCGCATTCGTTTCGTTTCGTTAGACTTCGTATCCTATCGTGCTTTGGATCCCAAATAGCGGCTATGTCAGCTCAACGCAACTTGCACAAGGAACACGCCGATCGTCGTTAACCGACCTCAACACAAACAACCATTACCCAGTTGTAACTGGCGTCATGGCATCGGATTGAAAGGATGAAGTATGGCAGTGACAAGCACCTCCCACAAAGCCCTTGCAGATGTATTCGACAGTGAGTTCAGCCCCGAGCCCGATAGAGAGCAAGAACCTTTAGAGTGCGAGCTAGCGCGGTTGAAGGCAATGCCGTTAAGGAAAGCGGTTCGGCAATTAGGCTGGCGCTTAGTCAAAGCATTCACCCAAGAGGACCCACGCGCAGTTGTCTTCTGGGCTCTCGTCTTCGCGGCCCTAATGGGCAGCGACGGATGTACCGAAATGATGTCGGATTTCGCGCGGATCATCGAGAGGGCGCAGCAGCGACTGAGTTGACCGTTAAACTGACAAGCTTCAACCAGACGCGCGCTGGGTGCCTCTCTAAAGTGGCAACGGCCTGGCGCGTGTAATGGGGGTATTACTCCGCATATCGACATTGGCAGGTCCATCTCGATAGAGCTCGCGACGGAGATCGTCCGACGAGCAAACATGGCAACCCTGTCACCATCAAAGAGGCGCGGTCCGATATCGCTAGAAGCTTCTAAAAGCTCCCGAAATCTATCGTACTATCAACGTCGTCCTCGCACATGGATAATCATGGCGACCATTATTGCTTCAGGGCCACCTATCGATTAGATCTTTTGAACCAAACTCGGAGTTCAAAGCGATTTCAAAAACTGAGGAAGCAAAGAAGGGTTGGGTTATCGGTCGTAACGGTACGGCGATGCCTCGTTCTGCTTACCATTTGTCCGAGTTGCTCGAGGATCAACGCAAAGAAGCGGAACTCACCAAAGCAGCTTTCGCACGAAAACTTGGGATCCCCAAGCAGACCCTGCACCGTCTCCTGAACGGTCAGGCCAATCCAACGATAGAGTTCGTTGCTGCACTCGCGGACAAGCTGGATCTTAATTTTCACCCATCCTTCACCCTGCCTAGCCCGCGCATGTTGGCTGGAGATGAGCCTGGGAACGTCGTCGGCTCGTCGGACGATAGCCATACCAAGAAAGCGAGGAAGCGGCAGGCAGATCCGGATATCGAGTAGCGTCAGTTATTCGGAGCTGGGAGCCTGGTCAGCGCTCAATAAGGCTCTTAGATGACTTCGGGAAGAAAGTCCCTCTATGGTAGACACATGGCAATCTTATCCACCATATTACTGTTTGCATATGGAGCTCACGTCGTTCTCGTCCTTTGGCACGGCCATGCCCTGGGGGCGAACGAACTCGCCTACATAGTCCCTATGTGCATTTGCCTTTGTGTTGTCTGGATCTGGCAAAGCCGCCATATCCCGAAATACCAGGACGCCTCGCCGCTCGCGATGCCTCGACACTCGGTCAGCGGCGTCGAATTGGACGAACTCATTGAACAGCACCGGTTGGATGATGAAATCGAGGCACAGCGGAGAATCGCCGAACGGGAGGAGAGAGATCAGGAAGAACAACGCTTTTTGAAGGGCAATCAAGAGTGGCAAGCCAGACAGCGATGGATCCAAGAGGGGCGCTGAGTCAGCGCATCGGCTCCTTAAGCGCCTTCAGCAGCACCTCGTTCGGATTTGGAAGGTCTGGATAGGCCCACAATCCTGCTTTCGCCTTCTCGGCCTCTTGTTCAGCTGCCCAGTACGCGATGCTGGCCGGGCCGCCCAAACTGTTTTGCGCGGCAAAGGCGAAGCCTGAGGAGATCAGTGCGGTCCCGAGCTCGACTCTTTGGCGCCCGCCGGCAACCTTGATGTCTGCGTAGCAAACGACGTATTTTATCGACGAATTGACCCCGACAACGGCGCAAAGTGGTCTCCAGGTCTTTACAAGGCCGGTCAGCATGTGGAGCGACAAATCCCCACAATCATGCTTTCCGTTGTCTGTCGTCACCGAAGTACCGCGGATACATGCCTGCACGCCAAACAATCGATACGTTTGACCATCCACATTCCAGGTATCCCCGGTCTCAAAAACAGCGCTGGCCGGGATCGGCTGCCAAGCCTGTTGTGCCGACGTTATCGATTTACTCACGGCGGAGCAGGCGATTGCGATGCTGAGGGTGAGCACGGCTCTACTTGGCATCGAGCGAGAACCAGAAGCGACTTGTGCCATTGGCCGTGGTGATGTCAACGTAATATGGATCGCTTCGTTTTTGCCTGATCGTCGTTAGATCACGTCCGCTCCAATGTAGGGAATTGAGCTCCCTGGGCGGCGCGCAGTAAGCCCCATTTGGGTCTTGGCGATATTCAACCCCATATTGCCCGACACTATTGTGGCCACCGCTGTCGATTTCCTGACGCGTTGCCGGCGATGTGCCGATTGGGCAATCGGCAAGCGGCTGATAGCCCGGTGCGCTGGCATGCCCCTCAGGACAGGTCGGCCAGGAATGGCCTGTGGCGAGCATATCAAAGAGACGATGCATGACCGGGACACAGTAGGGAACGCCCGACCAGCTTGGGTTAGACGACGCAGCGCATAGGAGAACCTCGCAACCAAACGAAGCGTCTTCGGCAAGCGCCGCGGGCGCTGCCAGTGCCCCTGCTATGCCTGTGATCGCCAATATTTTCAGGAGCATAGACCCCTCCTCCTCTGAGCTGAACTCGAACATTGATGGCAAGCCGCCGTGCAATGTTCGGAAATAATGTGCAGTTCATAGTTGACTGATTTCCCGGCCGGGTGCAATACCAGTCACCTATAGACTGCACACGGCAGTTCGTCTGAAGGGGCAGCTTCCATGAATGTCGCAAAGCGCGCGATGATCACGACAGCGATTTTGTTGACCGGTATTGCAGCCGTTTCAGCTGCAAATCGGACCCAGAACCTGACAGTTGCAGTCGATCCGTCCGGCGTTGCGAAGGTGACGACAGTACCGGAAACAGGCACATCGATTGAGAGCAAGGGCGATGCCCCTAGCCCATTACCACCCGTTACGACAGTCACAAGCTGCAGGGTCTCAAATCCTCTTTCGACAGATGCAGCAAGGGAGCTTGTTGGCCGCGTAGCAGCACGAGAGCAATTTGACGCCAATCTTCTGACCGCGGTCGCCCATACCGAGAGCCGCTTCCACATGGAAGCTGTTTCGCCAAAGGGTGCCATTGGGCTAATGCAATTGATGCCTGAAACCGCTGCTCGTTTTGCAGTCAACCCCTGCGATGCTGCGGATAACGTGCTCGGAGGCATCCGCTACCTCAGATACCTGCAGTCGCGTTACCAGAACCCACTCTATGTGCTGGCTGCCTACAATGCCGGCGAGGACGCGGTCGACCGCAACCGCGGCATTCCGCCCTTCCCTGAGACGGTAGACTATGTCGCGCAAGTCCTGGACGCCGCTTACGCGTGGCCAACGCCCGGCATAGCGACGGCCACCAAGTCCGATCAGCCATTACCCAAGGCGAAACCCAGCGAGCAACCTGATGCTTGGTCGCAGGGCTTCGTCATGCACGTCACGTCAACGGAGAACTGATGATGAAAAAAGTTAAGCTGCGCAATATTGTTGCTTCCACCCTCGTGATAACCGCCCTTTCCTTCACCGGGGCACTTGCCCAATCGAGTGGCGGCACCTTGGCTCCTGTGCAGACGACGCTTGAGCAGCTTGTCAGCGTCCTGACCGGTCAGATCGCCACGTCACTCGCCGTGCTTGCGGTCATTAGCTGCGGTTTCTTTGCCTGGGCCGGCCGCCTGACCTGGGGCATAGCGGGCTCGATCATCTTCGGGATCGTGCTCGTGTTCGGCGCGACCCAGATCGTCAGCTTCTTCCAATCCGCCGTCGGTACCGGTTGAGGAGCACGCCATGGCTGACGACGTCGAGATGGAGATCACGCCACTTGTGAAGCCCCTGACGCGCACGCCGACCTTGTTCGGCGTGCCCTACATGTATTCGATGTTCAACATGGTGGTGACGGCAGTGGTTTTCCTCGTCACCAAGAATCTGCTCTCGGGCTTCCTGGTCTTGCCCATTCACGCGCTCGGCTACGTGCTGACGCTGCGCGACGACAAGATCTTCAACATCATACGCGTCATCGGCGCGAAGTGCCCGCCTCGATCGAAGACGATCTGGGGCGTTAGCAGCTACAAGATCTGAGGACGGCATGGCAGCGCGCGCGATCCTTGATGAAATGCTCTTCGGCTCCGCCGGGCGGCGCGAACGACCTGTTTCGTCGCATATTCCCTACACACGGCATGTCGACGATCAGACCCTACGCACGAAAAGCGGTCACCTGATAACGGTGCTGAA
Source organism: uncultured Sphingomonas sp. (assembly GCA_964658415.1). GTDB lineage: Bacteria > Pseudomonadota > Alphaproteobacteria > Rhizobiales > Rhizobiaceae > Rhizobium. The sequence continues at coordinate 19,106 of CAZZZI010000038.1, read as the reverse complement.
GCTCGACGGCTACTGCTTCGAGACTGCCGATATGGCGCATATCAATCAGAAGCTCGAGGGACGCAACGACATCGTCCGGACCCTCGGCAATAGTCGATACGCCGTCTATGGCCACTTGGTCCGACGCGAGATCAAGCCAGAACTCGAGGGGGAATTTTCCAGCCCGTTCGCTGCTGAGCTAAATCGGCGCTATCTCGCCCTGCTTTCCGAACGGCGGATGTTTGTGAATGATACCTACTTCACGATCGTTCGAAGGCCTTTGCAAGGAAAGGCCGGATCAGCGGATAGCCTGATGGGTCGCCTGTTTGGTGCCAAGACCGTTACCGGTGACCGGGCGCGTGAGAACGAAGAACTCAGGGAGCTGCAGGACACCGTCACCGCGGTCCGGGAAGTCCTTTCCGATTACGGTGCCCGCGTTCTCAGCATTCGGAACGAGGACGGCGTTCACTTCAGCGAACCGCTCGAATTCCTGGTCCAACTGGTCAATGGACTAAAGCCGCGCAAAATGCGGCTTCCACGTATGCCGCTCGACACAGCCATTGCCGAGAAGCGCGTAAACTTTGGCCGCAACGCGATCGAGTTTGTCGGCGCCGCCCATCCGACCGACACACGGATCGCCGCCATGCTTTCGGTCCGGGAGTATCCAGCCTTTACCGGCCCGCTACTGATGGATGGCCTTCTTAAAATTCCGCACGAATTCGTGGTGTCTCAGAGCTTTGCGATCGTCGATCGGCCTGCTACCCAACATCACATCGAGCTTGTCTCCCGTCAGGTCAACATGGCGGATCAAGCAGGCTCCGTCGTCAGCGAGCACTTGGACGACGCCCGCAACGACCTGCTCGGCTCCAAGGCGATCTACGGAAATCACCATCTAACCGTCATGTGCATCGGCGACACGACAGGTGAGATGGATCGATGCATCACCGCTGTGGGTGCTGCGCTGATGGATCAGTCGATTATCTGGGTTCGTGAGGACCTGAACTGCGAGCCGGCCTTCTGGGCGCAGCTTCCGGGCAACCTGTCCTATGTTGCCCGCGCAGGCATGATCTCCTCGAAAAATTTTGCAGGGTTTGTCTCGCTACACAATTTTCCAAGCGGCGATTCAGTCGGTAACCACTGGGGCTCGGCGCTTTCGCTGTTGGAAACCTCCAGTCAAACGGCTTACTACTTCAATTTCCACGAACGTGACCTCGGCAACTTCACAGTCGTCGGGCCCTCTGGATCCGGCAAGACGGTCGCTTTGTCTTTTCTGATGGCGCAGGCGCAGCGCATCAAGCCCACGCCGAAATGCGTCTTCTTCGATAAAGACCGTGGCGCTGAGATATTTATCCGTGCACTCGGTGGCCGCTACGAGATCCTCAATCCTGGCGAAGCTTCTGGCTTCAATCCGCTGGTGCTGCCTGACACCGGTTCGAACCGAGAATTTCTGTACCAACTCTTTGCCTTCATGCTTGCTCGCCAGGACGGCAAGGCACTGTCTCCAACCGAAGAGGCGGTGATCCGATCGGCGATCTCGGAGACTTTGCAGGCCGGTGCCGATGGTCGTAACCTCGATGCCTTCCGTTCGCTGTTGCGCGGCCGGATGCGGCCTGGCGAGGACGATCTCGTCGCAAGGCTCGAAAAGTGGGTTCGGCCTGAGCAGCTTGGATGGCTGTTCAACAATGCCGACGACCGCTTCGCATGGTCTGACATTTACGGCTTCGACATGACCCGCGTGCTGGACGACCCGGTCACCAGAACGGCGGCCCTGATGTACGTGTTTCATCGCATCGACGAGTTGCTGACCGGCGATCCTGTCATGATCTTTCTCGATGAGGGCTGGCGCCTGCTCGAGGACAATGTCTTCGCCCACTTCATCAAGGACAAGATGAAGACGATCCGTAAGCTCAACGGCATCATCGGCTTTGGCACACAGTCGGCCGCAGATATCGTCCGCTCAGGATCCGCGAACACGCTGATCGAGCAGAGCGCCACCAATCTGTTTTTTCCGAATCCGAAAGCCGATCACGACAGCTACATGCGGGCCTTCCGACTGTCGGAGCGCGAAATGGATTGGATCCTTCGGACCGACCCCGCCAGCCGGGCATTCCTGATCAAACACGGCCGTGATTCCGTCATTGCGAGGATCCGTCTGACCGGCATGGCAGACTTGATCAAGGTGCTCTCCGGAAGGGCTGAGACCCTCGCAGAGCTTGATCGGTTGCGTCAGCAGTTTGGCGATGATCCAGCAGCGTGGTTGCCAATTTTTTGCGGATGGGAGGACAAGGCATGAGCCCTGCCCTGCCGTTCCGGTCACCGCGAAAGCGAATTGAAAATCTTGGCGCCTTGCTGAGCAGCGGTCACCAGATCGGGCCGCAGGATTTTGCCAGACGCATCCTTGGCAAGCGACGCAACGCCAAGACCCGCAAGCGCATCATCAATGACCACACCGCTGGGTTTATGGTCTTTGCCAAAGCCCTCGGTTTCACGGATGCATGTTGCAGCTTGGACGGGCTTGTCTTTCTGATCGATGTAAGCCCGGCAAAGGATCGCCTGAGTTCCAAAGAGGTTGTCCGCCAGATTGCTCTGCCACACGTTCGCGCAGGTCGTCTTGCCGCCGTCGAACGTAAACGTTCCGTCTTTGTTGCAGGGTGCCAATCCGTAAAGCGCTACGATTGGCGTACCCGCTCCGGCAAAAGCGATCGCACCATTTACGCTCGTAGTAGGCTTCATATAGTCGGTTTGGGGAAAGGTCTTCGTCTCAGCGATCTTTCCATCTGGCGCGTAGTATTTGATAACGAGTACGTTCTGGCCCTTGACCTGCTGCCACGTCACGCCGGGTTTGACGAACGGCTGAAACTCCGAGGCATAGTCGCTGGCCTTGATCTGCGGGCAATAGATCCCATTGCAAGCTCTGCGGTCCTGCGCGGTGGCCGCAGGAGCGATGAACGCCAGCAAGACAGCGGACAAAGTGACTTTTCTCAGCATAACAATCTCCTGGATACTGGCCATTCAGTCTCGTTTAGAGGTGAACCATGACCTCTCTATGTGTCCACTATAGGCGACTCCCTCTTCAGATCAACGGTATTCGTCTTTTTGCTGGCGTCGCCCTGATCGTCCTTCACTCATCAGCCTCGCTCGCGCAGGTTCCAGTGCTAGACGACGAAAATCTGGACAAAAAGGCACAAACGCAGAGTGATACCACGAGTGCGGATGCGACGATCAAAGAAACACAGCAATCCTCAGGTGGCCTCAAATGCTCCGTTTCCCGATCAGACGCCGTTACCAGCTTGAACACTGCAGCGGACCGTTACGGGTTGCCGCAACAGTATATGGAAAACGCCGCTCGCGTTGAATCTGGGTGTAACCCGAATGCAAAAGCGAAGGGGAGTTCTGCGGGAGGCCTCGGCCAATTCATAAACAGCACCTGGGCAAGCTACGGCAATGGTGCCGACAAATTCGATCCGGATGCAAACGCCGATGCGATGGCTCGGCTAACGCAGCATGATGTCTCGAGCTTACAGCGGTCGCTCGGGCGCTCGCCCACGTTTGAGGAGGCTTATCTCGCTCACCAGCAAGGGATCGGCGGCGCAAGCTGCCTGCTCGGCAATCCAAGTGCCGCTGCCACGTCCTGCGTCACCGCAAATGCCGTGACAGGCAATGGCGGTAATACCGGCATGTCGTCCGGTGAATTCTCTGCGTTGGTCGAGGGTTATTACAATACCGGTAGCCTGACCGGCGCCCGGACAGCCGCCGCTCAATACGCGTCGACCGGTCAAATGCCGAACTCCGGAAACTTCGCGGAGGGCTCGAACGGTACCGCGCCCATGAGCGCATCGCAGTTCCCGCCTTTGAAGGACACGGCGACGCCGGCCGCCAAGCTCAACGATGCCGGCCAAACGTCGACAGCTGCGAGCAGCTATTCAGCCGATCTCAAATCCACGCAATCAGACAATGTCACCCTACTCCAGCAGCGCGCCAAAGCGATCGGTCGAAGCGACAGCTCGAAGGACGCGATGGACGTCAATTCACGCATGCGCGCCGATCAGATCCAACTGACAGAGGGAGCGATCGACGCCACCAATGTCTGGGCTTCGCTGCTTGGCAGCCAGAACCTCGCGTCCGTCACCCTCCAAAGTACGACGTCGGGAGCCATGGCAACCTCCGGGTCGCCAAGGAAAGCATCGAGCGACGTCATGCCCGGCATCCCCTCGCCGTCCGGCTCAAAATCTGTCTGCGAGACCGCGGCTTCGAGCGATGGAATTTGTGCCACAGCGGTCTCGGACAACCTAAGCAATGTCAGTGCCTACCTCTCAAACGTTGCCGCTGCAGCTTTGACTGCTCCATCCACCACGCCGACCAACTGATTTACGAAATAGGAGCGTATGATGAAGAAACTGATCCTATCCTTGGTGTTGATTGCCACCAGCACCCCGGTGCTTGCCCAGGTTCCGGTCATTGACAACTCCAATCTCGAGCAGGCTCGGCAGACAGCATCAAATACCCAGTCGATCATGCAGTCGAGCGACCAGATCAAGCAGCTGACGCAGTCGGTGCTGACGGCGGTGACCGGCGATCGGACGTCAGCTGCTGGGCAATTCTCGTCGTCGGCGCTCGGATCTGGCTTCAATGTCAGCCAGGCTCCGGACCTCGGCACGATCCTGTCTTCCGGCACGATGCAATGGGGCGGGCTGAATGGCAACGCGTCGCAAGTCGCCACTAATCTGATCAACGGCCTGTCGCTCGTCAAAAGCCTGTCGGGCCTGGTGAATGGCAATCAAACCACGCAGGACAAGAGCTACAAGTCGGCGGTTAGCACGGTGACAGCACTTGCCGGCCTTATCTCGGCGACACAGAGCGCATCCCAGACACGACAACAGGCGTTCAAACAAGCCGCCGGCCAGATTGGTCAGGGACAAGACATGAAGGCTTCGATAGACCAGAACAGTCAGCTGGTCGTTCAGGGCAGCCAGACGATGAATGAGATGATCGGCGGTATCAACAATGTGCTAACGGCGCAAAACGTCCGCAACACCCAGGATATTGCCATTCAGTCCTCTACAGCTGCGGCAATGTCTTTCGATGGCTCCAAGGTCTCGTTCGGCAAATGACGCTCAGCGCAAAATTGTCTTTGCTCGCGCTGATCACCGCCGGTCTTGCGAGTTGCGGACATCATGATCTCAAAGCACCGTGCTCAGCCTCCGACGGAGTCTTGCCGCTCGGCTATGCTGAAGCCCCTCCGCTCGAAGCCTGCGGGCCATTGCGCCCGATCAACTCGGCCTTTGACGTGATGCCCCTTTCTCCGCCAGCCTCCAAAGCGATGCCATGAACAACATCATCGACGAGCTGTTCCAGAAGGTACAGACACTCGGCAACAATTTCACGGCTAACACATACCAAGCACTGGCGACCAGCATGGGCCCGGTCTTCACGCTGATGCTCGTCGTCTATTTGATTTTCTGGGGTTTCACCTTCTGGCAGGGACGCGGTGAATCCAGCGCATCAGGCATGGCATTTCGACTCTTGCGGGTTTTTCTCATCTACGTCATGGCGACATCCTGGGGTGACTTCCAGACCTATGTCTATGACGTCGCCAACGAGGCGCCGAATGCCGTCGGCAATGTCATCATCGAGAACATTGGCAGCTCGGGCGGGGATAGTTCCGGAACAACGACCGCCGCGATCGAGCAAGCGCTTTCGAACGTCTATTTGACCGGCGTCGACGCGGCGTCGAAGCTCACCGCCAATGCGGGCTTCACCAATCCGGGTCCCTACATCTATGGTGCTCTGGTCTGGGTTGCGGTTGCCCTATTCGTCGGGTTTTCGGCCTTCGTCGTCATCTTTGCCAAGATAATGCTGTGGGTATTGTTGTCTGTGGCGCCGCTGTTCATCGTCCTGCTGCTGTTCAATGCCTCGTCGCGCTTCTTCAACGGTTGGCTGACAGCGACCATCCAGAACATCGTTGTTCCAATCGTCGTTTATGCGCTGCTCGGCTTCTTTCTATCCATTATCAAGGATGCTGTGCAGACGCTGAACGATGCCAACGCCGGCTCATCGACGACGCTTGCCGATATCGCCCCGGTCGTTCTGGCCGGCTTTATCGGCCTCTTCATCATGAGCCAGGTCCTGACCGTGGCCGCCATGCTTGCCGGTGGAACGGCCATGGGCATTCCATCCTTTGCGCGGTTTGCCAGCGTTGCTACAGCGCCATTCCGCAATGTTGTCCGGAACACAGGCCAGGAACTTGCCACTCGGACCGGTTACACCCGGGAGGGCCGCTACCGAGCGATATCTCGTGATCGCGTCGATAGTCAATTCCGAGCGTTGCAGGACCGACGCGCTGCCGCCGCCCAACAACTCAAAAATCGCTGAGAGAAGACCGTATGACAAAAGACATGACGGCGGGTTCACTTGCGCCAGACGCAAGTTATTATGAGGAAGCCATCAGCTGGGAGCGCGACGTCATCCGCTCCGTGAAGCGATCGCGGGCGGTCGCCTGGACAGTCGCTCTTGTTGCGACCGTCATCGCGCTTACGGCGCTCGGATGCCTGCTCCTGCTGTTGCCACTAAAGAGCTTCGAGCCTTACGTCGTGGAAGTCGACAAGACGACCGGCTATCTCGAAGTCAAGCGTGCTTTGAAGCCCTCGGACGAAGATCCAGCAGAAGCGGTGACCTCGATGAATGTCGTTCGCTACCTCCGAGCCCGGGAGACCTATGATCCGCCGGCGATCAAGGACAACTTCGATCTGGCCGAACTGCTATCGACAGCGGACGCCGCGCGCCAACTGGTAGAACTGTATAGCCCGACGAACCCAACCAATCCGGTCAAAGTTCTCGGCCGGCGCACACGCATTTCAATCTCGATAAAGTCGGTGCAGTTCCCTAATAGCCGGACGGCCATCGTTCGTTTTTCGACGACCGAGACCGGGCAGACCAACACGACCACCTCCCATTGGACCTCACTGCTGCGCTTTCGCTACACCAATGCGCCGATGAAGAACGAATGGCGTTTCGACAACCCCCTCGGCTTCCAAGTCACCGAATATCGCCGTGATCAGGAATCAGCCTCGACGACAGAGCCTGCGGCCAAGCCAGAAGTGCCGCTTCCGCCGCCAGAACTTGCGCCGGCCGAGGATGATAGCCAGCCAACAGACATTCCGCCTGGAGCGCCTTCATCTGGAGGTGGCCAATGACGTTCAGATTACTCTGCACCATTGCTGCGTTCTGCATCGCCAGTCCAGTCTTCGCAGAACAACAACCGGCACCTGGCCGTTCTGACGCGCGCATGCGCTCTGTTGTCTACAGCGCAAACAACGTCGTCGCCGTCGATGCCGACTACGGCATTTCCACGATGATCGTGCTCGGCGCCACCGAACATATCGAAACGATCACCGTCGGCGACAGCCTGGCCTGGAAGGTGGAGCCGAACAAACGTGGCAATATCATCTTCCTGAAGCCAGTGGCGCCGAAGGCATCCACCAACATGAACGTCGTGACCGATAAGCGGCTTTACACCTTCGTGCTGCGCTCCCACGACGCCGCGGTCAAAAATCAGGTCTATTCAATCCGCTTTTCCTATCCGGGCGAGGATTATGATGCCAAGCTTCGGACCCAGGCCGAGGCGATGGTCAGCGATCCGAACCGGAAGAATTTCGACATCGCCCATGGCAACACCGACTACGGCTATAAGGGCAGCGAGACCCTGAAACCGATCGCCGTTTTTGACGATGGCAACAAGACCTTTTTTCAGTTTCAGGGTGAGGTCCCGGGGATTTTCATTGTCGATGGCAAGCGCAACGAGAGCCTGATCAATGGCCGGCGAGAAGGCAATTTTATCGTCATCGACAAGATCAGCCGGCAATGGACGCTACGCAGCGGCGACGTTTCGACCTGCATCTTCAATTTGCGGCCTTCGACTCCGGTTCCGACTGCCATGGAGCCGTTCGCGCCTACCAATCTTGCCGCCAAGTCCGGAGGGAAATGAGCGATGCCGTCCCGCGAAGATTTCCGTCAGCTCGAGCTCGATGATCGCGCCGCGTCAAGCCTTGCGAGATCCCGAGGGTCTGCCAATCGAACCGCCATGATCCTCGTTGGTGTCGTGTCGATCTGCTTTGTCGGCTGGATGCTTTGGTCTGCCACAAGACCGCTGCAACATAAAAGCATGCTGACGCCAGACGACGACACTTTCAAACCGGGAACCTATCAGGCACCGGTGATCGATACGCCACCGGCGCCACACGATACCGGGAAGCTGGTCATCCAGCCACCTCCTCCGCCTCCACCAACTCCGACCGCCCCTCCTGCGCCGCCCCCGTTGGATGCCGGCGGCGCATTCCCACCACTTGCAGCACCTGGTGCTGTTACAGCCCCACCGCCCCTCGTCGACAACAGCGCCGAGGAGGAGCGAAAGCGAAAGGAAGAAGAGGAGCGTCAACGCTGGCTCCGCCTCAAGTCGCCGATGATGGTCGCTGACGCCGGCGGCCAAGGTGAGAGCCAGGCGATCGGCGGTGACAACGCCGGGAGTGCGGGATCGCAGGTCGCCTATCAAGAGACCGATGCCAATCGCAATTTCCTCAACGCGACTGCAGCGACTGGCGTCGAAATCAGTCGTGCCACCAAGAACGACCGCACCGATGCTCTTGTGGCGCAGGGAACGATGATCCGCGGTATCCTCGAAACCGCAATCCAATCGGACCTTCCCGGCATGGTGCGCGCCGTCACCACTGAAGATGTCTGGTCATTTGACGGACGGAGGATCCTGATCCCGTCCGGCACGCGGCTGATTGGCGAATACAAGTCGGGGCTTGCCACCGGCCAGACCCGCGTCTTCATCGTCTGGACACGTGTCCTCCGCTCCGACGGAGTGTCCGTTCAGCTCGGCTCCTATGGAACCGACAATCTCGGCCGCTCGGGCCTGACCGGTCAGATCGACAATCATTATGCCGAGCGCTTTGGGGCGGCGATCATGCTGTCGGTCATTGGCGGGGGTGCTCAGTACCTCGGCAATCTCGGCTCGAACAGCGGCAATGGTCGGCAGACGCAGACGACCAGCGTCGATCCGACAACTGGCGTGACGACAACGACCAGCTCGAGCCCCAATCAAAGCTCGATGTACGCCCAGCAGATTGCCGCTCAACAGGTCAGTCAGACGATGAACCAGATTGCCAGCGAAGCGCTGCGCAATTCTATCAACATCGCACCCACCATCAATGTCGATCAGGGGGCCAAGATCATGGTGTTCGTTCGCCGTGACCTTGATTTTTCCAGCCTGTACCCGGACCCCGTCACCGAGATGATGAAGGAGCTTCGCAATGGGAGAGTCCATCCGACTTCCAATCGCTAACCGCCCGACAGTTCACCTGTCGAAGGGCTTGATGCCTCTCGAGGAATGGCTGAACAGCCCTGATGTCGTCGAGATCGTTTTGAACAACCCACGTGAGATCTGGGTCGAGCGGCTTGGCGTCCCGGCCATGCAGCGCTTCGACGTCCCTCAGATGGACGAAGGGGCGATACGGTTTTTGGCTGAACGCGTCGCGGGCTACAGCGAACAGAGTATCAGCGAAGAAACGCCGCTGCTTTCGGCAGCCCTTCCGGGTGGCGAACGCTTCCAGGCAGTCCTGTCGCCGGCCGCCCCCCAGGGTGGGGCCTTCGCCATTAGAAAGCAGGTTGTCAAAGATCTCTCGCTCGCTGACTTCGAGCGAATGGGCGCCTTCGAGGGGACGACCGTCTCCGATGACGACGCGCTCAGCGAGACCGACGACCGCCTCTGCCAACTGCTTGCAGCCGGTGACCGGCGCGGGTTTATCGAATTGGCGATCCGGGAGCGGGTCTCAATTCTTTTGTCCGGTGGCACATCCACCGGCAAGACAACGGCTTTGAATGCGCTGCTGAAGGAGATACCAGCCGACGATCGCATCTTGACCATCGAGGATACGCGCGAGCTGCGTCCACCGCAGCACAATTTCCTGCCGCTTGTGGCCTCGAAGGGTGATCAGGGGCGAGCCCGGGTCACGGTTCAAGGCCTCCTCGAAGCATCGCTTCGCATGCGCCCGGATCGCATCATTCTTGGGGAAATCAGGGGCGAAGAGGCCTTCACATTCCTGCAAGCGATCAACTCCGGGCATCCTGGCTCTCTGTCGACCATCCACGCCGATAGTCCGAGCGGCGCCTACGAGGCGCTGGCATTGAAAGTGCTGATGTCCGGGACCGGCCTCTCCAAGGAAGAAATCATCTCATACATCCGCCAAGTCCTGCCTGTCGTGATCCAGCTGCGCCGCGATGGTGGCATCAGGCGCTGGAGCGAGATCTACTTCCACAAGTTTGCCGACTGGAAGCGTCGGCAAGGAGGCTCGCTATGAATGTGCGACGCATCGCAACCTGGTTGATCGGAACCGTGCTAGTCTCCTGCGCGGCTCTGATCGTCTGGTCAATCATCTATGCCGCAGTCACGGGCGTGGCGTTCAAGACATGGTCGTTGTTCTCGGCTCTCACCCGGCGCGACCCAACGATCGCCTTCAAGCATGTCGACTATTATTGGGCATCGCTTGCAGTCAAAAAGAATGCTGCGATCTCAGCCAGTATCACAGCTGGCCTGTTCGTGGCCGGCTATATCACCATGTTCGTCATGAAGGGTCCTAGCCTTCACGGCGACGCCCGTTTTGCCCGTGGAGGCGATCTGATGCGGGCCAACCTGCACGCAAAGGATGGCCTGATCCTGGGTTGGCATGGGTCGTCACTGCTGCGCAACGACGACCCACGACATCCACTGGTCACGGGCCCGACCCGGTCCGGAAAGGGTCGAGGCTTCGTCATTCCCAACCTGCTTGCCTGGGGCGGCTCAACCATTACTCTCGATCTGAAGCAGGAGAATTTCAAAGAAACGGCCCGTGCTCGGCAGGCTGCCGGCGACGAGGTCTTCATGTTCGCGCCCGGCTCGGCCAGATCGCACTGCTACAATCCGCTCGACTTTATCAGGCGTGGACCTGAGAAAATCACTGACCTCACCAATATCGCCCATTTCCTGATCCCGGATCCGAAGTCAGGCGAATCCATCTGGTCGCAGAAAGCCCGCGATCTCTTCGTCGGTGTGCTCGGCTATGTCATGGAGTCAAAGCACATCGCGGATCCAGACCGAACGATCCGCACGACAATTCGCGTATTGTCGACTGGACGCGATGTCGGCGTCGTGTTGACGGCGATCGTCAAGGTGGAAGGCGAAAGCTTGAGCGCATTCGTCGTAGGTCGTTTCAATCAAATCATCGCCGAGCCCGTTGATACACGCGGTTCGGTACTTGCCAACCTCACCACAGCGTTGGCGCCGTGGGACAATCCGCTGATCGCCGGGGTCACGTCGAGGAGCGACTTCGATATCCGTCTCTTACGGCGAAAGCGTATGTCGATCTATATCGGCCCACCGCCATCCGATCTGGAGTCCTACCGAAGCCTCATCAGACTGCTTGTCCAGCAAATGCATGACGCGCTCATGCGGGAACTGCCCGGACCCGAGGACAAGTACAATGTCCTTGTAATGCTGGACGAGTTTCGCCAACTGCAGCGGATGGATGCCATCGTCGAAAAGATCCCGATCTCGGCCGGCTATGGGTTCCGCATGGCTATCATCATTCAGAACATGAGCCAGCTCGACGAGATCTACGGCAAGGCTTCTCGAGAGGGGATTGTCGCCAACTGCGCGCTAAAACTCTTCGTCTCGGTCGATGACCTTGCCACGGCCAACTACGTCTCGGACCAGCTGGGCCAGAAGACGGTAGAGACATCGAGCGTCAATCTGCGACGTGGCGGATCCTTGTTCGGTGAACGCTCGGTTTCGAAAAGTCTGACGGGTGTCCCGCTAATGCGGCCGGATGAGGTGATCCGTTTACCGAAGGATCGATCGATCCTGATGATCGCCAATGAGCGGCCGATCTTGACGACCAAAATTCGTTACGACAAGGACCGGATGTTTCGGAAATTGGGATCTTCGGGTCGATCGGCATTTCGCAGTGTCCCTGACGTGCCCAATCTTGTTGAAACGCCCTTGGCACTCGTCTCGAAGGAATATGGCAAGGCTCAACCAGCCGAACCGCAGCCGCAAGCCGAACCTGAAGCGCTCAAAGAAGAAACTGAGCAGTTGCCGACGGTGTCCGAGGCCCAAGTCGCTCCGGCAAAAACGTCTCCCGAGGAACCACTTCGAGAACCTTTGCCGGCGTTGCGGTTAGTTCCGGTGCAAGTCGAACCCGCAGATCGCGAAAATCCCAAGTCAGGGAAAGCCTCGACGAAAAAACGAGACGCGAAGACGCCGCGAACTCGAAAACGGCCCGCAGATCCCATCATGGCTTCGGTGCAAACCACGCCGATACCAGAACCGATCGACGACTTCAGGCGCGTCAGGTCGGCCTCGATCGGGTTGGACACCATCGCCGATATGATCCACAGCAAGGGCCGTTCCGCCGGCGAGAAAGATGATGGTGAATTCGCGCAGATGGTCGCCGACCTCAAACACTCCGCGCGCGCTAGCCAGTTAAACGATCACGGTGATCTGCTCGACGGTCTTTGAGCTAATGAGGGCGATTGAGCCGATCGACATCAGAAGAAGGTTCATCCTGGCTTTCAATCGCAGAAACCTCGGCCGGCGAGATCTCAAGCAGGTGGGTGAGTAACGCCAGCGAGATCTCTTCGAAGCGGATGCGCTGATCGTCATCTAGCGTCTCCACCGCCCTGCGCCGGAGCATGACGAGACCGGACTTCTGCTCCGCGTACGTCTCTGCATCCAAGGCTCCTCGCCGATCTGCCAGGTCGTAGGCCGCATCCGTGAATTGCTTGATTGGATCACTCTTCAGCGTCATGGCCGTTGCCTCCGTTCGTATCATAAGCACAAACCGATTTTTAATTCGCATCGAATCGCCAGTTATTTAATAGCATAGGAATTGCCAATGATCTGGGATGGGCCCGCGTGAACTCCTTGCATGGAACGTAAAGAAGTTACGGGTCGCTCGTGGCCTGTCGCAGGAGCACCTTGCGCTCGAAGCGGGACTCGAGCGGGCGGCAATTTCAAATATTGAGCGGAAGCAGGTAAGTATCGGGATCGACCTGGTCGGGCAGATCGCAACCACTCTAGAGGTCCCCGTAAAGGACTTGTTTATAGAACCACTTCCCGGGGAGCCGGAGCCTGTAAACCTGAAGCGCGGACGACGCGTTTCAAAGGGCAAGTGAGCATTGGACGACGGGTGCGGGATACACGACGCCATTGGCGGTCAGGCTTCTCAGACAAGTGGGCTACGCTCTAATTTTGTGCGGCTCGGCGGATGGAGGCTTTTAAGCACCATTAAGCTGAAGAGGTGAAGTTGAGCCCTATAACCCAAGCGTGGCCATTGCGGCTGCGTCGCCCAAAACGGGTCTGTATGCTGCTGTTTCGGGAATCGTCCCCGACGCCTTTCTACGTTACGAACACTCGCGGTAGAGCTCGATCGTCGGCGCATGTGCATCAATCGTTTCGACAACTTTGGCAGCCATCGGCAGGTTGCCCTTCTCGGCATCCCACACCTGCCTGAAGCGCTCGACCGTATCGCGCGCCGTGTCGAGCACGAGCTTCTCGGATAGTTCTGCCTTAGCGGCCAAATGCGCCAGCTCGTCCTTCGACAGCGCCGCCATTTTCTTCGTGCGGGAAAAGTTCAGTGCTGCGGTATCTTCTCCCTCAATATAGGCAATCGTCGATAGCAGGTCATAGGCTGGCGATAGCGCGGGCGTACGACGGTCGGGATAGATGAGCGACCAGTTCTTGAGGTGCATGTCGCCATTGCCGATGAGGGTGCTGAACACCAGCCGCCGGATGAACTCGGCCACGTCGGCAACGCCCGTCTCGATCCCCAGAACACGAGCGATCATCCGGTAATTGCCTTTGCGGTATTTGTCGTCGGGGAACACGCCGAAGATTTGTGCGAAATCCTCGATATGCACCGGTCCGTCCGGAGTGCGGTCGAAACGCTTGATCGCCAGCGCCTGCCCGTGCAGTTCCCCTACTCCTTGCGGCATGCCACTCACGGCATCGAGATCGATCAGTTCGATCTCGGGCACGTCGATGCCCATCATGCCGGCGAGCGTCATCATCGAGAACTCGTTCTCTGGCACGCCGCTATATTGCTGCGAGGGCAATTTCACGATCCAAGAGCCCCCCGTGCCCCCGGCCGGAATGGTCAGACCGCCGCCCTTGTTATCGTTCTTGAAGGCCGAAAATTTCAGCTGCACGCCGGCCAACGAAAAGCGCAACGCATTTGGCCGTGCTTCGATTTCGGCATGCTCGTCATCCGGAGGCGCATCGTCCCCTTCGGAGGGGTGCACGGTCACAGCACCTGGCAGGTCGCGGCCCAGCATCCAAAGCAGGAGGAACTCCCGGGTCGATTTGACGCCGGCACGATCGGCAAGATATCTGCGCAGCGGCCCTTCCGGGAGCAGGTTCGAAAAAAACGGCGGTACTACCATGTTATATGGCCGGAACTTGGTGATGAGGGCACCGAACGGGTCCTTGTATGAAAGGCTCAGCGTCGATCGCTTCTCGTCTTCAATATAGGACTCGTTGAAAGCGAAGATGGTGCGCCCGTCCTGCAGGTTCGTCAGCGTCGCAACCGGTTCGCCGTAAAGTCTGACATCGAGGACCGTGACCTTAGGCATCGTCGTCGTCCTCATCCAGCGCATAAGCCGAACGGGGAACCGCGTCATCGCGGTCTCGATGCACCGCCAAGTTACGCATCTGCCTCACGGCGCGGGCAAGCTCGCTCAGCTCCTGGCCGGTCGGTGGATCGGTCTGCCAGCGATCAAGATGTTCGGTCGCGTCCTTCAGCCTTTCCAACTCGTCGGCGGGCAAGGGCAAGTGCCGCAGGAGTGCGAGACTGTCTTTGAATGTTGCAGCTTCCGAGGCGATGGCGAACCTATCCTTGACCTGCGACAACCACCGATCAAGTCGACCCACTAGCTTGCGCTGGTCCGATGTCAACGCACCGCTTGCGGCCGATACACTTTCGAGCATATTTCGGATGGCCGGCATGAGCTTTTTCGGTGCAAGGACGATCTCGAGATCAAGCGCCCGCGCCACTTCGACGAGACTGGAAAGTCCGGGCTCCATGGTGCCCCGTTCTATCTGGGAAATATGACTTTGCGTCAGACCTGAGCGCGCACTTAGCTCGCGCTGGCTCATATCCATGGCCTCGCGCGTGGCTCGTATCTGCTGGGTAATATGCTCAGTCTTATAGACCATATCATTATCCTGCATCAAGCCAGGCCTCATATGCAGGTTACTATATAGCATTTCAAAGAGGTGCGCAACGATGATACATAAAAGCGAATTATTAGCGCGCCATATTCATTATCATATATCATCGTGAAAGTGTCGCTACCGCGACCTTGCTAAAGTCCCATACCTTCCCTCGATAGCGGCTCCTATCACCGCTTTGCGTCTGTACGTCGCAAGAAGAAATGGACCACCGCACCAGGCACGCCGCTGCGAAGCTTCAGCATGCCTGACGAGAATATGAAGCTTTCTCGGAGCCCGTACAAGAGCCCTCGCGCGCATCTGGATTATCGATGTCCATATGCGAGACAATTCACGACACATAATGGGAGACGAGGCGATCGAGTGGTATCGCAGCAATGATCAACTGGGCTACCCTCCAGCAGAACGGCTCGTCGCCGTCACTCTGACGACATGACCGCGCGTCAGGATGTCAACGCAAGCGCCCTAAGCTTGGCAAACCGTGCGCAAGAAGGACTGAAACGGCCGAATTGACGCTTAAGTTCGCCTTTTTACAAAACCCCGTAGCTATCGAGTCTATCGGCAAAGATCGCAATCGTATGTTCAATGCTATCGGAAGACGCAAACCAGGTCGGAGGCGTGGCGCAATCCTCCATGCCCAAGGGAACTTCATAGAGCGCGCATACCTGACGCTCTGATTCATCCAACGCCAAATTGATATAGCCGAGCGGAATTGCGCCGGGAGCGTTGAATACATGCGCGACAAAATAGACCAATCCAGACCGATCGGCTGTTGCCGCCAATAGCTCTGGATGCACTTCATCCGTCTGCGTAATTTTTGGCGCCTTCCAATAGTAGCCGCTGGAAGGAACATCAATCGGAGTATGAAGGGTCATCAGCTTTTCCTCCTTGGCGAAATGGACAGTAATCAGCCGACGTTAAGGTCGGCGATATCACCGTGACGCGCCAGCAACCTCGGCGCTGTCATATCGCCAGTCTCTTCGTCTACCATCACCGAATAAGCTGCGACGCCAAAGAAGCGGTCCGCCATCGCGTTGGCAATCTTTTCGGCACTGGCGGCATTTGACGCCTGGCGCATTTCCCCAGGCACAAGGTTTCCGCGGTTCTTTTTGTAGGGAAGGATGATAAATTTTTCGGCGGGCATCGTGCAAATCTCCGTAATCTGTTCTACAAATGTTCTTATTGTGCAAGAGTGTCAAGAGGCAGGCCTTGAATGGTGGAGCAACCGATAAATGGGCGCCGCAATCTATCCCGGATCCGTCGAGGTGGCGCCGCCCTACCGTGGGTTTTGGTCGTCGTCGCATTTTTATCGACGCTCGCCTACGTCAACCGCGACAGATATTTTGCCCCGGCTTCGGTCGAGGTTAGAGCACGGTTCTCGCTCTGTGGTGATGGAGCCCGAACTGACTGCGTGGTCGATGGTGACACTATCTGGCTGAAGGGGACCAAGATCCGCGTAGCGGATATTGATGCACCTGAACTGCACCTGTCGCGTTGCCCACGCGAAGAACAGCTCGGCACAGCGGCCAAATTGCGGCTACAAGCGCTTCTCAATGCTGGACCGTTCTCTCTTCGGTCTATCGATCGCGATGTCGACCGCTATGGCCGCGAGCTTAGAGTGCTCGTCCGTGACGGGCAATCTTTGGGCGAGATGCTTGTCAACGAGGGACTGGCGCGTCGCTGGATCGGCCATCGGGATCCATGGTGCTAGGAATGGCCATTTGAGAGCACCGTTTGGGAGCTCACTTCAAGGTCTGCACAACAGTTGTACCTTTGCGCTCCGCCACGTAATAGGCGGAATCTCTGTTGAGAATTGCGAGCGGACGAATTTGTTGTGATGGTCACGATCTGGTGGCAACCGAATGAAACTCGTTGGCAGCGGTTTCGTTTCTAGTTCCCCGTCATCGAAGGCCATGGCATCGAACGCAACCATCTTGTATTAAGGCAGTAGGGCATACCTGAGGCGAACGGGCACCTCACAGTTCAAACAACCGTATGATGGCCTTGCTTACGCTCGACCGATTTTGTTACATAACCTACCGCGGAGGACGAGCGATGATCAAACCCTGGACTGAAACCCAAGGGCCAATCCTGTCGACGTCTTTGGACATCGAAAAGGCAGACGCGATTGCAGTTCTTCTCACCCGTCCAGTGAGCCTGCTGCCGCGCGCTGAAGGCGACCCGATAAAGCCCTTTGCCATCGGCATCTGGGACGACTTTCGAAACCTGCTGATCCCAAATACGTCGGCAAGCCCTCTGCGACGCGCTCTCGGAGCGTATCTCCATTCAAAGCGTTACTTGTTCGCTTGCGCTCAGCCCGATGCGTTTCGCCACACGATAGATGGGCTACCGTGTGAACCTGTCAGTGAGCAAGATCGGCTCGCGGCGCAGGAGGCTTTTCTGAAATTGAAGACCAGCTTTCCGAGCCCAACCGCTTTGCCGGAAGTCGCAGCTGTGGAACCTGAGCAAACCAAATCAAGCTTGATACGCGCCGCACTGCTGAGGCCCCGTAAAACCGCCTGAGATGACGCCATCCGCCAGGCATATAGCTCGAAGTGTCTATTGCCTTTGAACGCGCGTATGGGTGGGTTGCTTTGCCGCGATCCGGTCGATGAGCAATTCCTGCTCCTCGCGCAACTCTTCGCCTGCTTCCGGCAGATTTGGGTCGCTAGCGACCGGCTCGGTCGGATTAGCGCGCAAGGCCTGCTCCTCGCGCGTCACCGCTGATGCCTTGGCCTGCTCGCGCGCCGCTGTGCGCTGACTAGCATCTGCGGCAAGCTCAAGACCAGCAGCATTGATTGCTTCCGGTTCCCCAGGCGGTGTGTCGGTGTCGAGGTTGCGCTTGGCGACCGCGGCGGTGTCCTCGATCACCCGCGCTTTCTCGGTGGCGCTGACTGCGTCGTTCACTTCCCGGACCTGAAGGTCATGGGCCCGCTCGACCAGATGACCATTCTCGATTGCGGATACCGCTTCGAGCTGAGTGGCGAGGGCCGCCAGATAGGTATTTGCGATCTTTGTCGCCTCGATCTTGTTCTCGCCATCGAGCCTCGGCAAGGCGCGATTGAGAACTTTGTTGGCACGATTGTATTCGTTGGTCAGATACTCTGCTGTTGCCTTGGCCATTTTGTCACCTCGCTGTTCGATAGGAAGGATTGCTGCTGCTCGGCCCGCAGCCGTGTGGGAGAGATTGACGGCTGTCGCCAGCCGGGAAAGGTTCTGATCAATAGCCGGTCGATCCCCGGACGGAGCCTTAGCTTCGATCGACCGCCAGTCCTGATAGGCGGTTGCAACGCGCCTGCGTCCCTCGTCGCGAACCGGGATATGAACCGCATTATTTCTCTTCGCCGCGATCTTGCGACGCAGGTGGTCAGGAGCTGCACCCCGACGTTCCAATCCCGTCTCCCCTTGCTTGAAGGGCGGCGGCGAGGCCGTATCCAGGCGTCGGGTGGCAACCATGTTGATGCCGTGCGATTGGGCGATCTCGGCGTAGCGGGCACGCCAGGTCTTGAAGGTCGAGATATCGGGCCGCAACCGCTGCCCATCCTCGCCCCTGACCAGAATGACGGCATGGGCATGCAAATGGCCGCGGTCATTGTGGACAGCAAAGAAGTATTGGTGATTGTCGAACTCCGACGCCAACAGATCGCGGGCCGTCGCACGAAACTTCGCAGGATCCGTTCCAGCCTTGGCGGAGACGACAAGATGCATGGCATCCCGAGCCTTACGAGATCCGAGATCTCTCTTCCAACTGTCGGCCGCATTTTTGACGTCTGCTACGGATGAGAGGGTATTGCCGGTCTCGTCGACCGCCATCCCTGCACTGACCAGACGTGAAAGTGCGTGGACCGCCCCTTCGCGACCATGG
>CAZZZI010000037.1:0-26924 GCA_964658415.1 uncultured Sphingomonas sp. | reverse complement strand
TCGGCCTCGATGAATTCCGTGACGCCGTTGACCAGCGCATGCTCGATGCGCTTTTCGACCGACAGCTCGCGCCACGACATATCCTGCACGCGGGCTTCGCGCACGCCGGTCCCGCGATAGCGTTCCGCCACCTCGAGCAGGCGCTCTGTGCTGTCAAGGCGGCGGTTGAGGACCACGTCCTCGCAGGCCTCGCGCAGGATGGGGTCGATGGTGTCGTAGACGACCAGCTGGCCGGCATTGACGATGCCCATGTCCATGCCCGCCTGGATGGCGTGATAGAGAAAGACCGAGTGCATGGCTTCGCGCACGGTGTCGTTGCCACGGAACGAGAAGGACAGGTTCGACACGCCGCCCGAGATATGGACGAGCGGCATGGTCTGGCGGATGGTGCGGGTCGCCTCGATGAAGTCGACGCCGTAATTGTTGTGCTCCTCGATGCCTGTCGCAACCGCAAAGACGTTCGGATCGAAGATGATGTCTTCCGGAAGGATGCCGGCCTTTTCCGTCAGGATCTTGTAGGCGCGGGTGCAGATGTCGACCTTGCGCTGGTAGGTGTCGGCTTGGCCGGTCTCGTCGAAAGCCATGACGACGACGGCGGCGCCGTAATGCTGCACCAGCCGCGCCTGCTCCAGAAACTTCTCCTCGCCTTCCTTCAGCGAGATCGAGTTGACGATCGACTTGCCCTGCACGCATTTCAGGCCTGCCTCGATGATCGACCATTTTGACGAGTCGATCATGACGGGCACGCGGGCGATATCCGGCTCGGCGGCGATCAGGTTGAGGAACTCGACCATCGCCTTCTCGGAATCGATCAGGCCCTCGTCCATGTTGATGTCGATGACCTGCGCGCCGGCCTCGACCTGGTCGCGGGCGACGACCAGGGCTGCGTTGTAGTCGGCATTGGTGATCAGCTTACGGAATTTCGCCGAACCCGTGACGTTGGTGCGCTCGCCGACGTTGACGAAGGGTATGTCCTTGGTGAGCGCGAAGGGCTCGAGGCCCGACAGCGACATGAAGGGGCGATGTTCCGGGATGGCGCGCGGCTTGTACTTCGACACCGCCTTGGCAATCGCCGCGATGTGCTCCGGCGTCGAGCCACAGCAGCCGCCGACGATGTTGACCAGCCCTTCCGAGGCGAAGCCCTCGATCTGCGCCGCCATCATTTCGGGCGTTTCGTCGTACTGGCCGAATTCGTTGGGAAGACCGGCATTCGGATAGGCGCAGACGAAGGTATCGGCGGCGCTCGACAGTTCCTGCAGATGCGGGCGCATGGCGTTGGCACCGAGTGCGCAGTTGAGGCCGATGGTGAAGGGATTGGAGTGGCGCACGGCGTTCCAGAAGGCCGTCGGCGTCTGGCCGGACAGCGTACGGCCGGACAGATCGGTGATGGTGCCGGAAATCATCACCGGCAACCGCACGCCCTTGGCTTCGAACCGCTCCTCGCAGGCAAAGATCGCCGCCTTGGCGTTCAGCGTGTCGAAGATGGTCTCGATCAGGATGATGTCGGCACCGCCGTCAATCAGCCCGTCGATCTGCTCGCCATAGGCGATGCGCAGCTCGTCAAAGGAGACGGCGCGGAAACCGGGATTGTTGACATCAGGCGAAATCGAGGCGGTGCGGTTGGTCGGGCCGATGGCGCCGGCGACGAAGCGGCGACGGCCGTCTTCACGCTCGGCACGAACGGCGGCGCGGCGCACGACTGCGGCACCTTCCTTGTTGAGGTCGTAGACGGCGCCTTCCATCTCGTAATCGGCCTGGGCGATGCGCGTCGAGGAGAAGGTGTTGGTCTCCAGGATGTCGGCACCGGCCATGGCGTAGCGATAGTGGATTTCCTCGATCGCGTCGGGCTGGCTCAGAATCAGAAGGTCGTTGTTGCCCTGCTGGTGGCAGGCGCAGCCGATGAACCGGTCGCCGCGAAACTGGTCCTCATTGAAACCGAGCCCCTGGATCTGCGTGCCCATGGCACCGTCGAGCACGAGGATGCGCTCGCTGGCTGCCTGCTTCAGGGCTGCGAACACATCGCTGCCATCCCGCTTTGCCGCTTCAGAACCGAAAAGATTATCAAACACCAGCCTACTCCCTTGGTCCCGACCGCGACTCTGCATCCAAATCACATAAAGATATCTTTATGTCAATATATGCGGTCCATTGCAGTGATTTGCAATATAGCCGGTCTTTTTGCCGAAAGGCAAAATGATGGGCACTGCCGCCCTGTCCTGTGGCAGAAAAAACCTTCCCGATATCCACCAACCGGGAGACGCCAGTTCGCAAGGAGACGCTCGGGGAAACGGATGGGTGCCGGCAAGGCCCTTGACGCGGCTTCACGGTTCTTGTCGGATCGGGCAATGAAACGTCGGCTCGGGCATCGATACGCCCGCGCCACTATCACACTGGAGGATACCCATGACCATCGAAGCCGAACCTGCCGCCCTTGGCCCCTGGAGCAGCCGCGCCTATCACCGCCGCTGGCTGCTCGATCAGGCCGATGGGCTGTTCGATTTCTTCCAGTATCGCGCCGTCAACCCGAAGGGCGGCTTTTACGAAATGGACGACGAAGGCAAGCCGCTCGATGCCGACAATCCGGTGCGCGGCATCCATTCCGCCGCCCGCATGGTGCACTGCTTTTCCATCGCCACGCTGCTCGGCCGCCCCGGAGCAGAGGCCATCGTCGACCACGGCATGCGCTATCTCTGGAACCACCATCGCGACCAGACGGATGGCGGCTACTTCTGGACCGTCGACAACAATGGCCCCGTCGATGCCAGCAAACAGGGCTACGGCCACGCTTTCGTGCTGCTCGCCGCGTCTT
This sequence comes from uncultured Sphingomonas sp., assembly GCA_964658415.1. GTDB lineage: Bacteria > Pseudomonadota > Alphaproteobacteria > Rhizobiales > Rhizobiaceae > Rhizobium. Next base: position 24,115 of record CAZZZI010000037.1, on the reverse strand, counting down.
CGGCAAAAACCATCGGCCATCCACTGGCCGACGCGATGCTTGCCGACATCACCAAAATCATCGACGGAAAATTCTGGGAAGACGGCCACGGTGCCATCGCCGAGGAGTTCAATCGGGACTGGTCACCGATCGGTGACTACAGGGGCCAGAACTCCAACATGCACCTCACCGAAGCACTGATGGCCGCCTTCGAGGCGACCGGCGACAAGGCCTACCTCGCCAAGGCCGAGCGCATCGCCGACCTCATCATCCGCCGGCAGGCGGGCGCCGTCGGCTATCGGGTTCCCGAACACTTCGATGAAAACTGGCAACTCGACAAGACCTATCGGGGCAACGAGATGTTCCGCCCGTCCGGCACGACGCCCGGGCACTGGCTGGAATGGGCAAGGCTGCTGTTGCAGCTCTGGGCCCTCGGCGGCAAGACGCAGGACTGGATGCCGGAGGCAGCCCGGAACCTGTTCTCGCAGTCGATGTCACTGGGTTGGGACAACGACAAGGGTGGCTTCTTCTATACGCTCGACTGGGAAGATGTTCCGGCCAAGCGCAACAAGCTGTGGTGGCCGGCCTGCGAGGGCGCCGGCGCTGCGCACTATCTCAACCAGCACCTGCCGAGCGATTTCCACGAGGAAAACTACCGCAAGATCTGGGGCATCATCGGCCAGGCCTTTATCGACCGGAAGAACGGCGGATGGCACGAGGAGCTGACCGACGACCTCGTCCCGGCCCATACGCTGTTTTCGGGCAAGGGCGATATCTACCACGCCCTGCAGGCCTGCCTGATCCCGCTGTTTCCGGCCACCGGCAGCCTGACCAAAGTGATATCCGAGGCCGGCGGCAAGATCTGACGCCGCCGGGAAGCAGGCGGCACGGCCGCCCGCACCCTCCTCTATTCGTCCGCCAGGCTGAGATTGTGCAACTCGTGCCCGAGCGTCAGGGCCAGGGCCTCGACCACCAGATTGTGGTCCTGCCGCTGCGGCAGCCCGGACACGGTGACCGCACCGATACAGCCGGTTCCAACGACATTGATCGGGAAGCTGCCGCCGTGCGGGGCGAAGTCGGCCAGCGGAAGGCCGTTGTTCTCGACCGTCTTGCCGGCCTTCTTCAATTCCAGGCCGCTCGCATAGCTGCTGCGGAAGTAGCGCAGCACCATCGCCCGCTTGCGCCTGATCCAGTTGGCGTTGTCGGGCGTCGAGCCGGGCAGCGCGATGTAGAACACCGGCATCGCGTGCAGGGTGATGTCGATGGCAACAGCCAGATTGCGCTCCCGGGCGAGATCGTGCAGCAGATTGCCGAGCACCCAGGCGGTCGACAGGTCGAACGCGTCGAAGCGCAGCACCTCCTCCTGCACGGCAATGCGGCTGAGATCGTGGTCTATGGTCATCGTCGGAACTCCCTCGTCTTATATCTTGCACTCAATCGCCACGCGCGGCATTTGTCCACTGCCTTGTCTTTCGGGCGGCCGCCCGAGCCTGCCGTCAAAGACTGCGCTTGCCGCGAACCGCCGTTCACGTCATTGATGCGACAGTCAAAATATACCGGAGCCCCGACTTCATGCGTGCCAAGTTCATCTTTCTGGCCATCCTCACTGCCATCTCGCGAATTGCCACCGCCCGGGCGGAAGACGCAGCCGAGCAGGTGCTGCGCGACGGCTTTGACGGCAAGGATTTTTCGCCTGCGGGCCAACTCTATTATCGCGAAAACGCCGAGCAAAAGGCCGGAAGCTACGAGTTCCAGTCGGCCGTGACCCGCAATGGCGGCGGCGCACTGAAACTCACCATCAAGCCGAACTGCGCACCCGGCAAGGAGGGTTGCAGCGAACGCGCGGAGATCTGGGAGAAAACCAAATACCGCGTCCCCTATAACCAGGGCGTCTGGTATGGGTTCGCCGTCAAGTTCGCCGATCCGATCCCGTCGGGCGATCATCGCTATCTGATTGCCCAGTGGAAGCGCGAGATCGGTCCCGAGGCCAAGGGCGATTTCAGCCCTTTCCTCGCCCTGCGCCTCAACAACGGCAAGCTGTTTGCGACCGTCGAGACCAACTATGTCGCTCCGGTCAAGGATGCGCCGGTGAGCGACACCGGATCGTGCGGCCCGGGCCAGACGCCCGTCTGGTACCGACCGGACACTAACCAGATGCGGGCCCTCGTCGCGACCGATTCCACCTGGACCAGAACGGACGGCGGCGAATTCACCGGCTGCACGGATGCCATGACGATCACCGATCGCGGCAACAAGCTGCCGACGCCGAATTCCGGCTGGATCGATTTCGCCATCTACACAAAGCCCGGACCCGACGGCACCGGCCGTATCGAGATCTTTGCCAACGACAAATGGATCGTCACCGTGAAGGGACATATCGGCCATTCCGACAAGGGTCTCGGCAAGAACCAGTATTTCAAATTCGGCCCTTACCGCGATGCGGACAGCACGGATTGGACCCTCTACTACGACGATTTTCGCCGCTCTCCCCACTGCAAGGACGTTCTTGCCAACCCGGCGCTATGCCCCGCCGATTGATCACAAAAGAGGCACGAATTAGTTTGAACGGATGAACCTTTGCGCGCATTGTGCGTTAAGTGGAGTTATCATCAGGAGGCGATAGCTATGCTCATCACAACCCGCGACTGCGCCCGCGATACCGCCAGGAATGCTATTCCGTCGCTCGGAGAAATAGAGGGGCGGCTTGCGGTGCTTGAGATCATAGCGCGGTGCGCCCTCACCCACGCGCTCAGCGAGGGAGACCAGACGATCGACCAGGCGCTGCTCGCCGACATCCGCAACGCCATGCATTCGAAATGCGGCGAGCTTAAACTCGGCAGCGAAGAGGCGGAGTACGCATTCGGTTTCGCCGAAGAGCTGATCGGCGCCGCCGTCGAGGCTTCAAGGCTCAATCGCCAGTGATTTCGCAGCGTGTAAAGATCACCCTTGCAGCGATGGTCGGACTGGCCGTCGTCCTCGGCATCCTGTTGCTTGTCGTCCCGAAGGTTCCCGAGGTTCCCGGGACAGACCTGCCCCAGTCCGGCACGAACCAGCCGCCTCGATAGCCAAATTGCGCTTTTCCGGGACAACTTCCGGATCGGCAGACGAGGAGCTTTAACATCGCTCCGAGGTCTGTCTTGACCGTGGCTCGCATCGCTTCATTCTGCCGCCATCAACCGGTCCGGGTTTTTCCGGAGCCCGCTTTTTCAGGAGGTAGGAATGTCCATGCTGGTCCAGACACTTGTCTGTTCGGAAGAGGTCGACGTGCTTGCCGGCGCGCTCTACGCCTGGTGCGCGGAACGTGAAGTGAAACTTGCGAGCCCGGCAGGCCTTGCTGCCGCAAATCGCGCAATTGATCTCTATGACGCCGGACACCATACCCAAGAAGACCTTCTCAGCGCCCTCCACGACGCCTGAGACCCTCATCTGGCCAGACCACAGCGTGGCGAAGCACGCGACCTGAGCCTAACGCGCAACAGTGGCTGGAAACAACTCTCGCGATTGAACATTAATCGCTCAATCAACCGGACAGCCGACAGGATTTGCCGCTATGGTATATCCTGCATGACTTCGAAATCGACATTCAATACCATCTCCCAGGCCCTGATCGACAATTGGCTGGATGCAACCGCGCCGCTTGCCGACGTGCGCGCCATCTGCGGCAGTCTCAGCGACAGAATGACGTTCAAGATGTCCCTGAACGTCGTCGACACCCGCAGCGACGACCCGCTGGACTGGCACTTCCGGTGTCTCAAGGCCTACGGGATCAACAGCCGGATGCTCAATCTGAAGAAGATGTTTCCGGAAGGTCCCTTGCGGGATTTGCCGGACCGCGCCTACACTCTGGACGCCATCATACCCCACTACAGCCGCGCAATCGCCCTGCGCAAACCGCTGATCGACCTGGTTCAGGCGAAGCTTGCCGGCATCAATGTCGGCTACGATCGCCTGCTCATTCCGCAGAAGACGGCGACGCGTCCCGAATGGTGCCTGTCCTTCACGGAAGGCCGCTTCATGTTCCACGCGCCCGTCGATGCCAAGCTCGACATGGTGGACGAAGGCATCATCCAGTTGCTGATGGAGGGCGAGACAGCCAAGGAAATCGCCGTTGTCCTCGCCTTGTCCCAAAGAACCATCGAGCACCGCATCGACAAGATGAAAAATCGCTACGAGGCCAAGAACGTCGTGCACCTGACCGCCAAGCTCTTCTCCATCCATATGGATCGACGCATGGCGGAAGACAGGAACGCCAGCCGGGATAGCGATCCGGATTGACGCGCCCGCCCAAGCCGAGGGTGGCGCCGCTGCCTAGCGCTTGCGGGCGGCCTCGGCGCGCACCTTCAACTGCTCCATCGACAGGCCCGTCGCCGCCGCTGCGACATTGTAGAGCGCCTTGTTGAGGTCCTTCGTCTTGAATGCAATGCCGTCGACGCCGCGCTTGCGATCGAAGCCCAGCGGGTTGCCGTCGCGGTCGACAACCACGTGGACACCGAAGAACATCTGGTCGAAATCCCGGCTGCTCGGTTTGTAGAAGCTGGCGCCGGCGGACGTATCGAATTCACCGTCGAAATTGGCGATGAAAAGCTGCAGCACGGAATAGCTGGCTGCCGTCTGGCCCACCACGACTTCGCCGAACTTGCAGCTTCCGAGATAGGGGATGGTCGGCAACACGCTCGTGCGGTTGGCCCTGCGCATCCTGTTGTTGGCGGGCAGACGTCCGGAAAACAGGCTATGGGCATCGTCGCCGAGGATGGACAGATTGTCGCGCGTCGCCGTGGCGATCTCGATTGCGTCCATGGTCGGCAGGATCTTGCGGAACCGCGCCTTTGACGTCTCCAGAGGCTCCGGCTGGACCGATCCGTCGCTGAACCAGCGGGCATATTTCGCGGCGGCGATCTGGGCTTCCGAGGCACTCGAGGCGAGGCTGAGGGAAGCGTTTGCCAACTTGACAATGTCGTCCCCGAAGCGATTTCCGTAACTTAGCTTGTCGGCAGCATGCTTGTCTGACAATGCGTTTCCCCTTCTCGAGCGATCTGTTGCGCACTGATAGTCAGACTACGGACCAGATCTTAATGCGAGCGGCGGAGTGCCACGGTAAATCTACCGTCCCGGCGTCTTGGGTCAGAGATCAACCAACACAGGGTTAGCAAAGTGTGACTATCCGGCATTTCACCTTTCCGAGGTGACTAAACGCCTGAAAGCCTTTCCAAAAAAAAGGCGACCCGAGGGCCGCCTTGATCGATCTGTGTTCTCTGAGCTTAGCGGATCTGGATCCGGAAGGCGCCCGACGGATACCAGAAGCCGTCATTGTGGCGGCGGTAGCCGGGGCGACGCTGTTCGTAGCCACGGTAGCCGTTCCAGTTGCCCCTGCGGTCGCGAGGAGGACCGCGACGGAAGCCGGGACGGTTCTCGTTGCGATAGCCAGGACGTCCGCGGCGATCACGGTCCATGCGGCGTGGCGGCGGCGCGTCCGGATTATACTGGACGGTCGAGACGTCTGACGTCTTGGTCACCGTGATCGCCGAAAGCGGCGCGGCCGAAGCCGGCGCAATTCCGGAAAGACCAATCATGGCGGCCAGCGCAGCAGCAGCAAAGCCTGTGAAAATTTTCTTCATCGATACTCCAATTCGGCATCATCGCCGCCTCACTGTTTGGAAGCGCGATGAAGCAGAATTAGGGCCGCCACCGCGAAAGACAAGACGCCAGGTTGTATTCTTCTGGACGACGCGTCATGGCAGCAACGCCGCCCCCATCGCCGAGCCTCAGCGATCGTCGTCCGGCACCTGCACCTCGCCCTGGTCCTCGCCGTCCCAGTAGTGAACACGCTCGGCATGAACATGGATCATCACGACGCCGGGGGTATCGATACCCTTCTCGAACCAATGGTCGAGATCGCTCGTCCAGTGCTCGGCGAATTCAGCCTTCTCACGCACCAGCACTGCCTTGCCCTCGACGGCAACCGCGAAGGACTTGGCCCCCTGGAAGGTCAGCGAGACGTTGGCATCGGCCTCGATGTCCGAGACCATCTTTGCGTCTTCCCAGGTGAAATAGTAGCTGTCGCCGTCGTAGTCGACTTCGCCGTTGTTGCTCATCGGCCGTCCGGCAATCGTCCCGCCTTCAGCATGGGTCAAAAGCATCGCGATATCGATATCGCGCATCTTCTCGGCCAGATCTTTCAGGGTCATTTCGCTCATTTGCACGCTCCTCCGTCAGGGATGAGCACTGGAAACGTGTTCATCCCCCGAAGGTTCAGGCGGCAAAATTTCTGAGCGCGAATAACGGCCGCGTCAGACCTTCTCGGTCTTCTTCACGGGCGCCTTCTTCTGCGGCTCGGCCGGGGCATCCGGCGATGGCGCCAGCAGCTTGCGCAGCGAACTGAGCTTGTCTTCGACGAGCGGGCGGAAGCGCGAGGCGCGGTAAGGCATGTCGGCAGCGCCATACCCCTCCGGACCGTCATCGTCGCCGCGGTGGATCTCGGCGACCTTGATGCCGAGAAACTCGCCGTCGATATAGTGCGAATACATCCCGACCCAGCGGATCGTATAGATCTCGTCTTTACGGATCAGCTGGTCGATCGACACGTTCTTGAACTTGTCGTCGATGCAAACGACCTTCTGGCCGACGTAAAAATCGTTCATCTCACCCTCATGCAACAAAACCGCAGCAGCATCATCGTGCTGGACCAGGTATCGGCAACCGACGGCTGATCATTAACGCGTGATTTACGGCATTTTGCGGACAGGCGCAAATGGGCAAGGGGAAAAAGGGCGGTACCCCAACCGATCAGTGGATGCTGTCGGAAGGCACGTCATCGCCCAGAATGCGGAAGGCTTCGCTGAGGGCTGCAACGAGGATGTCGGTCAGCTTGTCTCCATCGTTTTCCATGAGGAAAAGAGCGACGGTGGTATCCTGGGGATCGCGGTAAGTCTCTGTTTCGTTCGACATATCATTGTCCTTTTTTTCCGCCGCGTCACATTCGGGCGTCTGATGCGACCATAGGCGGCATGGCTTGTGCAAAGCTTGTTGGGGCTCCCTTCCGGCAACCGGGGCGGGATGTCAGTGACGCCCGCCCGCCCAGCCGGTCATGACGGTATCGTTGACATCGAGGTCGATCCAGCAGTGGTAATCCTCGTCCCTCGACGTGCCGGACGCGCTGATCTTGCGCTGGCATCGCGAGGCGCCCGGCCCGCTTTCGTTTCCGAAGCGACGCGTGACGAGCGTGGCACCGCCGGTCGTCGTATCGCTGGTCTCGGCCCCGAGCGTCTCGAGCGCATCGTAGAAGTACTTGGCACCGTCGTCGTCGCAGGCTATCTGCGCCACCGGACGATCCTTGCCCAAGGCGACCGGCCTGTTTTCCTCGGTCGCCTGCACGATACAGGCCGTCAGGGCCTTGCCGATGCTGTGCGGTTGGGCAGATGCCGTCATGGGAGCGGCAGCAAGCGCACATAACGCCAGGAAAAGCCGTTTTTTCATATTTTTTCTCCCACATTTCAGCCGCACGGATTGCCTATGCAGCCCGTCATCGAACAGTCATATTAACCATCCGTTCCGTGATGGCGCAACGGTGAACCCCGTCGAACTGTTCCAAAAACGAACGCCAGGATGCGGGTATTGAGGCGCGACAGGCATAAATTTTCGGAAGACCCTTCTAATATTCGTCGCGTAAAGGGTTTAGTTACCAAGATTCTTCATTCTTTGAACCGAGCGGTAGAAAGCAGCGGAGACCAACAGCGTCTTCCTGCCGAACCAAGCAGGCACCGGCACGCCGGGCCGCCTGTCCGCCTGCGTGTGTATCAGTGTGGAACGAGTATCATGGCGTTTGCGATCGAGACGTTTCGGGATGTAGGTCCCAGGGCTGGGCGGGCCGGCAAGAAGGGCTCGTCCCGCGTCGTGACGGTCGGTACCCTGATGATCGGCACCGGTGTCGTTGCCTTTTCCTGGGTGGTGGCGACAGCATTTGCCTTGCAAGGGGTCGCGGTTCCGTACGGATCGGGTTCGTCCATCCTCTCAAAGCCAGCCTCTTCGCTTGCGCTGCACACGTCGCAGACGATTGGCCATTCGAGCCTGCGGCTTGCCACGCCGGATCCGGTCGGCACCAATGCCCTCGCCCTCGAAAGGGCCCATCGCTCGGCGATCGCCGCCGAAATGGCCGCCCTCGCACCGAGCTATTCCGTCATTGCCAAGGGTGATCGCGTCGCCCAGGTCGCGACCGCCGCTGCCGGCGACCTCGCCCATGCATCGGCGCGACCGCTGCCGGCAGATGTCGTCGCCGCCCTGAAGGTAGCGCTGGCAGGACCGCCCGCCGGGACCGCCGACGCCGCTGCCGTGCGCACCGCCAGCCTCGATCTCAACCGCGCGGCAGCCCAGACCGAGCGCGCGCTCTCGACCGCCGCACCCGTCCGCCCCGTGGCTTCGCATGACGACCGGCTGGCTGTTGCAGACGCCTCGCCGTCGGTCCCCGTCGACGCCGCAGCGGCTGACGGCCGCTCGCCTTCGACCCTTGCTGCCGGCAGCGCCGGCGCGACCGTTCCGATCCCTCTGCCCAACCCGGCCACGGCAGCGACGGCATCCGCCGCAGACCGCCCCGTGCAGATGGCGATGATCGACCCTGCCACGACGCGCGGCGCGACATCGCTCGTGCAGCGTCCGCAGGCCGCAACGAAGCCCGCCCGCGCCCCCCAGGTAGCCGCCCGCACGCAACCAGGTTCCGACGACCGCAACGACGGCCTTCCATCGAGCGCCGCCGCCATGGTCGAGCCCGATGCCCGCCGCGCCAACGTCGCGGTCGAACAGACCTTCGGGCTGGTCATGCCGACGGCATCCGGCGACGGCTCCGGCAACAGCTCGGCGGACGACATGCTGATGTCGAGCATTCCCCTGCCGACCCTGCGCCCCACCCCCTCGCCCGATGCGGCGACGACGCCGGCCGCAAAGCTGACCCGTCCCTCGAGGACACAGCTCGCCTACGCCCGCCCGGACGATGCCGGGATGGACAACGAGCCGGTCTGGAAGGCGCCGACCTCGCTCCCCAACGCCCGCACCCGCGTCGCCATCTACGATATCTCGGCAGCCCGCGTTTACCTGCCGAACGGCGAGCAGCTGGAGGCCCATTCCGGGCTTGGCCAGATGATCGACAATCCGCGCTACGTTAACCAGAAGAACCGCGGGCCGACACCGCCGCACACCTACGACCTGACCTTGCGCGAATCGCTGTTCCACGGCGTCGAGGCAATCCGCCTCAATCCCGTCGATGCCCGCGCCATCTACGGCCGCGACGGTCTACTCGCCCACACCTACATGCTCGGACGGCGCGGCGATTCCAACGGTTGCGTCTCCTTCAAGGACTACCGCCGCTTCCTCGCAGCCTTCAAGCGCGGCGAAGTCAACCGACTGCTGGTCGTGCCCCACCTGTCGGTCGCCCCGGGCCGCATCGCGTCCCGCTAAACCCGCGCAATTGGCCCCCGCCGGCAACGGCCGGGGCCGCCTTTGCAACGCGCCGGCACCTCGTTCATTCGCATTTAATTAAACATGTCCTGATATACCGGAGATGCGCCCGTACCGAAATGCACGCTGATGCGTTTGGATTTCGACAGAGCGCTTTACAGGAGCCGGACATGGCAGGCGAGAAAACGACGGTCTTGGTCGTCGAAGACGAAGCGTTGATCCGGCTCGACATCGTCTGGGCCCTGGAGGAAGCCGGGTTCGAGGTTCTCGAAGCCGCCAACGTCCAGAAGGCGGTGGCCATGCTCACCGACCATCCCGAGATCCGCGCCGTCTTTACCGATGTCGATATGCCGGGCTCCATGGACGGGCTGAAACTTGCAGCCGTCGTCTCAGAGTGCTGGCCGCACACCAAGATCATCGTCACCTCCGGCCGCTGCAACGTCATGGCCTGTGACCTGCCCGCGCTGAGCCGTTTCGTCGGCAAGCCCTACGCCTCAGCCACGATCATCAGCAATCTCAGCCAGATGCTTAGCGCCTGACGCGCTGAAGCCGGCACCTGACGGATCCGAAGGTCGGCAGACGCCGGTGGCCGATGACTGCAGGTATTCTATTAGCCATAACGAGAAAAGGCGCCACCCGCTGCCGATAACGGTCGCGGGCAGCGCCTGTGCTTCGTACAGAAGATCGCGGCCGGCAGTCATGGCCGGCGCGCGGTTTCCGATCGCCGGTTAACCCTTCAAGCCTCAGCTGGCCATTTTTGCCTGCCAGCTCCGATGTTCCATGGCACCCTGGTCCTGATCGCGGCGCTGTGGATCGCGGTTGAGCTTGAAGCGCCCCACCAGTTCCGTCAGCACGCTGGAGCCCGTGAACAATTCGTTGCTGAGCGCCGTCGTTTCCTCGGCCATGGCGGCGTTTCTCTGCGTCATCTGGTCGAGCGCATTGACGGCGGAACTGATTTCCTGAAGTCCGGTCGCCTGCTCGACGCTCGATGTGGCGATGGCTTCCACCTTCGCGTCGATATCGGAGACGAAACCTTCGATCTTCTTCAGGGCGACACCGGTCTCTCCGACCAGCCTTACCCCGGCCGAGACTTCGGAAGACGAGTTGACGATCAGCGTCTTGATCTCCTTCGCAGCCTTGGCCGAGCGCTGGGCAAGCTCGCGGACCTCGTGGGCGACGACCGCAAAGCCCTTGCCCTGATCGCCCGCACGCGCCGCCTCGACGCCGGCGTTGAGTGCCAGCAGGTTCGTCTGGAAGGCGATCTCGTCGATGACGCCGATGATCTGGGTAATCTCTCCGGATGCGGCCTGGATGCGGTTCATGGCTTCCACGGACTCCTGCACCGTGACGATCGAGTCATGGGCACAGCGCTTCGCATCGGCAACGAGGTTGCGCGTCTCGAGGCTCCGCTCGGATGACGACCGTACGGTGGCCGTGACCTCTTCCAGGGCCGCAGACGTCTCCTCCAGTGCCGACGCCTGTTCCTCGGTGCGCTTGGACAGGCTGTGCGCCGCCTCCTGCATCTCGGTTCCGTTGCCGTGCACCAGTCGGGTCTTCTGCAGGACTTCTTCGAGCGTCGTCTGGAAGATGGCCAGCGAATTGTTGAAGTCGGAGCGCAGCGGCTCGAACTGGTCGCTGAACCTGGAATCGATGGTCAGCTGCATGTTGCATTGGGCAAGACGGCCAAGCCCGGCACCGAGCGCGTCGATGACCGCCTTGACCTGTCTCTCCTCTTCCTGCCGTTCGGCTTCGCGGCGGCGCCGGTCGGCGTCGGCCTTCGCCCTGGAAGCTTCCGCCTCTTCGTGCAGGGTGCGGTTTTCAAGCCCGGCCGTCCGGAAGATATTGAGGGCCGAGGCCATGGCGCCGATCTCGTCGGTCCGATCGGCATAGAGAACTTGCCGATCGAGATTGCCGCCTGCCATATCCGACATGACGGCCGTCATCGTGGTGATCGGCTTGATTGCCCTTTGACGAATGGTGAAAAGGCCACCCAGGAAGACAGCCACCGACAGCGCACCGGCCCCGAGGGCCAGCAGCACCAGCCAGAACGACATGCGTGCCGTCTCCGCTTCCTGTGCTGTCGACAGTCCATCGGCCATCGTCACCAGTTCGAGGACTGCAGCCTCGTGGGTGTGGAACAGGTCCTTCAGTTCCATCAGGGCCACGTGCTTGTCCACCTTACTGTCCGGTGACAGGAAGCGCTCGTTCAAGGCTTTCCAGAAGAGATCGGCCTTGGCCAGGACGTCGTTCTCCAGCTTGGCCTTGATCCCGTCGGGGAGCCCGGACGCCTGCCAATAGGCACGGCGGGTGTCATAGTCCTTTTTCAGGGACTGTAGCTTGGCGGTATCGACCGCAAGGAGATCCGGATTGTTGTCGATCTCGTTCGCCAACATGTAGGATTCGATGAGGTAGAGCGGCGGCGGCAGGATATCCGCGACCAGATCCTTGCCTTCGACGATCGACTTGTAGATCGGACCGTTCACCTTGAGCTTCTCCATCGTGTAGGTCTGGAGACCGATCGAGCCTACCAGGCCTGCACCGACGACGAGCCCGAAAAGCAGCAGTGTACGGGAGAGATTGATTTTCATTCCAGGGGTCCTTGTTTAAGACCTATATTAGCAATTAAGTCTAAATAAATTATGCACTTAGGCGGCTGTAGGAACAGGGTTCCGCGCCTTGTGCTCCTCCATGATCCGGGCAAATTCGTCCGTTACCGTCAGGAATGCAGCCACGCATTGAGGATCGAACTGCGTACCTGCACGCTCCGATATGTGTGCGACCGTGCGCTCGAACGACCATGCCTCCTTGTAGGGACGCTCCGTGGTCAGCGCGTCGAAATTGTCCGCAATGGCGACGATGCGTCCCGGCAGCGGGATGTCCGTGCCGCTGAGGCGCAACGGATAGCCGTTTCCGTCCCAGCGTTCGTGATGGCTGCCCGCGATATCGGCAGCGAGCTGCAGCAGGCTCGAATGGGATTGGCCGAGGATCTCGCATCCGACCAGCGTATGGCGCTGCATCTGATTGAACTCGTCCTCCGTGAACTTGCCCTTTTTCAGGAGCACGGCATCTGGGATACCGACCTTGCCGATATCGTGCATAGGCGCGGCCAGCAGAATATCGTTGCAGAGCTTCTCATCCAGACCGTAGGCCCTGGCAACCGCCTCGGAATAGAGCCCGACGCGCAGCGTGTGGCGGGCCGTCTCGGGATCCTTGTAGCTCGCGGCAATCGTCAGCCTGTCGATGATTTCCCGCTCGCGTTCGCGCAGCTCGGCAATTGCCTTATCGACCTCCCGCCGCAGCCAGTCGGCCTTGTTGGCAAGCTCGGTCCTTGCCTCCGTCAGGGCGACGAGGTTGCGCATCCGGGCTGCGAACTCGAGCGGATTGACCGGCTTGTTGAGGAAATCGATGGCGCCGGCGTTGAGCGCGGCCATGCGGGTCTCGATCTCGGTATCGACCGTGACCACCACGAAAGGCTTGTGCCGGTATTTCTCGAATTTCCTGACCTCGGCCATCAGTTCGACGCCGCTGTAGCGGGGCATCTGGAAGTCGCAGACGGCAATGTCGAAGTCCAGCTCCGGCATCGCCATCAGCACGTCCTGCGGACTGCTGAATGGGACAGGCTCGCAGCCGTCGAGCTTCTCGACGAGCTTGGTGAGAAAGATCAGGTTCGTGTTGTTGTCGTCGACCAGAAGGATACGCATCATTTGCTCCTCAAGCAGCCAGCGCGCTTCGGCGGGTGCGGATCGCGCTGGCGAGTTCTTCGATATGTTCGGCACTCGGGGTTTCGGATTCGAGACGGTTGGACGTCGCGGCGATATCCGCCAGGCCGACATTCGCCGCCGCCCCGTTCAGGCTGTGCAGCATGCGCCTTACGCGGTCGTGCTCGCCGCTGGACAGGGCATCGTGCAGGCCGGCCAGTATCCTGTTGGCGTCGTCGAAGAAGGTCTGCAGAAGCTCCTGGAAGACATCCTCCCCGAGCGCCTCGACGATCTCCGCCTTGCGATGGTCGAAGGCGTCGGAAGGCAGCTGCAGCGAAGGCGGCAGCCTGAAGGCCATGACCGACGCCCGCGGTTTCGCGACGGCATGGGTCTCGAGAAGCGAGCGCAGGCTGGCGATCGAGACCGGTTTCGATCGGAAGTCCGACATGCCGGCTTCCGCACAGAGCCGCTGGTCTGCCTCGGAAGCATTCGCCGTCATGGCGACGATGGGCGTCCGGGACGAAGCGTTGGTTCCGGCCCTGATCTTCCGGGTTGCCTCGATGCCATCCATGACCGGCATCTGCATATCCATCAGGATGAGGTCGAATTTCTCCCGGGCTGTGATGTCCAGCGCCTCCTGCCCGTCCCCGGCCACCACGACCTCCTGGCCCAGATGCGCCAGCATGCGGCTTGCCATCTGTCGGTTGAGCGCGTTGTCGTCGACCAGCAGCACGCGTAACTTCGGCAGTTCGCCGGCTGTTGCCATGACATCCGGGATGGCGGGCGCGGTCGCGGGTTGCACGGGCATCTCGAACCAGAAGGTGCTGCCCTTCCCGAGTGCCGTCTCCACCCCGATGCTGCCGCCGAGCTTCTCGACGATCTGCTTGCAGATGGTAAGCCCGAGGCCGGTTCCGCCGTATTTGCGGGTGATGCTCGCATCGACCTGCGAGAACGGCTGGAACAGCTTCTCCGTGCCGGCCCGATCGATGCCTATGCCGGTATCCTGTATCTCGACCCGCAGCCGATTTCCGGCACCGGTCTGGCTCTCGCGCATGCGCAGCGTGACCGTTCCTTTCGACGTGAACTTCAGCGCATTGCTCATCAGATTGAGAATGACCTGCCTGACCCGGGTCGGATCGGACATGATGCAGGGCACCGACAGCGTGGACGGCATATCCAGAAGCACGGCGTTTCCGCTTTCGACCGCCCGCCCCCGCATGATTTCGACGGCGCTTTCGGCCAGCATGCGGACATCGACACGCCGCGACTCGAGCTCGAGCTTGCCATGCTCGATCTTCGAGAAATCGAGGATTTCATTGATGATGTCGAGCAGGGCCTCGCCGGACCGGTGGATGGTCTTCACGCCCGAGGCAACCTCGGGGGGCAAGGGCGAAAGCTCCAGGATCTCGACCATGCCGAGGATGGCGTTGAGCGGCGTCCGGATCTCGTGTCCCATCGTCGCCATGAACTGCGATTTGGCGCGATTTCCGTCTTCGGCGGCCTGGTAGGCGATATTGACGCGCTCCGCCATGTTCTCGAGGCTTCGACCGGCGGCCCTGACGCTGCGCAGCTGCCGTCGCAGCGTCAGGATCAGGAACACCACGGAGATGACAAGCAGACCGATCAGGATCAGCGACTTCTTTTCGAGGTACAGGATCTTGGATCGATCGTCGGCGCGGTCGGATGACAAGGTGCTGTTGGTGTAGGTGAGAAGGTCGCCGCTTTTGCGAACGAGGATGCCGATCTCATAATGCAGGATCCCCAGGCTGGCCGCCGAGATCGGCTTGCCGGCGTCCACATCGTCGAACAGCGGCGCGGCACCGTAGACGGTGCGCCGCACCTCCCCCATCAGCTTGACGACACGCGGATCCGTCGAGAACCTGCTTTCGAAGTGGGAGTCGTCGAGCGTGGTGATGCGAGAATACAATATGTTGTAGTTCAGGGCGAGGAAGTTCACCTTCTCCTGCGAGTAGTCATGCCGTTCGACGATATCCTCCAGAGTCTCCCTCAGGGTCCGGGCCTCCCGGTCCAGCTGGTAGACGGACCACATGGCGTTCTCGCGGACGCCATCCTGGAGGGTGGAGTAGCGGCTCGATATATCGCTGTAGATGTAGGCGAGCACGACGATCAGCACGACGGCGACGATCTGCAGCACGGTCGTTGCCTTGCCGGCGCTGCGTATGATCTCGCGGTCGGTCCGAGCCGTTCTGATCACTCCTCGACCTCGATCGCCTTGATTTGCCACACCGAACGGGAAAAATACTTCTCGTTGTAGAGCTCCGGATTGGTGTCGAACGGATAGATCAGGAACAGCGGTCCCTTGTCACGGACCGACATCGGCTTGCCGTTCATGCGGGTCGCCAGGATCGTCTTCAGCTTGAGCGCGTCGTCGATCGGGATCTCGGCGGAATAATCGTTGAGCGCGCTCACCCTCAGCGCCCTGCCGCTGGCACCGGCCGCTTCGAGGATGGCGCTCAGCAGCGGCCCGGAAAAGGAGGTCTTGCCCTCGGTCCACGGCGTCGCCATCGTGCCGGAGCGACTGGCGAGCCCCTCCAGCATCGAAAGGTCGAACGTGGCATCCTTGCCGTCGTTCGGGTGCGCCAGCGCTCCATGAATGGTCAGCACGACGGGCCCGGTGGGCTTGTCGAGAGCAAACGCGAAATTCGGTGCGACAACAGCCGATCCCAGAAGGATCGCCAGACAGATCTTGATCATGCAATTTTCCTGGATAGCGTGATGCCGAAGTAGTCAAAACGTCATCATGACGCGCGCAATCAGCGCTCCGGCAGGGATCATTGCTACGCGCAAGGTTCTGCGAATCCTTTAGCAAGGACAAACATAAGCAGATTGTTAGGTGAGCATTCCCTGTCCCTCTGCTCGAATTGGACAATATGTGCCCAAACGCCCCGCTAGAGGTGAGCATTTTGTGCAGATCTCTGCGCGGTATCAGTCCATCCCGTCGCGAATCAAACCGGCGGCCTGACGATCCCGCTTGACCGGACGCCATCGACGGCCAATCCGTCGCCATCCGGCTCGCAAAAACTCATCGACACCTGGCCGCCGTCCTCGACCGAAAAGGTGACGCCGGCCGCCTCGAAGGTGGTGCGCACCCGAACCAGGCTTTCCTGCCGCACCGACGATGCCTTCTGCTCCATCCGTCGCACGGTGGAAAAGGACACCGCCGCCTTTTCGGCCAGCTCCGGCGCCGTCCAGTCCAGCAGCGCCCGTGCGGCCCTGATCTGCGCCGATGTCAGGAACGCCTGCAGCGCGGGCGCCGATGCGGAGCGCTTGATCGCCACGGAGTGACCGATCCACTGGACGATCTCACCGTCGGCATCGAGGATGGGGTGGGCGCGGCTGTGCCGGCGCTGGTAGCTGCCGTCGACGAGCCGGACGCGGATGCTGACGTCGAGCAGCCCCCGCCGCAGGATGGCATCGCGCCAGGCCTCGCGAAACATCGCCCGATCATCCGGGTGGATCGCCGCCAGCTTTTCCCAGTCGCGGGCCTGCTGCGGTGTCTGCCCGGTGAGCTTCATCCAATGGGAGGTCTCGATCAGCCTGCCGTCCGGATACGCCCGCCAGACCGCGCCATCGACGAGCTTCATCAGGACCTTGGAAGAATCCCGCTGCGAGGCCAGTTCCTGCTTCAGCGCCTGCCCGTCGGTGACGTCCTCGATCACTCCCATCACCATGACGGTCGTTCCGTTACGGTCGAAATGCGGCTCCGCCTTGCTGTGCAGGTAGCGCAGCACGCCATCGGGACGGATGATACGGAAGATCCTGCTCTCGAGCTTGCGCGACGAAACGATGCCGATGGCATCGTCGAAATCCAGCTGGTCGTCGGGATGACAGAGCGACTGGTAAAGATCGATCGTCGGCACGATGGTATGGGGATCGACGCCGAGAATCCGACACAGCCCGGGTGACCAGTTCAATTCCGATGTTTCGAGGTCCCACGTCCATGTCCCGAAGCCGATCTTCTCCTCGGCCATCTTCAATTTGGAATCTGCGCTCTTGAGTGACTTCCTTGCCGGCATAAGACTTGCCCCTTCCATGATGCGCATATGAGAGAAGTATCTGGAGCCGGGCTGAACTGACCGGTCTGGAGGTGCAAATTCGGATTGAAGATCCCGCTCATGTATCAAAGCCGCCGCCCCGCGTTCCCCGCCTGCATCTTTCGGCTGCCTGCAGGTCGCAAGCAACAGCCGGAATAGTATCTGTTCAAATCACCCAAATCTCGAGCCAGTTACCAGGAAGGATAAAATAGACGCGTTTCTACATATATTCTCCAGAGTGAAACAGAATTTCAACATATTGCAAGGTTGCTCTACGTCTTTCCGAACTGCAGTGCAGCCGAACTTAAGAACACGCAGGATTGCGGAACGGTAGGGTGCCACACCTTGACGACGCTCCGCACCCTGGCGGCGATCATTCCATGCATCGTGGCTCGGGATATCGAATGCCCCCCAACGCTCCGCGGCACCGGCCGGAGCGCATCGAGGCCGCCAAAGGCCGCTGCGGTCGCCTTTTGATCCAATGTGCCGATGAGGGCCGCAGTTCGCCACGCGCGGCACGGTCTCAATGAACGTTCGGGAAAACGTTCTGCGAGCTGAACTGATCCAGGATGCAGGCAATCTGTCCATCGAGCGCAGCCAGCAGCGCCGCCGCTATGTCGGCAGGGTGGTGCCCGTGGTTGATCGCGTCGCGAATGATGACTTCGATCGTCGCATTGACCGATTCGTGGTAGAGGCGCGCGATCTCGTCGTCGAGGTCGGGAAGTTCACTTTTATCATTAAGCCTGATCATCATGCACTCTGCTCTTCGTCGCCGACCGAATGACGTTTATCCAGCGTCGCCAGATGCTCGACGAGGCCGACGACACTCTGCTTGATGTGTTCCGAGGAGATCGACATCATGGCCCGGCTCATGCGCGAGACATGCGGATGCATCTCGAGCACCGCTCGGGACCCGGCCGCCCTGGGATCGGCGGTTCCCGCATAAAAGACGGCAACGCTCACCTGGAAGAACTGGGCGACCTGATAGAGCTTGCTGGCCGAAATGCGGTTCGAAGCGCGTTCGTATTTCTGCACCTGCTGGAACGTGACGCCGATGGCATCGGCCAGCTGCACCTGCGATACCCGCTGGAGCAGCCGTAGCCGGCGGATATTCAGCCCCACTATCAGATCGATATCGTCGGGAGCCTGCATGCTATTTCTCCGCCCGAGGTCGCGCACCCGGCCCTGCAGCCGATGCTGCGGACAAGGGATCGGGGCTGACACCGTCGCTCATGCGGCCGCCTCATCGTCGAAGGCGGCCTCGCCGAACAGCAGATCGACATTGAGGAAGCAGATCATGCCGCTCTCGTGGTTGATGATGCCTTCGGCATATTCCGAGCCCGGCGACAGCGAGATCGGCGGTACCGGCTGGATGCGGTCGCGCTTGATGGTCAGGATATCCGACACCTGGTCGACGACGAGGCCGACGATGAGCCGGCCGACTTCGGCTACGATGATGGCGCTTCGATGGGTGGGCTCGGAAGACGGCATGCCCAGCCTCTGCGCCACGTCGATGATCGGAATGACGTTGCCGCGCAGGTTCATGACGCCGAGGACGTCTGGCGGCGAATGCGGCATGGGGGTCGATGCGACCCATCCCCGGATCTCGCGGATGGAGGTCGTGCGCACGCAAAATTCCTGTTCGTGCAGACGGAAGGCGATGATTTCCATGGCGTCCGAGGTCAAAAGGGATGCCGTCATCGAAACTGACATAGGTAATCTCCCAGCATGTGTTCAGCTCCGAACTGCTGCACGGATTTGCCATTGAAACACATGGCCTGTGCTCTGCAGGGCGCAGCGGGTTTCGTGATGCCGCAACACCGGCCGGGCGCGATCGGTCGCGCCGCCGGGGGCCACGGTTTACGCAACGCAACGCTCACGACTGTCCACCTCCGAAACCGTCCGGATATCACCGCGCGGCACCTCGAAACGGGATAGCCTAAATTAGTATGATATCACTAACGGATTGACGTGAAACGGGGCGATGCACCCTGAAACGTGTGGACAGATTGCGCCCAGCGGCATCGAGGTGAGCAGCATATGTCAGCGACATCGGATACGGCGGCAGCGCTGGGCAGAAGCGATCAGCTGACCGTGGCGCCGAGATGGCCCGGAGGGGTCCGGATCCCGCACGGCGGCAAGGGCCGGACACGCAAAAGCCTGACCGAAGCCAGGCTTTTGGTTCTTCTCGTCTTTCGCCTGAGGACGGGCAACTGTCTGCGCTCCGTCCTGCGGGTCCCGGAGCGCCCGCCCGGAACCGGTCACTCCCGGGGCGATGGCCTCAAAACTCTTCCCAGCTGGTGCTGGAGCCGCCACCGGCAGCCGCCATTTTCCGCGGCGCGGCGGGAGCAGCGGGAGCGGCCGCCGGTCGAGATGGGGCCGCCATCGCCCTGCCCGCCTGCCGCAGCGAGGCCGACTGCGTATGGACGATGCCTTCGAGCTTGAACTGGCCGACCAGATCGAGCAGCGTCGAGGCCTCGTTGGCCAGCGTATTGGAGGCAGCGGTCGACTGTTCGACCATCGCGGCATTCTGCTGCGTCGTCTGGTCCATCGAGTTCACCGCCTGGTTGACCTCGTGCAGCCCGGTGGCCTGCTCCTTTGCGGAGGTGGCAATCGAATCCATGTGACCGTTCATCTCGACGATGAACTGGCCGATGGTCTTCAGCGCGTCGCCGGCATCGCGCACCAGCTTGACCCCGTTGGCGACTTCGGACGACGAGCTCTGGATGAGGCCCTTGATCTCCTTGGCCGCCTGGGCGGAGCGCTGGGCAAGCTCGCGCACTTCCTGCGCGACCACGGCAAATCCCTTGCCCGCCTCGCCCGCGCGGGCAGCTTCGACGCCTGCATTCAAGGCCAGGAGGTTGGTCTGGAACGCGATCTCGTCGATGACGCCGATGATGTTGGAGATCTGCTGCGACGACGTCTCTATCTTTTCCATCGCCTCCTCGGCAAGCGACACGACTTCCGCCGACTTGCCGGCCGACTGGTTCGCCCGCGAGGCAACGCTGCGCGCATCCTCCGTCCGCTTGGCGGAGTTTGCCACGTTGACGGTGATCTGCTCAACGGCTGCCGCAGTCTGCTCGATCGAGGCCGCCTGCTGCTCCGTGCGCTTCGACAGGTCGTTGGCGCCGGCGGCAATTTCCCGGGTGCCGTTGCCCATGCTGGAGACGCTGGCGGCAATGGACGACAGGGCGCTGCCGAGCTGCTCGACCGAGCGATTGAAATCATGGCGCAATGCGTCGAAATCCGGTGAGAAGGCCTCGGTCAGCTGGAAGGACAGGTCTCCCGCTGCGAGCCGCTTCAGGCCATCGGCAAGCCCCGAGGTGGCAATGCGCAAGCGCTCGGCGGCATCCTGTTCCGCCCGTTGCTGGCTTTCGATGCGGTCGGCCTCGGCTTGCTCCCGGCTGGCTTCCGCTTCGCGCTCGAGGCGGTTCTTGCTGATCGCCGCCTGTCGGAAGATCTCGACCGCGCCGGCCATCTGGCCGATTTCGTCGGTCCGGCTGGCAAACGGGATTTCCGCATCCGTATCGCCTTGCGAAAGCTTGCGCATCGACCTGTTGATGCCGCCGATCGGCCGGGAAATGTTCGTGATGGCAAACAGCATGGAGGCGATGCCGATCAGGAGGGCAATGCCGAGACACGCATAGGTGACGCTGGAGGCGAGCGATACCGTATCGATGGTGGAAGCCCCTTCGTCCCTCGTGTTCATCGCGAGATCGTCGACGGCAGCCTGCACCGCGTCCCCGGCGGCATTGTAGTCGCTCATCGCCTTTCCGTAGAACAGCGCCGTCGCCTCATCCGCCTTGCCGTTCGTGACAAGAGTGGCGACATCGCCCCAGGACTGAAGACCCGCCTTCCAGTTGCGCTTGACGAGGTCAAACAGCTCGATGTCTTCCTTGTCGACAAGAAGCGGCTCGTAGGCGCGGATTTCGTCTTCGACTTTGGCGGTGGCAGCCTTCAGCGCATCCGAGAATTTCTGGCGCTGCTCCGCGGGGGCGGCAAGGACCGCATTTTGCGAAATGCGGACATCGCCGAGGTCGGCGTTCATCTGCCCAAGCAAGATGAAAGCCGGAACTCTCTTCTCTACGATGAGATGGTTTTTTTCCTGAATGGAATTCAACGAGTAGACGGCAAACAAACCGAGCCCTGCAGTCATGGCGACGGAGACCGAAAAGACGCCCAAGAGCTTCGTTGCGACAGATATATTCATAGTCAAGACCTCGTTTCGCTGGTCGTTGAAATGCAAACTGTCAAAAAAATAGCAAGCAAGCGTTAATTATAATATAAGCGACTTGTCACGCACGCCATCTTGCTTGCAGCAGCGGTGATCCCCGTCGGCCGGACTATCGCGCTGCGGGTTTCTGCTGCCGTTTGGTGTCGGTTGTTGGGCTGAAGCCGGTTCTCCTCAATTCGTCTGCAAGCTCCAGCTGCAAAACAACAACGAGTTGGGCATGACGGAGGACGATCTCTCACGGCAGATTGATCGAATAATGATCGGTCCGGCCGACCACTCAGGTCTCATGAGGCAAGCGTTCATTGACCAATTGGAAGAGCTCGAAGTCGAGGAGACCGCCGCGACGGTGAGTATTTCCCAGATCCCTCTTGGTAGATCGTCCCTCTATCGCACAGAACGGTATTTAGCAGAAGAATTCGGAAATTCTGAGGGTTGCTGTAAAAACACTGACATCGGCCTCAGGCTGCCACCAACAAAAGTGTCTTTGCGCCTTCACAGCCCCATCTTTTCGCGAAAGAAGAAGAGAAGAATTTGGTGGGCCCGGAGAGACTCGAACTCCCAACCAAGCGGTTATGAGCCGCCGGCTCTAACCATTGAGCTACAGGCCCGACCTTGCGCGATGCGCAATGCGCCGGAGCAATGGTCCTCCGGTACGCCTTGCCTCTAGCCCAAAACTTGTGTCACGACAAGGGACCGCCGCATTGGCTACACAATCAATCGCCACAAGAGTGTATCAGAAGAACAACGGAGGAAACCGATGATACAACCCCGGCCAGCCAGACTTGCCCGCAGCGCCTTTGCCGGCCTTGCCCTGCTGACGCTCACTAGCGCTGCGGCCTTTGCCGCAAACGAGCCGCGCCAGTCCTTGATCAGCGTGTCCGGCGAGGGCCAGGCAGCGGTCGCGCCGGACATGGCGGTCGTCACGCTTTCGGTCGTCAAGCAGTCGAAGACTGCCCAGGATGCGCTCGACCAGGACAACAAGGCGATGGGCGCGGTGCTCGCGACCTTCAAGAATGCCGGCATCGCCGAGCGCGACCTGCAGACCTCGGGCTTCGGCATCCAGCCGCAATACAACTACCCGCAGGCCAAGGACGGCCAGCAACAGCCGCCGGAACTGATCGGCTACCAGGTGACCAACGGCCTGACGGTCAGGGTGCGCGACCTCGGCAAGCTCGGCGGGCTCATCGACCAGGCAGTCGGCCTCGGCATCAACCAGGGCGGCGATATCCAGTTCGTCAACGACAAGCCGGAAGCGACCATCGAGGCCGCCCGCAAGGACGCCATGGCCGATGCCGCCGCCAAGGCAAAGACGCTCGCCGAAGCGGCCGGCGTCAAGGTCGGCCGGGTGATCGAGATCACCGAGAACGCCGTACGCTCCGCCCCCCAGCCGATCATGCGCGCCGCCATGATGAAGGACGTGCCAGCACCCGCCGTGCCGATGGCCGGCGGCGAGAACAGCTACAACGTCACCGTCAACGTGACCTACGCGCTGGAGCCCTGAGGCATTCCGGCCACGAGCGCGCAGCGGCCCCTGCATCCGCCGTTGCGCCGTCCCGGCCGAGAGAGCACTGCTGCCCCCTGAGCGCAGAATGCGCGAGGACGCCCGGCCGCCGATAGACGCCCGGACAAAACAAAGCCGCCCCCGATCTCGGACCGGGGGCGGCTTGTTCTTTCGCTTGTAACAGGGCTCAGCGGCCCATCATCGGGCAGCCACGGACATTGGCGAACATGATGGTATCAGGGCCGCGGCGGCTGAAGCCGTTGACCACGACGCGACGCGGCGTGACGTCGACGACGCGCGCCCGGCGCAGGCCGTAATCGCGGGCGATGCCCTCAGCCTGGCGCAGATCGCAGCCGCGACCGCGAAAACCGGGTGGCGGCATCGGCGGACGACCGTAATAGTCCGGCGGCGGCGGGCGATGGTGGCCGGGGCCTACGTAGACGTCGAGGTTCTGGGCGGATGCCGGAGCCACCATGCTTGAAAAAGAACTGGCAACCACTGCCGCCGCGAGGGCCGCCTTGGCCAGAATGAGTTTCATGTCGTCCTCCATGGAGCGGTAATAGAAATTGCGCCAATCACGCCTCCCACGCAGATCGGCGCCGGTGCAACGGTTGAAACCGAAACGGGTTCGGTGTCAGCCAAAAGCATCTTCCAGTTAAAAGCAAGTCCGGCGCGGCGCCAGATGAAATATTGCCATCCGACGCCGCGATTCAGTGACTTAGCGCCTGATGACCGGGCAGCCGCCGACGTTGGCGAAAACCATCCGCTCCATGCCGTGGCGGGTGCGACCGGCGACGACGACGCGGCGGGGAGTGATCCGGGCGATTTCAGCGCGGTGAATGCCGGATGCCCGGGCCTTGCGGACTGCCAGCAGCGGCGAGCACATGTTGCCGCGATGGCGATCGTAGCGGACTGTCTGGACCGGGGCCGAGAGGCCGGCAGCAGACACCGTTGGCGCCATGGCTGTCAAGGCTGTCATCCCGATCAGGGCGGCGGCGCCGATTTTCGCAAACAAGTTCATCGCATTCACTCCGGTTGTTGTCTGTGGCAACCCGATATATCGGGCGTGCGGAAAGATTTAGCGGAGCAAAGTTGAACGGCAAGCCAACGGGCCGTTCACACGGGGTTCAGCCGCTCGCAACGCTATGCGCCGAGGTGCAGCACCACTTCGCGGCGGTGTGGCCGGTCGCGGTGTTCGAACAGG
>CAZZZI010000036.1:0-27117 GCA_964658415.1 uncultured Sphingomonas sp. | reverse complement strand
GTCCGACCCTGCCGATCCATCTGGTGGGCGGCGGGCAGGATCCGGCGACGGATTATGGCAAAGCTGTAACCTGGCTGGCAAACCGTTTGAAAGGATTCGGCTTTTCGAATATTACGACGGAAATCTACAGCGAAATGCGGCACGAGACGCTGCATGAGATCGATGCCATCACGGCCACCGCCGGCTTTGCCGACTGGTGCGATCGCGTCTTGCCAAGGCCGTGAGGCCAGAGGATTGTTGATGCAAAGCCCCAGCCCACCGCTCGCCCAACGGCAGTCGTCTGACCTGACGATGGGCCTCGCCCTGATGTTCGTTTCGGTGATGCTATCGCCGATCGTCGATATCTTTTCAAAACTCGCCGCCGTGACCATCCCGCCGGTCGAGGTGACCGTTGCGCGCTTTTTCTTCCAATGCCTGTTTGCCCTGCCGATGATCGTCTGGAAACGCAGCTGGACGCCCGGCACCTTGCGGCAGAAAGGCATCCATGCCCTGCGCGGCGGGTTGCTGGTGCTGTCGATGCTCACCTTCGTCACCACGCTGCAGGTGATGGAAGTCGCCGATGCCATCGCCATCTTCTTCGTCCAGCCGATCATCCTCACCGTTCTCAGCAGCGTCTTCCTCAAGGAAACGGTGGGGTGGCGGCGCTATGGCGCCTGCGTCGTCGGCTTCGGCGGCGCGCTGCTGATCATCCAGCCGAGCTTCCAGCAGCTCGGCTTCGTCGCGCTGCTGCCCGTCGTCACCGCGCTCTGCGGTTCGATCTTCGTGCTTCTCACCCGCGTCCTGCCGCACAGCGAGCCCGCCTCGTCGATGCAGCTCAACACCGGGCTGTGGGGACTGCTCTTCTCCGCGCTCCTGCTGGCGATCGGCAGCCTCACCGGCAGCGCCGCCCTGTCGCCGGTCATGCCGAGCGCCGTCGCTACACTCTATCTCCTCGGCGTCGGCGTGACGGCGGCCGTCTGCGGCATGCTGACGCTCTATGCCTACCGCGCCGTCAGGGCATCGACGCTGGCGCCGTTGCAATATTTCGAGATCATTTCGGCCACGATCTTCGGCTGGTTGGTGTTCGACAACTTCCCCAACATGCTGAAATGGGTCGGCATTCTCATCATCATCGCATCCGGTCTCTATATCCTCTGGCGCGAGCGGCGGCTTGCATCGAAGCCCGTATCCGATACATCTCAATCTCTCCGTGCACCCTGATGCAAGATCGAATACCCATGACCGAACGACCGACCAAGAAGCCGCCGCTGTCAGGCATCCGTGTCATCGAACTCGCCCGCGTGCTGGCCGGTCCCTGGGCGGGCCAGATGCTGGCCGATCTCGGCGCCGACGTCATCAAGGTGGAAAACCCCGATGGCGGCGACGACACACGCCAGTGGGGCCCGCCCTTCGTCGAGGATAGCGAGGGTGAAAATCTCTCGGCCGCCTATTATCACGCTGCCAATCGCGGCAAGCGCTCGATCGTCGCCGATCTCCGCACGCCCGAGGGCCAGGATCTGGTCCGCCGACTGGCGATGACGGCGGACGTGCTGATCGAGAATTTCAAGCTCGGCGGCCTCGTCAAATACGGGCTCGACTACGAGAGCCTGCACAAGCTCAATCCGAAGCTGGTCTATTGCTCGATCACCGGCTTCGGCCAGACCGGCCCCTATGCCAATCTCGCCGGCTATGATTACATCGTCCAGGGCATGTCCGGCTTCATGTCGATAACAGGCGAGACGGACGGCCAGCCGATGAAGGCGGGCGTTGCCATCGCCGATATCTTCACCGGCATCTATGCCGTCTCGGCCATCGAGGCAGCCCTCATCCATGCCCTCAAATCCGGCGAGGGCCAGCTGGTCGACATGGCGCTGCTCGACGTCCAGGCGGCCGTGCTGGCGAACCAGAACATGAACTACCTGATATCAGGCAAGGCGCCGGAGCGGCTGGGCAACGCCCATCCCAACATCTCGCCCTACGAGGTCGTGCCCGTCGCCGACGGTTTTCTCATCCTTGCCATCGGCAATGATGGCCAGTTCCGCCGCCTCTGCGGCGTGCTCGGCATCGAGGCCATTGCCGGCGATGAGCGCTATGCCACCAACAAGGGCCGCGTTGCCAACCGCATCGAGGTGCGCCGCCTCGTCTCGACCGAGACGCTGAAATGGACGAAGGCCGCCCTGCTCGATCGCTGCGAACAGAACGGCGTGCCGGCCGGCCCCATCAACACCATCGAGGAGATGTTCGCGGATCCCCAGGTGGTGGCGCGCGGCCTGCGCATCGATCTCGACGATGCCGCCGGCAACGCCATTCCGGGCGTCCGCACGCCGGTCATTCTCTCCGAAACACCGCTACGCTACGAACGGCCGAGCCCGAGGCTCGGCGAACATCAGGACGAAGTGCTGGCGGAACTCGCCGCACTCGAAGGAAAGGCAACACCATGAAACGCACCGGCGGCCAGCTCATCGTCGAGGCCCTGAAGGCCAATGGCGTCAAGCGCATCTCCTGCGTTCCGGGCGAAAGCTTCCTCGCCGTGCTCGACGCGATGCATGACACCGACATCGACGTCCTCGTCTGCCGCCAGGAAGGCGGCGCGGCGATGATGGCCGATGCCTGGGGAAGGCTCACCGGCGAACCCGGCATCTGCATGGTGACACGCGGTCCCGGCGCCACCAATGCCTCTGCCGGCCTGCACATCGCCCGCCAGGATTCGATCCCAATGATCCTCTTCATCGGCCAGGTGCAGCGCGATGCCCGCGAGCGCGAGGCGTTTCAGGAGGTCGAATACCGCCGCGCCTTCACCGAATTTGCCAAATGGGTCGGCGAGATCGACGATGCCGCGCGCATTCCGGAATTCGTCACCCGCGCCTTTGCCGTCGCCACGTCGGGCCGCCCCGGCCCCGTGGTGCTGACGCTGCCCGAAGACATGCTGCGCGATCTGGTCGAGGCACCCGAGGCCAAGCCCTACATGCCGGTGGCAAGCCATCCCGGCAAAAGCCAGATCGACGACCTCCAGCGCCGCCTGATGGCCGCCGAGCGCCCGATGCTGATCGTCGGCGGCACCCGCTGGAACGACGAGGCGGTCGCAGCCCTGCAGACCTTCGCCGAACGCTTCCAGCTGCCGGTCGGCTGCTCGTTCCGCCGGCAGATGCTGTTCGATCACCTGCACCCCTCCTATGCCGGCGATGTCGGGATCGGCATCAACCCGGCTCTGGCAAAGGAAGTGAAGGAGGCCGACCTCCTCATCCTCATCGGCGGCCGTTTTTCTGAAATGCCCTCCTCCGGCTATACGCTGATGGACATCCCCTATCCGGCGCAGACGCTGGTGCACGTCCACCCCGATCCGTCGGAACTCGGCCGCGTCTACAGGCCGGACCTTGCCATCGCCGCCAGCCCCGCCGATTTCGTCGCAGCCCTTGCCGATCTGGAAGCGCCCGCAGCACCCGTCTGGGCCGACCGCACAGCCCAGATGCATGCCGCCTACCTGACGTGGTCGACGACGCCCGAAACCAGCCCCGGGGCGGTCCATATGGGCCGGATCATGGACTGGATCGAAGCCAACACGGCTGATGACACGATCTTCACCAACGGCGCCGGCAACTACGCCACCTGGCTGCACCGCTTCCATCGCTTCCGCCGCTTCAACACCCAGGCGGCGCCGGCCTCGGGCTCGATGGGCTACGGCTTGCCGGCGGCAGTGGCTGCAAAAAAGCTGTTTCCGGAGCGGGAAGTGATCTGCTTCGCCGGCGACG
Organism: uncultured Sphingomonas sp.; assembly: GCA_964658415.1. GTDB lineage: Bacteria > Pseudomonadota > Alphaproteobacteria > Rhizobiales > Rhizobiaceae > Rhizobium. The sequence goes on along the minus strand of CAZZZI010000036.1, from coordinate 23,389 downwards.
GCTGCTTCATGATGCACGGACAGGAATTCGCAACCGCCGTGCAATACGGCCTGCCGCTGATCACGCTCGTCATCAACAACGGCATGTACGGCACCATCCGCATGCACCAGGAGCGCGACTATCCCGGCCGGGTCAGCGGCACGGCCCTCACCAACCCCGATTTCGCCGCCTTCGCCCGCGCCTATGGCGGCCATGGCGAGACGGTGAAGACAACGGCGGAGTTCGCACCGGCCTTTGAGCGGGCGCGGGCGAGCGGCAAGCCTGCGATCATCGAGATCGTGCTCGACCCGCAGGCGATCACGCCGACGCGGACGCTCAACGAGATTGCCGGCGTGAAGTAAAGTGGGGCGGCGGCCTGCTGTCAGGCCGTCTGTTCCCGGCAGGTCCCGATCAGTAGGCGGCCAGCTCGGCGCTGCCGAAGTCGGGCTCCACGCCCAGCAAAGGTGCCGCTCTGGTGATGATGTCGTGGACCATGGGCGCTGCGGTTTCGGCGGCGAGGTTCAGGTTGTGCACGCCGGTCAGCGGCTGGTCGATGAAGGTCAGCACGACGTATTTGGGGTTGCCCATCGGGAAAGCGCCGAGGAACGAATTGAAGCTGAGCTTGTGCGAATAGACGCCGTGGATGACCTTGTTCGCAGTCCCCGTCTTGCCGCCGACATGGAAGCCCGGAACGTCGGCGGTCCTGCCGGTTCCCTGTTCGCCATTGAGCCGGAAGAGGTAGCGGATCGTGTCGCTCGTGCTCTTCTTGACGATCATCGTTTCGGTCTTTTCGGCCTCCGCCTGGGTCCGCATCAGGAAGGTGGGCTCGATCAGCTTGCCCTCGTCGATAAGCGCGGCCCCGGCGACGGCGGTCTGCATCGGCGTGGTGGCAACGCCGTGGCCGAAGGCGATGGTGATGGAGTTGAGCTTCTTCCAGACCTTGGGCTGACTCGGCGCCTTCACCTCGGGCAATTCCGTCTGCATCTTCGACAGCAGACCGAACTTGGTCAGGTACGCCTTCTGGTTGTCCATCCCGACCTTCTCCATCATCTTGGCGGTGCCGATGTTGGACGAATAGCGGAAGATTTCCGGGATCGACAGGACCCGGCGCGGCACGTCACGGTCGTCATGGATGGTAAAGCCGCCGTAATGAAGGGGCGCGCTGGCATCGAAGGTATCCGTCAGCTTGACGAGACCGGTGTCGATAGCCATCGCCACCGAGAAGGTCTTGAATACGGAGCCCATTTCGTCGGTGCCGTTGGTCATCCGGTTCAGCCAGCCATCGGAGCCGTTGGCATTCGGGGCATTCGGATCGAAATCCGGAGCCGACGCCATGGCGAGGACCTCGCCGGTGTGAATGTCGAGGATGACAGCACCGGCTGCCTGGGCCTTGTAGGTGGTGATCGCATCGGTGACCACGTCATGGACGATGTTCTGGGCGCGGATATCGATCGACAGCTTGACCGGTTCCAGCGGTTCGCTGCTCGCAAGGCCCGCCGATGTCAGGTCCGAGAGACCCTGGCTGTCGAGATATTTCTCCATGCCGGCAACGCCGTGATTGTCGATATCGACATAGCCGAGCACATGCGCTGCCGTGCTGCCGCCGGGATAGAAGCGGCGAACTTCAGGCCGGAAGCCAATGGCGGGAAGCCCGAGCGCGAGGATCTCGCCCTGCTGCTTTGGGGTCAGCTGGCGCTCGAGCCAGACGAAATGAGAGCGCTTGTCGGACAGCTTGCGGTAAGTCGATTTCCGGTCGAGGTTCGGAAAGATCTTCGTCAGCTTTTCGATGGTGTCATCGACGTCGACCATCTTGATCGGCTCGGCATACATCGAGAATGTGCGGATGTCGGTTGCCAGCAATTCGCCGTTGCGATCCTGGATGTCGGGCCGCGAGGCCATGGCGGGACCGGCCGGAATGCTCGTCGTGTCGACCTGGGGCTGGATGCCGAGAAAGATGAGCTTGCCGAACACCACGCAATAGACGACGCAGAGGGCACCGGCCAGGATGCCCAGCCGCGACCTGCTCTGGCGGGATTTGCGGACATTCGCCTTCTTGCCGTCCTTGCCGCGAGGTGCGCCAAGACTGAGCCTGATCAGGCGGTCGCTGCGAAGCGTGAGGGCGTGAATAAGAGACATCGTCCAACTTTTGACAGTCACAGGTCGGCTGAAGACGTCAACCTTATAATCAGATTAACTTAGCGTTAAGGCTATTAATAAACCGTAAAGCCATCCGGCACCGCGCGCGGCACATCACCGCAGAAGGGTGTATCCGGGGAAATACCGGCGAGCATAAGGCACCCGCCGGCTTAAATCGTCAAATCGCTATCAGATCGCGGCGGTGACCGTGAATTCGACCTTGTACTTCGGCGCGGCAAGCTTTGCCTCGCTCGTGGCGCGGGCCGGCGTGTTGGCCGGATCGACCCAGGCTTCCCAGGCAGCATTCATCTCGGCGAAGTAGGACATGTCGGAGAGGTAGATCAGCGTCTGCAGGATCTTCGACTTGTCGGAGCCGGCAGCGGCCAGCAGGCGGTCGACTTCCGAGAGCGCATGTTTGCACTGTTCGGTAACGCTCTCGCCCTCGCCGACCTGGCCGGCCAGATAGACGGTGTTGCCGTGAACGACGGCGCCGCTCATGCGGGCGCCTGCGTCGATGCGCTTGATGCTCATGATATTCTCCTGGGTGAGGTGTTAGGCTGGGGTCGTGCTACGGCATGGTCCGCTGCTGCGGATCACATGCGCATATGCTTGGTTTTCTCGTAGATCGCCGTCGAGCGGGCGCCGGAGCGGCAGAAGCCGAGCATCGGCCGCGGGAACTCGTCCAGCGCATCCATCATGCTGCCGACCGCATCCTCGGTGACGCCCATCGGACCGACCGGCACATGGGCGACGATGAAGCCGAGCTCCTCGGCGCGCGTGGCGATGTCGTCGAACAGAGGCTGATCCGGGCTTTCATGGTCTGGACGATGGCAGACGATCGACTGGAAGCCCATGGCCTTGATCTCTTCGAGATCGGCCACCGAAATCTGACCTGTCACCGAGTATTCGTCGTCGATCTTGCGGATATCCATGTCACATTGCTCCTTGAGACCGGGCTTGTGTCGGCCTTTCCCTGAAACGGTATCGCTGATCTACGACGCAAGGGCGTAGGCGTCAACCGCCTAGCCGGCCTCGACGAAGGCAAAGCGGAGCGCGAAATTTCGCCCCTCGCCCGGCTGCAGAATGTCGAATTCGCCGGCCTCTTCGAGCTCCGAACGGGGAACCCAGCGGTGCGACACAGGCTCTATGCCGAGCACATGGGCAGGTGCCTTCTGGTTGCGCCACACCTGTAGAAACGGCAGGCTATCGGCAGCGATCCGGACCCGCAGCGTCTTCGACCCGATCGCCGCAATCGGGCCGAGCGACACCTCGGAGAAGCCATCTTTTGTCGCCGGCGCGGGCACGCAGAATATGCCGCCGAGTTCTTCGCCGAAGGTCCAGGGAAAGCCGCCGCCCTCCAGCATCCGGCCGGTCAGGCGCACGCCGTCGTCGAACCACTTGCCGCCAATGTTCATGTGATACATCAGGAATACCGGCATGGGCTCGTCGGAGGTGTTGACAAGTCGGTCGTTGAGCGAGATTTCGCCCGTCGCCCCGTCGATCCTCCACAACCGCTCCAGTCGCGCCGTTCGCCCCTCCGCGGTCACCACGTCGACATCGGCCCGGCATTCGGCATTGCCCTCATCGTGGCGCGACCACAGCACCCGGGCCGGCGTCGCCGAGAAAGACCCGTGCAGCGGATAGGTCCGACCGGCATGGACGCCGCTCATCGGTTCGCGATGCCGGATATGATCGGGGCCACAGGTGAACAGAAAACCCTCGACGGAATGGGAAATGCGCGCATCGCCATCGTCGGGCACGGCCTTGCCAGGGGAAAGGTCGATGCCATCGATCACGCAGGCACCGATATCCAGAACCGATTCTTCGTCGAGGCTGAGCCTCGGCCCTCTCGCGGCTGACAATTCGATCATGAGCGGCACTCTCCTCTGCACCGCGACGGATGCGGATCCGCCGCGTATACCGACTGTTAACCATACCGGCGCGGCCTTCCATCACGAAATCAGGAGCCGGCAACCATTCTCGCCATCCAACGTTAAGCCGATAACCATAACGTGACGAATTTTTATCTTTTATTCAGCATCCTGCCGAAATATTCCACACTCGTGTCAAGATTGAAGTGTGTGTGGCAACCGACGACCGATCAAGGACAGTACTATCGTGAACCGATTCTTCCAGACAAGTGTATCTCTGGCTGCCGCGCTGGCTGCATCCGTTGCAACTCTTACGCCGGTGCAAGCCCAGCAGTATTACGGCCGCAACCAGGGTGATACGGTGCTGGTCGCTCCTGACGGACGCATCCTGGATCAGATCCCGGAACAGGGAGACGTCGTCATGACGCGCGATCGGCGCGGAAACCGCGTGCTGGTCGACCGCTACGGCACCGTCATTGCCACCGAGATGCGCGCCAGCACCTATTATCCGAAGGCCCCGAGCCGCGGTGGATACGGTGGCGATACGAACCGTTACGGTGACACGGAACTCAGCAGCAATCGTGGCTATGGCGCCGACGACTACGGCAATGGCGGCCAGCCCGACGACTTCTACGGCCAGCAGGAGCCCGGCGCCGTAACCGGCGGCATTCCCGGCAGCGGCTCCATCGACCGCATGCCGCTCGACAACCAGGGCATACCGGATGCCCAGGGGAACGCGGGCGACAACGGCGGTTATGCGTCGCTGAACCAGTCGCCCGACGTCGGCCAATCCAGGCCAAGGCCGTCGGAACCCGTCATAACGCTGAAGAACAAGTCGAAGATGGAAATCACCGCGCTTGAGGTCTTCCTCGACCGCAAGGGAATTTCGCCCGGCGCCATCGACGGCCGGGTCGGCGGCAATGTCAGCAAGGCCATCTATGCCTACCAGCAGATGACCGGCCAGCAACTGGACCCCAACAACACCGACGCCATCCTCGAGGATCTTCGCAACTCCGGCGGCATGCCGATCGTCAACTACACGATCACGCCCGCCGATGCCGCAGGACCCTACGTCGCCGAAATCCCGGAAGACTATGCCCAGAAGGCAAGCCTGACCTCGCTCGGCTATACCTCGACGACCGAAATGCTCGCCGAGCGTTTCCACATGGACGAGGGATACCTCAAGGAGATCAATCCCGGCGTCGACTTCACCGTGCCGGGTTCGACCGTCAAGGTCGTGAACATCGGTCCTCCGAAGACCGGCGAAGTCGCCCGCATCGTCGCCGACAAGGGCCGCAAGCAGGTGTTCGCCTACGACGCGGCGGGTGCGCTGATCTCGGCCTACCCAGCCTCGATCGGCTCGACCGACACGCCCTCGCCGTCCGGCACCGTGACCGTCGAGCGCGTCGCCTTCAACCCGGGCTACACCTACAATCCGAAGATCAATTTCAAGCAGGGTTCCAACGACAAGGTGCTGGATATCCCACCGGGCCCGAACGGTCCGGTCGGCACCGTATGGATGGCGCTGTCGAAGCCGACCTACGGCATCCACGGCACGCCGGAGCCCTCCAAGATCGGCAAGTCCCAGAGCCACGGCTGCGTGCGCCTGACGAATTGGGATGCCACCGAGCTGGCCAAGATGGTCAAGCCGGGCACCGTCGTCGAATTCGTGGACTGAGAGAACACGACTGAAAGAGACCAAGACTGAAATGGCCGCCGGGAGACCCGGGCGGCCATTGTCTTTATATCGGGACGCTCAGTGAGCCATCCCCATCCTCAGGGAACCGGTCAGCCCTTCGGCGTATATTCGACCATCATCGCCAGCACCGCATCGAATTGGCCCGTCCGCTCGGCATCGCGAAAAGCGCGGACCCGTTCCACGCAGACTTCGGCCGGTGAACGATCGCCGCCCCCGTGCAGCAGCGCCATGACCTCGTCCGCGAATTCGTCGAGCGGCATGGAGTTTGGGTCCTGTGATTGGCCCGGCGTAAGTTCGGTCTGCACCTGCGGCGGAACGATCTCGATCACCTCGACGCGCCCCTCGAGCAGAGGGCGGATGGCCGCTGTGTAGGAGTGGAGCGCCGCCTTGGTGGCGCTGTAGGTCGGCGACGCCGGATACGGCACGAAAGCCGTGCCGGAGGAGACGTTGAGGATCGCCGCATCCGCTTGCGCGGAAAGATGATCGATCAGCGCATTCGTCATCCGGATCGGACCGAGCACGTTGGTGACGACCATACGCTCGGCGTCGCCCAGATCGCGTTTCCGGCGCGGGTTTTCGCCGTTATAGGTGCCGGCATTGTTCACCAGCACATTCAGGTCCGGGTAGGCAGCCAGGATCTCCCCGACGGCCGTCTCTATCCCGTCGGCATCATTGATATCGAGTTCATGGACGAAGATGCCGGCACGACCACGCGCCGTTTCTTCCAGCATGTCGCGCCGGCGCCCCGTGACGATCACCCGGTTGCCGGCATCGTGCCAGCGCTGGGCCAGTGCCCGCCCGATGCCCGAGCCGCCGCCCGTCACGAGGATTGTGTTGCCGCCTGCCTTCATAACGTTCTATCCCTTCGAGACACGAAACCGTTTGGTTCCAAGATTACTCCTGCGAGAGTAATAGTCCGAGAGTAATATGTCGTCAATTCGTTTGTTCATCCTGTCGTCCTTCGATCTGCTCGGGCCGATGCACGGCCATCGGCTGCGCCTCGAGGCGGAGAACCGGTATGTCTCGCTGTGGACGGACATATCGGTCGGTGCTGTCTACGGAGCGATGTCGAGGCTGGCGGAGGAAGGGCTCCTGCGCCAGACAGGCGAGGAGCGGGAGGGCAAACGGCCCGTCAAGCAGATTTACGAGATCACCGAGGAAGGCCGGCGGGTGTTGTCCGATCTGCGCCGCGCGGGCCTGTCCGACATATGGTACAGGCACGACCCCTTCGACCTGGCGCTGGTCCGGCTCGATCCCGGCAGTGCTGCCGAATTGCCGGGCCTGCTGGATGCGCGGCTACAGTTGCTGGAGGCAAAGCTTGCAGAGGCCGACCGCGTCAACGATTGGGCAGCCCCTTATATCGGGATCACCAAGCAATCGGCGCTCAAGCATGGCCAGCACCGGCTAAGGGCCGAGATTGCCTATCTCCGCGAAGTGATCGGAGACATCGATGCCATCGTCGCCGAAGTGGCCGCCGGTCAGGTGTGAACAGCCCGCCTCGCCCAGCTAGACAAGCGGATCCAGCTGCATCGGCATTCGCGCGCCCACCGATCGAAGCGGCAGGATGACTGGGCGGCAGGACAGGCCGACCCTGCCGCCTCTGAATGGCGATCCGCCTAAGCAGCGCAGGACATGAGCCGGTGGGCTGCAATGCGCGCCGAGGCCGTGAGCCGGACGGGCAATTTGGCCAGCATTTCTTCCGCAAAGGCGCTGGCGTTGCTGCGCGCCTTGTCGAGGTTGCTGACCCGGGCCGGATCGAGGGTCTGCAAGGTACCACCGACATCGAAGATGTCGCGGAACGCCGAGCGCTCGACGATCGGCGTCTCCAGCACCGACACCTGTCGCTGGTTGAGCAAGGTCTTGACCGTCTGCAGGGCGCGGGTCGTCACCATCGAGTTGACGCGCGTCAGCACGACCGAATGATCGATCTTGATGCCGCCCTTGTCCGCCAGATACTGCAGCAGCTCCAGAACCTGTGCACCGCCACGGGCATCCATCGCGCAGCCCTGGATCGGGATCAGCACATGATCGGAGAGCCCGATGGCGGTGGCCAGCAGCGGCGTGCGCGTGCCCGGCAGGTCGACGATGAAATAGTCTGTCGAAGCCTGATTCTCGCTGATATGCAGAGGCAGCGATGTGGATGTGACGAAGTCGATCACTGAAATATTCGCGACAGGCCCCGACATCTCGCTCCAGTGCGAGATCCAGTGCTGCGGATCGGCGTCGAGGATGGTGACACGATAGCCCCGGCGAGCCAACTCGGTCGAAAGCAGAAGGACCGCAGTGGTTTTTCCGGCGCCGCCCTTTGTATTGGCAAATGTGATGACTGGCATGGGTATTTCCTAGGCAAAGGGAGCTTCACCATCGCTCCTGAATGCACCGAGGGGGATCATGGTGCGTTTAACCATCCTTTCGAATTATGGTTAACAAAGTCCAAACGTCGCACTCCTCATTTCTTCCGAACTTTCTCATATACGCGCCCGACGTCGCCGATCGGTTCGCAGGACCGGGCCGGATGGTTCGCCCCGGCCCGTAACAAGCAGCAAAAAAGCGCGCAGGACCTGCCTCCGCCACACGAAAAATGAAACTGCTTTATCCGACGGATTCTACGCCCTTCCGGGCGCAGAATTCTGTGTAGCCCGGCTGAAGCCGTCCTAGAAGCAGTCGCGGAACAAGGACTTGGTGTTCTCCAGCGTCAGCGCAACCGGATTTCCACCGGCGCTCGGGTCTTCGATGGCCATCGCAGCGAGTTCGTCGATCCGGTCGCTGGCAATGCCCATCTTGGTGAGATTTTCCGGCACGCCGAGTTCGGACCGCAGACGCAGCACGTAATCGTAAAATCCGTCGAAACCGCCGGAGATGCCGAGATAGGCGGCAGCACGGGCGATCTTTTCCTCGATCGGCTTGCGGTTGAAGCGAAGCACCGCCGGCATGACGACGGCATTGGTCATGCCGTGATGGGTGTTGTAGACCGCGCCGATCGGGTGCGACAGCGCATGGATGGCACCGAGCCCCTTCTGGAAGGCGACGGCGCCCATGGCGGCAGCCGCCATCATGTTGGCGCGGGCTTCCAGATCGGTGCCTTCCTTGAAGGCGCGCGGCAGGAACTCCTTGACCAGCCGCATGCCCTCGAGCGCGATGCCGGCCGACATCGGATGATAGAAGGGCGAGGAATAGGCTTCGAGGCAATGGGCAAAGGCATCCATGCCGGTGCCGGCCGTGATGACCTTCGGCATGCCGACCGTCAGCTCCGGGTCGGAGATGACGACGCCCGGCAGGAATTTCGGGTGGAAGATGATCTTCTTCACATGCGTCACCGAATTGGTGATGACGCTGGCGCGCCCGACCTCCGAGCCAGTGCCGGCCGTGGTCGGAACAGCGACGATCGGCGCGATGCCGTCGACATTGGCGCGGGTCCACCAGTCGCCGATGTCCTCGAAGTCCCAGACAGGCCGTGTCTGCGCCACCATGAAGGCGACGCACTTGCCGAGATCGAGGCCCGAGCCGCCGCCGAACGCCACGACACCGTCATGGCCGCCATCCCGGAATGCCTTGACGCCGGCTTCGAGGTTTTTCTCGTTGGGGTTCGGATCGACATCGGCAAACATCGCCCGCCCCAGACCCGCCTCCTCCAATATGTCGAGGGCCGTGCTGGTGATCACCATGGTCGCAAGGCCTCGGTCGGTGATCAGCAGCGGCTTCTTCATGCCGAGGCTTTTGCAGGCTGCCGCCAGTTCCGCGATACGTCCGCGCCCGAGCTTGACGGAGGTCGGATAACTCCAGTTGGCTGTGATCATGCTCATGCTGTCACCTTCTTGAGATGGTAGGATTTAGGACGGGTCAGATTGTGGAAGCCGAGCACGGAAAGCGAGCCGCCGCGACCGGTATTCTTGACGCCGGTCCAGCACAGCGCCGGATCGAGATAATCCGCCCGGTTCATGAACACCGTGCCGGTTTCGATCTCGCGACCGAGCCGCGCGGCGCGATCCGCATCCTTGGTCCAGAGCGAGACCGTCAGCCCGTACTGGCTATCGTTCATCAGCTCCAGCGCTTGGGCATCGCTCTTCACCTTCATGATGCCGACGGCAGGGCCAAACGTTTCCTCGCGCATGAAGGCCATGGAGTGATCGACGTCGACAAGGATTTGCGGCGCCAGATAGGCACCACCATCATCGGCCGGAAACAGCTTTGGATCAACCAATGCCTTCGCCCCCTTGCCGACCGCATCGGCGATCTGTTCGCGCACGACTTTCGCAAAGCGCTTGTGTGCCATGGGCCCGAGCGTGGTTTCCGGATCGAGCGGATTGCCGAGCTTGTAGTTCGACACCCAGGCGACGGACTTCTCGACGAAGGCATCATAGAGGGATTCATTGACGTAGATGCGCTCGATGCCGCAGCAGCACTGGCCCGAATTGAAGGTCGCACCGTCCATCAGCGTGTCGACGGCAGCATCGAGGTCGGCATCCTCCATCACATAGCCGGGATCCTTGCCGCCGAGTTCGAGACCGAGGCCGGTGAAGGTGCCCGCCGCAGCGCGCTCTACGGCGCGACCGCCGGCGACCGAGCCGGTGAAATTGATGAAGTTGAAGCTGCCCTCGGCAATCAGCGCATCGGCGATCTCGTGATCGAGGAAGACGTTCTGGAACACGTCTGCCGGCACGCCGGCCTCGACGAAGGCCTGCACCATCCGTTCACCGACGAGCAAAGTCTGGGCGGCATGCTTGAGGACGATGACGTTGCCCGCCATCAGCGCCGGCGCGATGGTGTTGATCGCCGTCATGTAGGGGTAATTCCACGGCGCGATGACGAAGACGACGCCGTGCGGCTCGCGCTCGATGCGGCGCTCGAAGCTGGCGCTGTCCTCGACGACAAGAGGTGCGAGCGCGTCGGCCGCTATCGCCGCAACGTAATTGGAGCGCTCGTTGAAGCCGCGAAATTCGCCGCCGTATTTCACCGGCCGCCCCATCTGCCAGGCGAGCTCCGGCACGACGGCGTCAGTCATCTCGTTCAGCCGCGCCACGCCCTTCATCACGAGCTGCACACGATCTTCGAGCGGACGGCGTGCCCAGTCCTTCTGCGCCTTGCGGGCGCGGGCCACGGCCTCCCTCGCCGCCTCCAGCGACAGGCCGGGACGCTCGGCATAGACCTCACCGTTGACCGGCGAAATGCATTGAATCATGCTCATTCTCTTCTGCTCCAAAAGGCTCAACAAGCCAGTGTCTTGACGTGACCGGCGGCGCCATAGGCAAGGATAGCACGGTCGCGGGTAATGATGGTCAGGTCGTGTTCGCGGGCGGTGGCGATGATAATTCTGTCCATGGGGTCCTTATGCAACGGCGCCGGCAGGTAGGATGCGGCAATCATGATACTGCTTGTAGCATCCTGAACCGAAACGCCGCTGATGTGGACGAAGTCATCAAACCACGTCAACGCATGTTGCGTCGTCGGAAGCCGTCCGTGGGCTATCACTATACCAATCTCCCAGGCGGAGGCTGTTGAGACAATGACAGGGGGGACGTCTTCGCGTTCATTGCTTCCCTCGCCGCTGGCGACATTGGAACCCTGCTTGCCGACCAGATAATCGCGCATGTGTCGAGCAAAAAACCGTTATTCATTGTGGATCTTGCCGCTCCACTCGAAGTCGGCGATCGGCGCAGTGAGATCCAGATCAGGCATGATCGTCATCGTCCCCTCCATACACCCAAAGATCGGATGAAGTTCAAGCAAGGTGCCGTCTTCCAGCTCCATCCATCGCTTGCCATCCTTGTAGACGATATCGTCCTCGGTGAACATTTCCACGGACGGCTCCGTCCCGAACGATTGGGCCTGATAGGCCGGCGTGCTTTCTTCCGCGAAGCCGCCGGCGCTTCCACGCCGATGGGCCGCCACCTCCCCGAGACTGCAGCGAAGGAAGGCTGCAATGCTATCCTGCTCCTCGGCACTCATCTTCCGGTCACCGTTCAACAATCTCGAAACCGCGCTTGGATCCAGCATCATGTGTCGCGCGAGATCCCTGAGCGACGCGCCGCTCTCGGCAAGCTTTTCGTAAAACCAGGCGCTCTCGATTTTTCCCATGGCGGCCTCCAGAGATCGACGGAAAGCCTAGCACGATGCGTCCATAGCAACAACATCGCACAACCATTGCGATTATCTCAAGCCCGCTCGAACCCCCTCGCCACCTCCCAGTCCGTGACGCGTCGATCAAAGTCCTCCTGCTCCCATTCGCCGGCTCGTGTGTAGTGATCTATAACGTCGTCGCCGAAGGCTGACCGCAGCATCGTCGACTGCGTCATGGCTACCGTCGCGTCGCGCAACGTCTTGGGGACTTCGCGCACGTCGCGGGCGCCATAGGCGTCGCCGACGAAGGCCGGTTCCAGCGCCATCTTCTTCTCGATGCCGTCGATGCCTGCCGCCAGCAATGCCGCAAAAGCCAGATAGGGATTGAGGTCGGAGCCGCCGACGCGGCATTCGATGCGGATGGCCTTGCTGTCGGCGCCGCAGAGACGGTAGCCGGCGGTGCGGTTGTCGCTGCTCCACACCGCCTTGGTCGGCGCGAAAGTTCCGGCCACGAAACGCTTGTAGGAATTGATGTAGGGCGCCAGGAAATAGGTGATCTCGCCGGCATGGGCGAGCTGACCGGCGACATAGTGCTGCATCAGCTCGGACATGCCATGCTCTGCCTTCTCGTCGAAGAACAGCGACGTCTTGCCGTCGGCACTCCACAGCGACTGGTGGACATGGGACGAACTGCCGGCCGCCTTTTCATTCCACTTGGCGAGGAAGGTGATGGCCTTGCCCTGCGCCCAGGCGATCTCCTTGCAGCCGTTCTTGATGATCACGTGGCGGTCGGCCATGGTGAGCGCGTCGGCATAGCGGACGTTGATCTCTTCCTGGCCGGCCGATGCCTCGCCCTTCGAATTCTCGACGGGAATGCCGGCGCCCTGCAGCCCCTTGCGGATCGCCCGCATCACGCCCTCTTCCTTGGTGGTCTGGAAGATGTGGTAGTCCTCGTTGTAGCTGCTGGCGAGCGGCAGGTTGCGGTAGCCCGATGCCTGCGCCTGCGCGTAGCTCTGGTCGAACAGGAAGAACTCCAGCTCGGTTGCCATGAAGGCCTTCATCCCCATGGCTTCCAGCCGCGCCACCTGCTTCTTGAGGATGGCGCGCGGCGAATGCGGCACGTCGGCATGGGTGTGATGGTCGAGCACATCGCAGAGCACCAGCGCCGTGCCTTCAAGCCAGGGAATGCGGCGCAGCGTCGAAAGATCCGGCTTCATCGTGTAGTCGCCGTAGCCCTTTTCCCAGCTGGTCGCGGCATAGCCGGAGACGGTTTCCATCTCCATGTCGGTGGCGAGCAGATAGTTGCAGCTGTGCGTCTCCTTCCAGGCGCTCTCGACAAAGAATTCCGCCTGGAACCGCTTGCCCATCAACCGGCCCTGCATATCGACCTCGCAGGCGAGAACCGTATCGATGCGCCCTTCGGCGACATCCTTCTTCAATTCCTCGAACGTGTAGATGCTACTCATGGGATCCGCCCTAACAATGAAAATCCTGCGACCGCGTCGGCGCATGTGTACCGACGCTCCTCCGATCGCCTTGCCCGGCGAGCCGCCCGGAGGCGGCCCGCCTTTTCGTTCACATTCAGGTTTCGCCGACGGCCTTTTCGGCTGCCGCGATGCTCGATGCGCGTCGCGCAACTTCGTCGCCGATCGGCGGGCCCTTGAAGCGCCGGTTCTCGAACACCAGCCAGACGATGGCGGTCAGCACCAGGAAGCCGACGGTGATGTAAAGCGCCCAGTCGTTCGGCGGCTGCACGCCGATGACGAACATGACGACCATCGAGATCAGCGACAGCACCGCAACGATGCGGAAGACACCGGGGCCAAGATTCCAAGGACCCATCGTCGGCCATTTCGGCGTGCCATAGGCCAGGAGGCCGAGGCCGATCGGAACGGCGAAGGACAGGAACAGGAAGATCACGGTGCACGACACGACGATGGCATAGGCCGAGGATTCACCGATGGTGATGACCGAGGTCAGCCAGACGAACAGCACCGACAGGATCGACCCGGTCCAGATCGCCGCAACAGGCGTGCGGAACTTGGGGCTGACCTTGGCAAGCGCGCTGGAGCCCGGCAGGCCCTTGTCACGCGAGAAGGCGTAGATCATCCGCGAGACCGAGGTCACTGTCGCCAGGCCGCAGAGGAACTGCGAGATGAAGATGGCGATGTAGAGGATGATCTTAACCGTTGGGTTCACCTGGCTGTCCATCGCCCAGAAGAACACGTTCCAGCCCTGCTTGGCCGCATCTTCCATGTTCGGCAGCACCAGCACGAAGGCGCACAGCATGATGTAGCCGATGACCGACGCCCAGACGGCAGCCGATACCATGCCCTTCGGCACGGAGACCGATGCCTTCACCGTTTCTTCGGACGTGTGGGCGGAGGCGTCATAGCCGGTGATGGTGTAGATCGGCAGCAGCAGGCCGAGCGCGAAGACCCAGGCACCGGAGACGGCCGGCCATACAGGCGGTCCGCTCTGGGTGCCGTCGGCGGCAATGGTTGCAAGGCCCGAATAGTTGGTGAAGGTGAAGAGCCGCGAGAACTCGTAGGACGGCGCACAGATCAGGCACACCACGGTCAGCGCAACTGCAGCGCCGAGGATGAGGTAGCCGGACATGTCCGTCAGCTTGGCGGTAAGCCCGATGCCCATGTGGTTGACCAGCGCCATGACCGCCGTGATGACAGCGACGAAGCCGATGCGCACGACGACCGTGTCCTGCATGCCAAAATAGGTGCCGAAGGCTCCGAAGAAGAAGTAATAGGTACCGACGTTGATGGCGCCGAGGACGGTGATCAGGCCGAGCAGGTTGAGCCAGGCCGACAGCCAGCCGGTGAAGCGGTTGCCGAGGATCGACCCCCAGTGATAGAGCCCGCCGGCCGTCGGATAGGCGGACGAGATCTGGGCAAGCGCCAGCGCAAAGAAGATCGACATCAGGCAGCCGACCGGCCAGCCGATACCGATGGCGATGCCCCCCGCCCCCGATGTCGCCTGCGCCAGCGAATTGATGCCGCCGGACATGATGCAAATAATGGAAAATGAAATCGCAAAATTCGAGAACGAACTCATCCGCCGCTCGAGCTCCTGGGCATAGCCCATGGAGTGCAGGATACTGACATCCTGCTTCTTATCCAATTCGGTATAATCCGACATGAAACGTCCCCTTCAACCGAAAGTCCGCGGAATTGCGGACCGTCCCCTTTTCTGTGGTGCGACCGGATAGGCGTCGCACCTGCCGCAGTTTGACTGCTCCCTGGGGTCTTTTTTTTATTCAGGCGTCCAGGCTACGCTGGATCAACCCTGCCAGATAATCGGCCATGACCCCTTGGCCGATATCATTCACGACCAGGTCGTTGCGGACCTCGATCATGACATTCTTGAAACCGTTCTCCAGCCCATGCAGCTTCAGCGTATGGGTGACGCCGTCGGCCGGACCGTATGGCTGGTTGCGCTCGGTTCTGTAGAGTGGCGCTCCGGCCGCGAGGTCGAGCATGCGGTTTGCAAGGCGGTCATCCGCATCGTGCAGAATGCCAAGCTCGACGTCGCGCCTCTTGCCGTCATAAACCGGCGTGAAACTGTGAATTGTGACAATGACGCTGGCGAGCCCGCGCGCCGCCCGGTTGCGGATCAGATCGCGGATGCGCTGGTGAAATGGCAGATACAGCGCCTCCGTGCGCGCCTGGCGTTCCGCCGCGTCGAGATGCTGGTTTCCGGGAATGGTGTAGATCTCGCTCGACGCCGGCATGGCGGCGGGCGCCTCCGGCGGACGATTGCAATCGTAGATCAGCCGCGAAAATCTCTGGAAGACAAGCGTCGCATCCAGACTGGCGGATAGCCTTCTCGCAACCGCCAGAGCCCCTGGATCCCAGGCGATGTGGCTGCCCAGCGCCTCCTCGGAAAGGCCGAGATTGCCGAACCGGGCCGGCACCGTGCGCGACGCATGCTCGCAGATGACAAGCACGGGGCTGCGGCCATCGGCTCGCTCGACGGCGACGCAATCCCCTTCCGTTTCGCTCAACACAGCCTGAGGCATCAGCATCGCGGGTCCCCACCCAAAGCTTAACAAAACCTTCACAGAAAAGAATTCTTCAGCTCCGGGCGAGTGTCAACCGGAAACTGAAAATATCTCTTCAAATTAGACATTGACTCGATATGTGACAGCGTTGTTTAAGTTGTCATGGAGACCGGCAAAGACCGTCCCGGGGAGCTAAAATCCAGTGATCAACGCGTCTAAAACCGTGTCGGACGTGATACATGCCCATTTCGACGGGCTGACGCGGGCTGAAAAGCAGCTGGCCAAGAGCCTGCTCGACAATTATCCGGTTTCCGGCCTGGGCAGCATCACCACCGTTGCCGAAAACGCCCGCGTCTCGACCCCGACAGTCGCCCGCATGGTGCAGAAGCTCGGCTTCAAGGGTTATCCGGAATTCCAGTCGCATCTGCACCAGGAGGTCGAGGCGACGATCTCCAATCCGCTGACCAAGCGCGGCCGCTGGGCCAGCAACGCACCGGGCACCCACATCCTCAACCGCTTCGCCGATGCCATCAGCGCCAATCTGCGCCAGACGCTGACCGACCTCGACACATCGACCTTCGACAGCGTCGCCACCCTGCTCTCGGAGAGCCGGCGGGAACTCTATTTCGTCGGCGGGCGCATCACCGGGGCGCTGGCCGAGTATTTCTTCACCCATATGCAGGTGATCCGCGCCAACACCACGCTGCTGTCCGACAACTCCAGCTCCTGGCCGCAATATGTGCTGAACATGAATCCCGGCGACTTGCTCATCATCTTCGATATCAGGCGCTACGAGGTGGAGATGGTGAGCCTTGCCGCCGCCGCCCGTCGCCGCGGTGCCGAGATCATCGTCTTTACCGACCAGTGGGCGTCGCCAGCCGCGAAACATGCCAAGCACACGTTTCGCGTCCAGATCGAAGCGCCATCCGCCTGGGACTCGTCGGTCGTCACCCTGTTCATCGTCGAGGCGCTGATCGAGGCCGTCCAGAACTCGACCTGGGATGAGACCAGCGAGCGCATGAAAACGCTGGAAGGCCTTTTCGAACAAACCAAGCTCTTCCGTAAAATCGGCTAGGAGGGGTGGAAGAGGTTGGCAATTTCGCCTCCACTGAAACCGGGGAAATGCCATCAAGACAAGACTGCAAGGGACATGCCAGAAACGCATCGATTGCCGGCTAACGGGGCGTAAAATCTCCGTCACACAAGCTTCATGCAATGTCATTAACAGCTTCGCCAGACACTGAAGATCAAGGAGAACAACAGTGACCAGACATATTCATCGCCTCCTTTCGCTCTCCACCGCAATCGTCATGGCGTCCACCGCCATCGCCTCTGCCGCGCCGAGCGACGACCTCATCGCAGCCGCCAAGAAGGAAGGCTCGCTGACGACCATCGCCCTGCCCCACGACTGGTGCGGATACGGCGACGTCATCGAAGGCTTCAAGGCCAAGTACGGTCTCACCGTCAACGAACTGAACCCGAATGCCGGTTCCGGCGATGAAGTCGAAGCGATCAAGGCCAACAAGGGCAACAAGGGCCCGCAGGCGCCTGACGTGATCGACGTCGGCCTTTCGTTCGGCCCGTCCGCCAAGAAGGACGGCCTGCTGCAGCCCTACAAGGTTTCCACCTGGGACTCGATCCCTGACAGCGCCAAGGATTCCGAAGGTTACTGGTACGGCGATTATTACGGCGTTCTCGCCATCGGCGTGAACAAGGACGTCGTCAAGGAAAGCCCGAAGAGCTTTGCCGACCTGACGGCTTCCAAATATGCCAATTCCGTTGCCATGCCCGGCGATCCGCGCACCGGCAATAGCTCGATGATGACCGTCTATGCAGCCGGCACTGCCAAGGGCGGCAAGGGCGGCGCCGATGCGGCCAAGCTCGGCACGGCCTTCATGAAGGACCTCAAGGCAAGCGGTAACCTCGTACCGGTCAACGGCAACGCGCAGAACATGGCGCAGGGCACCACGCCGGTCCTGTTCGACTGGGACTACAACGTCCTTGCCATGCGCGACAAGCTCGCCGGCAACCCGCCGATGGATGTCATCGTGCCGTCCGACGCCGTCATCGCCGGCGTCTACGTCCAGGCGATCTCCGCCTTCGCACCGCACCCGAACGCTGCCAAGCTCTGGATGGAATACCTCTATTCGGACGAAGGTCAGGTCGGCTGGCTGAAGGGCTATTGCCACCCGATCCGCTTCACCGACATGGCCAACCGCAAGGTCATTCCGCAGGCCCTGCTCGACAAGATGCCGGCCGCCGAAGGCTATGCCAAGGCCATCTTCCCGACCCTCGAGGAACAGTCTGCAGCCAAGGCTGTCGTCGCTTCCGATTGGGCCAAGGAAATGGGCGCCAAGTAATCGGATCTATGATCTCCTGCGGATGCCGGCTCAGCCGGCATCCGTTTTTCATGAAATGCTTCAGGGGTGTTGTGCATGAGCGTCGCGACTGTCGCCTCAAAATCGCCAACGGAAACGACTTCGAAGGGGCCGACCTCCCGTCGGATCGGTGCCTTCAACTGGGACTGGCTCGGCGTCGCCCCGTTCTTTCTGTTCGCACTGTTTTTCCTCATCGCGCCGGTCCTCTATCTCGTCACCGGCGCATTCGAAAACGCATCCGGCGGCTTCACCCTCGATAACTTCATAGCTCTCGGCACTCCGACGATCGTCTCGGCCTATTCGCTGTCGCTTCGCCTCAGCCTGGTTGCCGCAGCCCTCGGGGCCGTGGCGGGCGTCCTGCTCGGCTATGCCGTCGTGCTCGGCGGCCTGCCGCGCTGGGTGCGCACTGCCTTCATGACCTTTTCCGGCGTGGCCTCGAATTTTGCCGGCATTCCACTGGCCTTCGCCTTCATCGCGACGCTCGGCCGCCTGGGTCTGGTGACCGTGTTCCTGCGCAACGTGTTCGGCTTCAATCTCTATGGGTCGGGCTTCAGCCTGTTCTCGTTTGCCGGCCTTGCCATCACCTATCTCTATTTCCAGCTGCCATTGATGCTGCTGATCATCACACCCGCTCTGGACGGTCTGAAGTCCGAATGGCAGGAGGCCGCCGAAATCCTCGGCGCGGACCGCCGCCAATACTGGCAGATGATTGCCCTGCCGGTGCTCATGCCGTCCATTCTCGGCTGCTTCCTGCTGCTGTTCGCCAACGCATTCGGCACCCTCGTCACCGTCTACGCGCTGACCGGCTCGAGCTTCGGCGTCGTGCCGATCGTGCTCTACCAGCAGATCCAGGGCAACGTGCTCTACAATCCGAACCTCGGTTACGCGCTGGCGGTCGGCATGGTCGTCATCATGGGGATCAGCAACACGCTCTATCTCGTGCTGCGCAACAAGGCCGAGAGGTGGCGCCAGTGACCAAGCGTTTTCCCTTCGTCTCGACGTTCATCGTGATCGTTGCAGCGTCCTATTTCCTGATACCGCTCTATGCCACCTTCCAGTTCTCGCTGCAGATGCTCCGGGGACAGTGGAGCTTCGCCGCCTACCGTTCGGTGTTCTCGAGCGAGAAATTTCTGGCCACCCTCGGCTTCTCGGCGACGGCATCGCTGCTCGCCATCGTCGCAGGCTCATTGATCGTCGTCCCGACGGCCTATTGGGTCCGCCTGAAGCTGCCGAGGATCCGGCCGATCATCGAGTTCATCTCGCTGATGCCGCTGATCATTCCGCCCGTCGTTCTGGTCTTCGGCTATATCCGGCTGTTCGGCTCGGACTCGCTCCTGCCGCTGACGATGTCGGAAACGGGAACGAACGTGCTGCTGGTCATCGGCTATGTGGTGCTGTCGCTGCCCTACATGTTCCGTGCCGTCGACAACGGCATGGCCGCCATCGACATCAAGACGCTGACGGAAGCCGCCGAAAGTCTTGGCGCATCGCGCTTGCGCACCATCGGCCAGGTGATTTTCCCGAATATCCGGTCCGCCATCATGTCCGGCGCCTTCCTGACATTCTCGATTTCACTCGGCGAGTTCGTGCTGGCCAGCCTTCTGAACCGGCCGGCCTTCGGCCCCTACCTCGTGCAGACGGGCCAGGACCGCGCCTATGAGCCGGCAGCACTCGCCATCATGTCCTTCGGAATCATCTGGTTCTGCATGGTGCTGATGCAAGTATTCGCCACGAAAAGACCGGGACAGCGCTGGTTGCCGCGCCTGTCACCAAAAACTGCAAGGAGTGTAGAGCCATGAGCTTCCTCAGGATCGATGCGGTCAGCAAGACTTTTGGCACGAACACCGTTGTCAAGGATTTCAGCATGGGCATCGAGAAAGGCGAGTTCGTCTCGTTCCTCGGGCCATCGGGCTGCGGCAAGACCACCGTCCTGCGCATGATCGCCGGCTTCGAGACCCCGAGCTCGGGCTCGATCATGATCGGCGGCAAGGAACAGCGCGACCTGAAGCCGAACAAGCGCAACATCGGCATGGTGTTCCAGGCCTACGCGCTGTTCCCGAACATGTCCGTTTTCGACAACGTCGCCTTCGGCCTGAAGGTTGCCGGCGCCCCTAAGGCGGAGATCGCCAGTCGGGTCAAGGAGATGCTGGCGCTGATCCGCCTCGATCACCTCTCCGACCGCTACCCCTACCAGATGTCGGGCGGCCAGCAGCAGCGCGTGGCGCTGGCCCGCGCGCTTGCCGTCAAGCCGCAGGTGCTGCTGCTCGACGAACCGCTGTCGGCACTGGACGCCAAGATCCGCGTCTCGCTCCGCGAGGAAATCCGCGCGATCCAGCAGAAGCTCGGCATCACCACCGTCTTCGTCACCCACGACCAGGAAGAAGCCCTGTCGATCTCCGACCGCATCGTCGTCATGAATGCCGGCCGCGCCGACCAGATCGGCACGCCGTTCGAGATCTACAACCATCCGGCCACCCGCTTCGTCGCCTCCTTCGTCGGCACGCTGAACCTGATCGAAGCCAAGGTCATCGACCCCGCCGCAAACCGCATTTCCATCGGCGACCAGGACGTGACGCTGAAACAGTCGGTCAACGCGCGGAAGGCAGGCGACATGATCTCGCTGGCGCTGCGCCCGGAAGCCGGCTCCCTGTCGGAAGGTGCCAAGGGCGATACCGCGCTGACGGGCGACGTCACCTCCGCCCACTTCCTCGGCTCGGTCATCCGCACCCGCATGAATGTCGGCGGCAACACCATTTCCTTCGACATGTTCAACGCCCCCGGCAAGATGCCGCCGTCGGTCGGCGAGCGCGTGACCCTGCGCTTTGCCGCCGAAGACCTGCTGGTCATCGCCGACTGATCGCGCTGTCAAGATACAGTGTTCACAAAACGCCGGATATTTTCCGGCGTTTTTGCTTTGATTTGTCTGCTGCAGCGCGGCATATTGGCTCTGTTCTCAGGGCGGGGTGAAAATCCCCACCGGCGGTATCAGGATCTGCGCGAATGCAGAAAATGGAGCCCGCGAGCGCCTTTCGCCGTGAGGTGAAAGGGTCAGCAGATCCGGTGCGATGCCGGAGCCGACGGTCATAGTCCGGATGGAAGAGAGCAAGTCTGATCGAAGACCTTTCCGCGCGAGAGGTCTCGTGGTCGGGCCTGTTCGCCCAAGGGATGTTTTTAAACCCTTGAAAGGCAAGACAGAACAATGACAATCTCCACACTGCCTCAAAAAGGCAAGATCGCCCTCGTCCGCGCCCGCTGGCACGCCGAAATCGTCGACCAGTGCATCGACAGCTTCACCGCCGAATGGAGCAAATACGACGATCGCGGCGCGGCCGGCATCGAGGTCTTCGATGTGCCGGGCGCCCTCGAAATCCCGCTGCACGTCCAGACGCTGGCCCGCACCGGCCGCTACTCGGCCGTGGTCGCCGCCGCCTTCGTGGTGGATGGCGGCATCTACCGCCACGACTTCGTCGCCGGCAGCGTGCTCGATGCCCTCATGCGCGTCCAGCTCGACACTGGTGTCCCCGTCCTCTCGGTCGTCCTCACCCCCCACCACTTCCAGGACACCGAAGCCCATCTCGGCTTCTTCAAGGAGCATTTCGTCATCAAGGGCCGCGAGGCCGCCAACGCCTGCCAGCACATCCTCAGCGAGCGCGCCCGCCTGATGACATTTGCTGCGTAGTTGAAGGACGGGCGGCCCATCGGTGCCGCCCGTCCGTTACTCGTCATGCTCGGGCCTGTCCCGAGCATCTGACCCGGCTCATTGGGTCGGCTCGGCAGATCCTCGGCACAAGGCCGAGGATGACGTTGAGGGCATAGGCCGAAATGACGTTGACGGCACACACTGCGATGACGTTAGGGGCACAGGTTGCGATGACGACGCTTGTGTCCTGCACCGCGCGATGGCTGTCAGTTCCTCGATGCCACCACTGCCCGATCGCATCCCACCCCGATCACGGCGGCTGTCAAATCCTTTCGGAGCAATGTCTTGCCGGCAGATTGTCGCCCGTCTCGAATAGGCACATCCGGCGGCGATAAAAACAGCTTGAAATGCAGTCCCCAATCCCGCATGCAACCTGCAAAGTTGAGGTACGAACACTGCATCGGAGTTGATTGCCATGTCCCCTATTGCAACGACAACGGGGGCGCCGCGCCGCCTGACTTCACAGGATTTTCGCACGCTGGGGCTGGCAGCCCTCGGCGGCGCACTGGAATTCTACGATTTCATCATTTTCGTCTTCTTCGCCACCGTCATCGGCAAGCTGTTCTTCCCGCCCGACATGCCCGACTGGCTGGTGCTGATCCAGACCTTCGGCATCTTTGCCGCCGGCTATCTGGTGCGCCCGATCGGCGGCATCGTGCTTGCCCATTTCGGCGACCTCTACGGCCGCAAGCGCGTCTTCGCCTTCTCGCTGCTGCTGATGGCGCTGTCGACGCTCGGCATGGCCGCCATGCCGACCTATGCCTCGATCGGCCTTGCCGCCCCCATCCTGCTCGTCTGCCTGCGCATCCTGCAGGGCGCCGCCATCGGCGGCGAGGTGCCGGGTGCCTGGACATTCGTCGCCGAGCACGTGCCCTTCCGCCGCGTCGGCTTTGCCTGCGGCTTCCTCTGCTCCGGCCTGACGCTCGGCATCCTGCTCGGCTCGCTGATCGCCACCATCATCAACACCGTCTTCACCCCCGACGAAGTTTCCGCCTATGCCTGGCGCATCCCGTTTCTCATCGGCGGCATCTTCGGCCTGATCGCCGTCTACCTGCGCCGCTGGCTGCAGGAAACGCCGATCTTTTCGGAAATGAAGACGAGCCGCGCGCTAATCTCGGAACTGCCGCTAAAGGCGGTGCTGCGCGATTACCCGCGCGGCATCGTCATCTCGATGCTGCTGACCTGGATCCTTTCGGCCGGCATCGTCGTCACCACGCTGATGACCGCAACCTTCCTGCAGAAGCTCTACCACTACACCGCCCAGCAATCGCTGGCGGCGACCTCATTCGGCACCCTGTTCCTGATCGTCGGCACGGCGTCTGCCGGCGCCATCGTCGACCGCGTCGGCTCAGGCAAATTCTTCACCGTCGCCAGTCTGTTCTTCGGCGCAGCCACCTTCGCCTTCTACAGCTACGCCGCCACCTCGCTGACGGTCATGTTCGTCCTCTACGCCGTCATGGGCCTCTCGGTCGGCATGGTCGGCGCCGTCCCCTATGTCATGGTCCGCGCCTTCCCGGCCCGCGTCCGCTTCACCGGCCTGTCCTTCTCCTACAA
>CAZZZI010000035.1:2784-27341 GCA_964658415.1 uncultured Sphingomonas sp. | reverse complement strand
TTCGTGCCGGAAGAGCGCAAGAAGATTTACCTGAAGATCCAGGAGATCATGCGCGCCGATCTGCCGTACCTGCCGGTCTTCCAGTACGCCACCGTCCGTGGCTACAAGAAGGGCGCCGAGGGCATAGCCTACAACGTCAACGTCCGCATCGACAGCTGGAACCCGGGTAGCTGGTACTGGGCGTCCTAACGCCGATCCCTATCGCCCCCTTCTTTTGCTGGAGGGGGCGATAGGCGCATTCGACGTCCGGGACTATGCGTCCCGCAATCATCGGAGAGACCGCGATGCTGCACTATCTTCTGGGCCGTTTATGGCAGAGCCTGATCCTTTTGGTTCTGGTGTCGATGATCGGCTTCGCCGTCCTCAATCTTGCGCCCGGAGGGCCGTTGTCGCAATACGCGCTCACCCCCGGGATGACCAAGGAAACGCTCGACCGTATTTCCGAGCAGATGGGCCTGAACCGGCCGCTGCCGATCCAGTATCTCGATTGGCTCTGGCATCTTCTGCAGGGTGACTGGGGCCGCTCCTATCGCGACAGCCAGCCGGTGCTGGGCATCATCACCGGGCATCTCTTTGCGACCTTGCTGCTGATGGGCTCATCGACCGTGTTGTCGATCGCGGTCGGGACCTGGGTCGGCATCAAGGGTGCGACGAAGCGCTATTCGATCTTCGATTATTCCGCCACAGTGGGTGCCATGGTCGCCCTGTCGATCCCGACATTCTGGTTCGGACTTGTTGCGATCTATCTGTTTTCCCTCAAGCTAAGATGGCTGCCAGCGGGCAATATGTACACGATCGGCAACGGCTCGGTCAGTGACTATGCCATCCACCTGATCATGCCGACCGTGGTTCTGGCGCTCGTCAACGTCGCCGTCTGGAGCCGCTACATGCGCACCGCAACGCTCGATGTCATCAACCAGGATTTCGTGCGCACCGCAAAAGCCAAGGGACTGTCGGAGCGGCGGGTCCTTATGAAACATGTGATCGGCAATGCACTCCTGCCGATGATCACCCTGGCAGGACTGCAGCTACCGACCATTCTCGGCGGCGCTCTGGTGACCGAGACGGTCTTCACATGGCCCGGCATGGGGCGGCTGTTCCTGGATAGTCTCGGATACAACGACTACCCGGTCGTCATGGGTCTCCTGATGTTTTCCGCGATCCTCGTGCTGTGCGGCAGTCTGATCGCCGATCTCCTCGTTGCCTTCGTCGATCCACGCATCCGGCTGAGTTAGGAAAAAGATCATGTCAGCAATCGCTTCCATACCCGGCTCCAGCAATTCCCATTGGTGGCAAAGCCGCACCTTCCGTCGGTTTGCGCGCCACAGGCTTGCGATGATCGGTCTGGTCATGATCACGCTGCTGACGCTTGCCTGCGTCATCGGTCCATATCTGCTGCCGTTCAACGACCTCTATATCGATCTTCGTGCCCGTTTTGCCCCGCCGCTGACCGGTTACCACATCTTCGGAACAGACCCGCTTGGCCGCGACCTCGCTGCCCGCCTGTTCATGGCCGGGCGCATTTCGCTGCTCGTCGGGTTTTTCGCCATGCTGCTCAGCACGATCTTCGGCACCGTCATCGGTGTCTGCGCCGGCTATTACGGAGGACGTATCGGTGCGGCGCTGATGCGGTTCGTCGATGCCTTCCTGTCGTTTCCCAGTATCTTCCTGCTTCTGGCGCTGGCGGCCTTCATCAAGCCGAGCCCGTTCATGATCACCGTCATCATCGCAGTCACCAGCTGGATGGAAATCGCCCGGATCGTCGAAGCCGAGGTGCGCTCGTTGCGCGAACGGGATTTCGTGCTGGCGGCCCGGATGCTCGGCCTTTCCAACCGCTGGATCATGTTTCGCGAACTCCTGCCGAACGCCATCGGCCCGATCATCGTCGCTGCCACGCTGACTGTCGCGCGCGCCATCCTGCTCGAAGCCTATGTCAGTTTCCTCGGCTACGGCATTCAGCCGCCGCTGCCGAGCTGGGGTAATATGCTGAACGGAGCGCAGCAATATCTCGATCGTGCTCCGTGGCTTGCGATCGTACCGGGCGTGGCAATCACGCTGGCGGTGACAAGCTTCAACTTCATCGGCGACGGTCTGCGCGACGCACTTGACGCGCGCAGCGATGCGAACTGAAGGTGTTAGCGGCATGACCCTGTTTTCTCCGTTCAAGACGACCTTGTGGTACGACACCGCAAAGCCTTCGGTCGAAACGAAAGAGTTGGAGGGCACGGTCAAAGCCGATGTCTGCATCGTTGGCGGGGGCTACACCGGGCTGACCACTGCGCTCGACCTGGCGAGCAGTGGTATCAGCGTGGTGCTTCTCGAGAGGGAAGAGATCGGCTTTGGCGGTTCGGGTCGCAACGCCGGCCATTGCACGCCGACGTTCACTCACTACAGCCTTCCGGAATTGCGCCGGATGCTTGGCCAGCCCTGGGCCGAACGGCTGATCGCCAGACAGACCCGCGCCAACGACCGCGTATCCGCCATGATCGAGCGCTATCAGATTCAGTGCGAATGGCAGCAGCACGGATATGTCATGGGTGCTGCCTATCCCGGCATGATGAAGACAATCGAAGAGAAGGTGCGCACTTACAACGCCGTCGGCGCGAAAACCCGTGCGCTGGACAGGGATGAGGTCGCGATGATCACCGGTAGCCCGCGATTTCACGGCGGCTGGCTGCATGAGGAGGCAGGCCACCTCAACCCTCTCGGCTATGCGCGCGGCCTTGCCCGCGCTGTCCTCCAGGAGGGTGGAACTGTTCATACGCAATCGCCGGTGACCGGTTGCGAGCGTGACGGAACCGCCTGGGTCATCCGCACGCCCAAGGGGAAAGTTGTTGCAGACAAGGTGATCTTCGCCACCGGCGCCTATACGGTTGGTGGCTGGCCGAAGCTCGACCGCACCTTCAGAATCCAGAAGGTCTTTGTCGCGGCGACGCAGCCACTATCGGAAGAAGAGCGCCGCTCGATCCTGCCACGCAATACCACCGTGCACGACGGTCGCGGCGATATCTATGTCTACAAGTACAATTCCGAGGGCCGGATCGTCGCGTCGATGTTCCCGATGGGTCGGCGTGGCCGAGACATGGAGTATACCCGCAGGTTCATGAGCGACAGGTTGAAATGGCTGCATCCGCAAATCAGGCAGGAGATCCGGTGGGAGTATTTCTGGTTCGGCGAACTCGACATGCAATACCGCACCGTCCCGCGGCTTTACGATCTGGCACCCGGCGTGGTGGCGCTGACCGGCCTTTCGGGCCGTGGCGTGCCGACCGGCAGCATGCTGGGCGGAATCCTCTCGGATTGGGCAAAAGGAGTGCCGCCACGCGATCTTTCGCTCAAGCTGGAACCGCTGACAGCGGCACCTGTCTATATGAAATACGGACCACCGCTGACTTTGCGATACTATCGCATTGCCGACTGGATCAAGACGAAACTCGCAGGCGCCGCCTTGCCGCCGCATGCCTGAACTGGATGGGCACGGCTAAGCCAGCGTGTTCGGGCGTTGGTGCACTGCAAAAGCCACGCGCTCCGAGCGAAGAAATACATTGCGTGGCATACCTCTTTATCTGACGGACGACACGTTTGTGGAATGGGTGACTTCTCATGAAGAACAGGTCGTTTTGGGTATGGATCTCTGCGCCCGATCTGTCGTCAGCGTTCAATAAGCTCTGCCCGCTGAATGCTCAGTCGTTGCGCCGTACGGAGCACCTCCTGGAGGTGGGCCGCCATAGCGCTGCTCGCCAGATCCGGTTCGCCGTGTTCGATCGCATGGACGATTTCCCAATGCTGTGCCAGCAGCGTCTTCAAATGGGTGGGGTCGGGAAGGCTCAAGTAGCGGACCCGGTCCATCTGCAGTTTTACCGTCTGGATAACGCGCCAGCTCTTGGACAGGCCTGCCTCCTCGCAGAAGCTGCGGTGAAAAGCCTCGTCGAGTTCCAGGAATAGATCGCCGTTGCCGTCCGCAACAGCCAGTTCCTGGCGCCCAAGGTTGGCCTTGATGTCTATGATGAACTGCGCGGATCTTTGATGAGCCAAGCGCTTGACAACCGCTACTTCCAGCGACTCTCGGATGAATTGGGCTTCCTCGACATCGCGAATACGGATCGGCGCCACGAAACTCCCGCGTTGCGGCAAGATGTCGATTAAACCGTCATCGGCAAGGCGTATCAGTGCCTCGCGCACGGGTGTCCGACTAACGCCGAGCTGCAGTGAAAGATCCTTTTCGCTCAGGGCCTCGGAAGGCAGCACCGCAAGCGTCGTTATAGCGCGGCGAAGACGCTCGTAAACCTGAGGAGCGATGGGCTGTCGGAGATTGATCGCTTCCAGCACTTCGGGTGACGTCCCACCCTTCGCGCCGGCAGTTTCCTCGATACGGTGTTTATCAGCCATCATGCCTCCTTGTCGGCGATAGTCGTCGCCATCTCCGCAATTCGCATATCTGCACGAAGCAGTCTATCACGGACGTTGACATACTACCATGGTAGATTATATCCTAGGGCCAGGGAGAGACAGAGGGGACCTGTCGACAGCTGTTTCGAGAGATGCCGCTTCAGCGACTATCGCTATCGAGGCGACGAATTGCAGTCGAACGATCCGCCGCCGACCCGAGGTCACGACAGGAGCGGGCCTTTGAACAGGAAGCTGGAGGAGATAGTACCGATGAGAAACGTCTACAGAAGATCTGCCGCTGTGCTTGGCCTTGCGATGCTGGCGGGTACAGCGATGTCTGCGACTGTTCGCGCCGAGGACGGTGTTGCCGCCGGGGATACCAGCGGCAAGAAGATCGCATTCAGCAATTCCTACGCCGGAAATTCATTCCGGCAGGTGATGATCAAGAGCTTTCAGGACATGGGCGCAAAGGCGAAGGCCGATGGCAAGATCGCTGAAACGACAGTGGTCAGCGCCAACAACTCCGTCACCGAGCAGGCGTCCCAGATCCAGAACCTCATTCTCCAGGGCTACGATGCGATCATCGTCCTTGCAGGCTCAGATACGGCGCTCAACGGCGCGATCAAGGATGCATGCGACGCGGGTATTGTTGTCGTTGCTTTCGCCAGCGGCGTCACCGAACCCTGCGCCTACGTCGTCGACTACAATCTGAACTCCTATGCGAAAGCCGAGCTTGATTTCATCAAGGGCAAGCAGGGCGACAAGCCGACGAATATCCTGGAAATCCGCGGCATGGCCGGCGATGGCTTCGACAAGCGTCTGCACGATGGTGTGGTCAAGGCCATGGCCGAGCACCCGAATTACAAGAGCGTCGGCGAAGTCTATGGCCAGTGGACCGCAACGGTTGCTCAGAAAGAAGTCTCCGGCATTCTGCCTTCGTTGCCAAAGGTCGATGCAGTCCTGACGCAGGGTGGTGACGGCTATGGCGCGGCGCAAGCCTTCAAGGCCGCCAAGCGGGACCTGCCGATCATCATCATGGGCAATCGCCAGGACGAGCTTGCGCTCTGGAAGCAGGAGCACGACGCTTCCGGTTACGAGACGTTCTCGCTCGGCGCGACACCTTCGGTCTCCCAGGTCGCTTTCTGGGTTGCCCAGCAGATCCTCGCGGGCAAGAAGGTGCCGAAATTCGTCGAGGTGCCGTTGCTCCAGATCAATCAGCCGGATCTCGATGCATGGCTGAAGACGGTACCGGAAGGCGGCGTCGTCAATGCGGCTTACCCGCAGGACCTCGTGGCCAAGATTATCGACGCCAACGTCAACAAGACTGCTCTTCCGGCTGTTCCCGCACCGAAGTGAGATTGACAGATGAATGACCTTGCAACCTCCTTGCCGGCGCATGCGGCGGAAATGCTGATCGATGTTCGAGATGTTCGTAAAAGCTACGGCGCCGTTCACGCACTCGGTGGTGTTGATTTCCAGCTTCGCTCCGGCGAGGTGGTTGGTTTGGTCGGTCACAACGGCGCCGGCAAGTCGACGCTGATGAACGTCCTGTCGGGCGCCGCCCAGCGCACGGCAGGCAGTTTCCGCTATGGTGGAGACGAAATTCAAATATGGAGCGCTGGACAAGCCCAGTCGAAGGGCCTGCGCTGCATATTTCAGGAGTTGTCGCTTTGCGCCAACCTGTCTGCTGCGGAAAATACGCGCATCGTCCACCGTCAGCTGCGTGGTTTCGGGTGGCGCAGCCGGGCTCGAGATTTGATCGCAAAGACATTGGACGAGATATTTCCCGGCCACGGCATTGATCCAAATGCAAAGATCTCGGAGCTTTCGATCGCGTTGCGGCAGATGGTCGAAATCGCCCGCGCCTTCACCGAGACAGATATCGCCGTGCGCTGCGTTATTCTCGACGAGCCGACATCGTCTCTCGGGCACCAGGCAACCGAACAGCTTCTCTCCTATATCCGCAAGGCGGCTTCAAGGGGTATTGCCTGTATACTGATTACGCACAGGCTGAATGAGATCATCTCGGTCTGCCATCGCGCTGTCGTCATGGTCGACGGCAAGATCGTTGCCGAGCGTCCCACCAAAGGCCTGTCGCGCTCCGATCTGGTCGAGATGATGGGCAGCATCGAGGCGGCGCACGCACATAAGCAAGGTCGAAATTCGCGTAGTTTCGGTGAGCGACAGATAGATCATGAAGGGATCGATGCCGCCGAGCGACCGATCCAGGCCGCCGCCGGCGAGATCATCGGATTTGCCGGTCTCGACGGCCATGGGCAACGAGAAAGGTTGCGTGCGATCTTCACGGCGATCGAAAAGAGCGGCAAGATCCGCGCGGCCTATGTCGCGGGGGATCGCGGGCTTGAAGGTGTTTTTGGTCTGTGGTCGATCGCCGATAATCTTACCATTCGCAGCCTTAACGCCCTGCAGAGATATGGTTTCGTATCGAGTGCCGGAGCAAGGGATCTGGCTGGAAAATGGTCCGCGCGGCTCAAGGTAAAGGCGCCATCCATCGATACGCCGATCCTGTCATTGAGTGGCGGCAATCAACAGAAGGTGCTTTTCGCACGGGCGCTGGCGTCCGACGCCGCCGTCATTTTTCTGGATGACCCCATGCGCGGCGTCGATGTCGGTACCAAGCAGGAGGTGTATCAATTGATCCGCAGCGAAGCCGAGCGGGGCCGAACCTTCGTCTGGTACACGACGGAGATGGAAGAACTCAATAATTGCGACCGGCTCTATGTGTTCCGCGAGGGCAGAGCGGTCGACGAGATTGACGGCGCTGACATTGATCACGGCCGTATCCTCGAAGCTTCGTTTGGAGGCGCAAATGGCTGACGTGACGCTCCGAACCACTGCCGCTGGCCGTCCCGCATGGCTCTCGGCAGCTCTGCAGGTTGGCCTGCCTGCCGTAACGCTTGTCCTCATGCTTGTCGTCATCTTCTGCATACGGCCTTCGGCGATGAGCTATTTCGGCTTTACGTTGCTTTTCAA
This sequence comes from uncultured Sphingomonas sp., assembly GCA_964658415.1. GTDB lineage: Bacteria > Pseudomonadota > Alphaproteobacteria > Rhizobiales > Rhizobiaceae > Rhizobium. The sequence continues at coordinate 19,958 of CAZZZI010000035.1, read as the reverse complement.
GCTTGCGACGCCGCTGGTATTTGCGGCGCTGGCACAGATGCTGATCATCATGCTCGGTGATATCGATCTATCGAATGGGGCCTTCGTCGGGTTGATCACCTGCATCACCGCGCTGAACCTGGATGCCCATCCACTGCTGGCCGTGTTCCTCTATCTGGCGACCATTGCCGTCTATGCCGGCATCGGCCTGCTCATCCATATCCGCCAGTTGCCCTCTATTATCGTGACACTCGGCATGTCGTTTATCTGGCTCGGTACTGCGATCATCGTGCTTCCATCGCCCGGCGGCTCGGCGCCGGCATGGCTGGCGGGCTTCATGAGCTGGCGCCCCCCATTCATTCCCTTGCCGATCCTTCTTGCTGTCGTCGCTGCGGCCGTGGGTCACCTGATCATAACGAGGTCATCCTACGGGGCGGTCCTTCGGGGCGCGGGCGCCAATCCGCGTTCCATCGAGAGGGCCGGCTGGTCCACGACCCGCATCCGCGTGATGGTCTATGCGGCCGCCGGCGTGCTTGCCTGCCTTGCCGGCGTGACGTTGACCGGCCTGACCACATCCGGCGATCCGAATGTGGCGCCAGCCTATACGCTGCTCGGCGTCGGGGCGGTCATTCTGGGCGGCGGCTCGTTCAACGGTGGTGTTGTCTCTCCAGTTGGAACGGTGATCGGTGCGCTGACGCTTTCATTGGCCGGGTCGCTGCTGAGCTTTCTCCAGGTGCCACCGGCCTGGCAGATCGGCGCCCAGGGCGGGATCCTGTTTCTGGTACTGGCCGGGCGTGTCCTCCTCTCGGAGCAAAAATCATGATGTCCCGTTTTACCCTTGCCCCCTGGACGTACGGCTTCATCGTCGCGCTGGTGATGTGGATCGCCACCACTGCCTATGCCGGCCTTGGTAGCGCCGAGGCTACCCTGACAGCTGCTCTTGCCTTCGGCGCCTTTAGTGTGCTGGTGGGAACCGGTCAGATGCTGGTTATCGCATCGGGGCCCGGCAATATCGATCTGTCCGTACCATCGGTGCTGACGCTAGCGGCCTACGTGTCGATGACCGTGATGAAGGCGCAGGACGGCATGATCCTGGCAGGATTGGTTGCGGCCATTGCCGTGGGCGCCGTCGCGGGGATGCTCAATTTCTTCGCCATCACGCTGCTGCGGCTGCCGCCGATCATCGCCACGCTGGCGTGGAGTTTCGTGTTCCAATCCTTCGCCTTCAATCTGGGCGGCGAGGCGACGCTGAAGCCGCCGGCCATGTTGTCTGCCTTCACGCAATGGCGCGTCGCAGGCATTCCCTTCATGCCCTTTGCCGTAATGCTCCTGACCGTTATCACCATGCTTGTTCTTTCGCGCGGCATCTGGGGTCGTCGTCTTCTGGCCGTCGGCCAAAGCGAGCCGGCGGCGCGGCTGGCCGGCATATCGGCCGGGCGTGTCCGGCTCATCGCCTACAGCCTTTGCGGCGTTGCCGGCGGCCTCGCGGGCTTCCTGCTGTCCGGCTTCTCCGGCGGCGCGGCGCTGAACATGGGTGATGTCTACCTTCTGGAATCGATTGCCGTCGTGGTGCTTGGCGGTACCAGCGTCGCGGGCGGTCAGGCGAATGCTGTCGGCATCTGGGGCGCGGCGCTCTTCTTCAATCTGATGGCGACAATGCTGAACACCTTTCAGATGCAGGCAGGCGTACGTTTCGTGCTGACCGGTGCATTGATCATCCTCATCGTGGCGATCGCGCCGCGACCACGGGTTGCCTGACATGGACGACTTCACCGCCCTCTTCAGGGAAAATCGCTTCAGGTTCATCGATTTGACCCATCCCATGAAGGAGGGGATGCCGGTCTGGCCAACCCATCCGGTATTCTGTCAGGAGGTGGTCGAGAGTTACGATAACGGCGATGTCGCCTGTAACCACTCGCTTTGCCTGAGCGAACATTCCGGCACGCATTTCGATGCGCCCCTGCATTTCATAAGGGACGCCCAGTCGATCGCAGAGATTTCCCTGGAGCAGTTCTTCGGCCGTATGGCGACCATCGACGCGCAGGATTGTTCTCCTTGCGAAGCCGTCACCGTCGATCGAATCCTGGAGTTCGAGGACCGCCACGGTCCGATCGAGGCCGGAGATGCGGTGTTTTTCCATTTCGGTTGGGACCGCTATTGGAATGATGCCTCGCAACAGGATTGCTTTCTCAAGGACTGGCCAGGCCTGTCGCAGGATGCCTGCGAGTTGCTGCAGGAGAGGAATGTTCGCATCGTCGGCTCGGACTGCCTTTCGATCGACTGCTATGGCAGTTTGAATTTCCCCGCCCACAATATCCTTCTCGGAGGAGACATTCTGGTCGGCGAGAATTTTGCCAATCTCGGACAATTGCCGCCCTACTGTTTTCTGGTGGCCCTGCCATTGCCGATCGCGGGCGGCTCCGGATCTCCAGCCAGAGCAGTGGCACTCGTCGAAACCGAAATGGCACCCGATCGAGGCGCTTCGGGTGCCTTGCACGCAGACATGAATACGAGAGGTAAGGAATGAGACATACATGGCGCTGGTTCGGCCCCATCGACAAGGTCAGTGTTCGCGACGCGGCGCAGGCGGGGGCTCAGGGTATCGTCAGCGCACTTCACCATGTGCCGACCGGAACGGCATGGACGGCCGAGGACGTCTCCAAAAGACAAAGCGAGATCCGGGCCGGTGGTCTGGAATGGGAACTCGTGGAAAGCATTCCGATATCCGAAAGCATCAAGACGATGTCGGGCGACTGGAAAGCCCATGTCGAGGCCTGGAAGGAAACGCTGCGCGTCCTGGCAGGCGCCGGCATTTTCACCGTCTGTTACAATTTCATGCCGGTCCTCGACTGGACGCGGACCGACCTTCGTTGGGAAACGCCGAGCGGCGCACGCGCGATGCGCTTCGACCTGATCGACTTCGTGGCGTTTGACATCCATGTTCTTCAGCGGCCTGCGGCGGCTTCGGACTATTCGCCTGATGTGATCGCGCGGGCCAGGGAGCGATATCAGTCCATGTCCGATGAGAAAAAGGAAGCGCTGTCCCGCAATATCGGAGCTGGCCTTCCAGGGTCTTCCGACGGCTACAGCTTGGGCGAGTTGCGCGAGGCACTTTCAGGCTATGCATCCATTGACGCCAAGACCTTGCGCGCCAACCTGATCAGCTTCCTGTCGGAGGTGGTTCCGGTTGCCGAGGAGCTCGGCATGCGGCTTTGCGCCCACGGGGACGATCCTCCATGGGCCCTGCTCGGATTGCCGCGCATCCTGTCGACCGAAGCGGACTACGTCGAGGTGCTTGAGGCCGTCGACAGCCTCGCCAACGGCGTGACCTTCTGCACAGGGTCGCTCGGCGTGCGCGCCGACAACGATCTTCCGGCGATGGTCATGCGGCTCGCACCGCGGATCCACTTCGTGCATCTGCGCAATGTCCGGCGGGAAGATGAAACCATGCCATGCTCGTTCTTCGAAGACGAGCATCTGGAGGGCAATACCGACATGGTGGCCGTCATCGCTGCCATCGTGTCTGAAGAAAACCGCCGAAAGGCCGAGGGGCGCGCGGATCACCAGATTTTCATGCGTCCCGACCACGGGCAGGAAATCCTCGACGATCTGACGCGCGGCGCACAGCCCGGATATCCGGCCATCGGCCGCCTCAAGGGGTTGGCGGAGCTTCGCGGTATCGAGCGGACCTTGTCGCACACGACTTACGGACTGGCTTGATCATGCAGCAACTGAATGCCCGGACATCGATGCCGGACGGTATCCAGTTACCCGGCTACAACCGATCGGCGCTGAGACCCGGTATCGTTCACCTCGGCATCGGCGCATTTCACCGGGCGCATCAAGCAGTCTATACGGACGACGCGCTTGCGCATGAGTTCGGTGACTGGGGCATCGTCGGAGCCAGCCTCCGCTCGACAGATATCGTCCATGCTCTGAGCGCGCAGGATTGCCTGCACAGCGTCATCACGCGCGACCGTCTCGGAGATCGTGCCCGTATCGTCGGTTCAATGGTCCGGGCGATCGCAGCCACAGAGGATCGGGAAGCACTCCTTTCCTACCTTGCAGACCCGGCCGTCAAGATCGTTACGTTGACGGTCAGCGAAAAAGCCTACGGCATAGATCCCAAAACCGGTGGCCTCGATATCGTTCATGCCGCAGTGGCCCACGACCTGTCAGACCCGCATAACCCCGTGGGAGCAATAGGCTTCATCGTCGAGGGTCTGGCGCGAAGACATGCGCTTGGCCACGCGCCATTCACGGTGCTGTGCTGCGACAATCTACCAGGCAATGGCCATGTCGTTCGCCGCCTGGTGATCGAGATGGCCTCTCGCCGCGAGCCTGAGCTGTGCAATTGGATCGAGACGGAAGGCCGCTTTCCATCAAGCATGGTGGATCGGATCGTCCCTGCTGCAACGGATGCAGTCCGCGAACGCGCGGCCGGCATGATCGGAGCAGCGGATGCGCTGGCTCTCGAAACAGAGCCATTTACGCAGTGGGTGATCGAAGACAGCTTTGCCTGCGGCAGGCCGGCCTGGGAAGCGGGTGGCGCCCTCTTCGTAGAGGCTGTCGAACCTTATGAGAAGATGAAGCTCAGGCTCCTCAACGGCTCGCATTCGCTCATCGCCTATCTCGGACAGATACACAATCTGGAATACGTCCGTGACGTCATGACTGTCGCTGATTATCGGCGAATCGTCCGTGGCCACATGCAAGCCGTGCTGCCGACGCTCGATCCGGTTCCCGGCATCGATCTCAAGGCATACATGGATCAGTTGATCGCCCGCTTTGAAAACCCGGCCATCGCCCATCGCACGGCGCAGATAGCCATGGACGGTACCCAGAAATTGCCGCAGCGGATCTTTGCTCCGGCATCGGAAGCGATAGCAACCGGAGTGGATGCGGGCTCATTCGCCTATGCTACGGCGCTATGGATCGCCTATCTTCAGCGAACCGAAAATGTCGATGACCCGCGCGCGGACGAACTGCGAAAAGCGGTGCAAGAGAGCGCCTTGAGCAATAACGGTTCGGCGGCTTTCTTCGATATCCCCGGGCTCTTTCCACCTGTGCTCGCGACTGATGCCACGTGGCGAGCCAGCGTCGACCGGCACCTGAAATCCATTCAACCGGTGTGAGCGATACCCCTTTGAAGGCCCCATGCGGAGGCCTGGCACCAGACACTATAGCTGAGGAGACAACATGGTCACGATATCGGTCCTGGAACCCCACAAGCTTGCCATCGATCGGCGTGAGGCGATGCCGCCGGGCGAGGGGGAAATCGCTATCCAGGTCATGAGGGCCGGTATCTGCGGCTCCGACATGCACATCCTTCACGGCTCCAATCCGTTCGTCACCTATCCCCGCATCATCGGGCACGAGTTCTCAGGCGTCATCACGGCGCTCGGCCGTGGCGTGTCTCACCTTGCGGTCGGCGATCATGTGGTTGCCGATCCGGTGATATCCTGCGGCAAATGCCGTCCATGCCTCATCGGTCGTTCGAACGTTTGCGCCAAACTTCAGGTCATAGGCGTCCACCGAGACGGCGGGTTCCGGTCGGTCGCGGTCATTCCGCAGGAAAATGCCGTCAAGATCTCTCCCTCGCTTGGGTTTGATGTTGCAGCGCTAGCCGAGCCGCTGGCGGTGGCGGCGAACGTGCTGTGGCGTACAGATTGCGGCGCTGACGACGTCGTGATGATCTACGGCGCCGGTACGGTCGGTATCACAGTCCTTCAGGTCGCCAAGATGCGCGGTGCGCGCTGCATCATTGCCGATATCGACCCCCAACGCCTCGAGCGAGCCCGCGAGTTTGGTGCCGATGTCACCATCAATTCGCGAGAAAAATCGGTTCCCGAGGAGGTCGCATCGGAGATGGAGGGGCTTGGCCCGTCGGTCGTCATCGATGGCGCAGGTATACCGGCCCTGCTCGATGAAGCCTGCCGCATCGCGGGACCTGCCGGGCGCATCGGGCTTCTCGGCTTCTCGGCAGCGCCTTGCAATATCAGCCAACAGGAGATCGTTCGAAAAGAGCTGAGCCTTGTCGGTTCGCGACTGAACAGACGTTTCATCCCCGAGGTCGTGCAATGGCTCGAGACGGGAAAGCTGAAACATGAAGGCATGATCACCCAAACATTCGACGCGGCCGACGCCCGCAAGGCCTTCGACCTCGTTGAGAAGCACCCGGAGCAGACGCTGAAGGTGCAACTGGCATTCGATGCCTGATTGGGTTGCCGAAGTGTAACGGTAGCGGTGGGGTGATATGACGAAGCGTTTGGGCGTTGCACGCTTGTGCTTCGTTTTCTAACGACCACGGGGACCGCTCATTCGAGCTTTGCAATGAATAATAAACAGATCATTATTTTCTATATGATACGTATAAATGTCTCCTATTTGACGGCTTTTGCCGCTTAAGATACGTTGACGTATCAAATCAACAGAAATGAACTGTTTAGGTATCGCAATGAGGCCGGAATCAGAGGCGCTTGTAGAAATAGGTCGCCTGTTAAAGGCGGCGCGCAAGGGATTGGGGCTCACGCAAGAGCGGGTTGCTGATTTGGCGGGCATATCGCGGCCGCGGTACCGCGAGATTGAAGCTGGAAGCAGCGCTGCTCGGACGACCACGCTGATCAACATTGGTCGCGCGCTCGGTCTGGAACTGATGCTCATCCCGCAGGCCATGGTTCCGGCGGTCGATGCTTTGTTGCAGCCGGCTGGCGACGAAGATGACCTTCCTGCTTTCGTCGTCAGGCCCGATGGTGACGCCAATGCCTGAGGCACCTCTCGATCCGAGAGCCATATCCTCACTTGAAGTGCTGCTGAATGACCTGAAGGTCGGCACGATCGTCAGGACACCTGGCGACTTCAATGCGTTCAGCTTCGAGGATCGCTATCGAAAGACTGGCGGCTTTCCAGTGCTCAGTCTGTCTTTCCGCGCGGCAAACGGAGGCTTGCGCAAGGATCCGAAGCCTGTCGCAAGAGCTTTGCCGGCGTTTTTTGCGAACCTGCTTCCTGAAGATAAACTGCGCGACGCGATGGAGAAGCACCATGCAGGGAGCGTGCGCGCGGGAAATGATTTCGATCTGCTCGCGGCCCTCGGCTCGGACCTGCCAGGGGCTGTCCGGGTTGTCCCAAGCGAAGGGTCTCTCGCGCTTACGCAAGATCTGCGAACGGAGAGATCGAAGACCCGGTTTTCACTCGCGGGCGTACAGATGAAACTTTCCGTCATCAAGAACACAGGCAAGGGCGGCGGCCTGACCATACCCTTAGGGGACGAGCAGGGCTCATATATCGCCAAGTTTCCATCGATGTCGTTCCCGGGCGTCTCGGAAAACGAATTTGCAAATCTCGCTTTGGCCGAGGCGATCGGCATGGACGTGCCGGAACGCGAACTCGTGGATCAATCGGAATTCGAGGATATCCCGGAGGAATTCAAAACGCTGTCCGACGGTAGAGTCCTGCTCGTCAAACGTTTCGATCGCGGCGTGGATGGTGAACGCATCCACATCGAAGATTTCGCTCAGGTGTTCGGGATCTATCCTTCTCGAAAATATGAAGGCGCCGCCTATCACGATATCGCGGCGGCGCTTGGGGTTGCCGTTTCCTCATCGGCCGCCCTCGAATTCGTCCGCCGACTGGCTTTGGCTGTGGTTACCGGCAATGGCGACATGCACCTCAAGAATTGGTCGCTGATCTATCGTGGCAATGGCGACAAGCCGGCACTCGCCCCCGTCTACGACGTGCTCTCGACCGTCCCCTATATTCCTGCGGACGCCATGGCGCTGTCGCTTGCAGGGGAGAGGTCTTTCAAAGCAATGGACGCCCAGCGATGGAAAGCCTTTGCTAATCGTGCGCGACTGCCGGAAGCTGCTGTTATGAAGGCGGTGACCGATACAGTTGAGCGCGTCAACCAGTTCTGGTGGGACCTGCCTGAACGAGCCGTTATTCCTGAAAAAGTGTTTGAACGGGTCGATGCCCACATAAAGCTGATGACGCCGATCCTCGGCACTTGCGCGGATTAGGAATGGGTAACTTTGCGCGAGTGCGCGGGCTCGATTGCAGCAGATTTTGAGTGAGCAATCATTTTGCATCGCTCGACCATCGGCTCCCTCGCGCTGGCCTGGGCCACAGCGACAACGCACTCGTTCGGAAGGGTGCCTATGGGAACGTCGACTGTCCGCAGCAGGTGTTCAGCGACCGGCAATTGGCCTCGGGAAGCAACCGCAGTTTTAATCACAGCACATCAACAGGGACATTATAAATGTTCAGTAACACAATAATATTTGTGCGAATTCATAAACTTAAATAGCTTGCTAGCAAATTTTGAGAGCGCGTCTTCGCCTGCATCGGCGATCTGAGGACACTCTCGCAAATTCGCATCTAAGGCTGGAGGCAGTCATGAACGGGATTATCGTAGCGCCCCAACGCGAAGCATCGGAGGCCGGAGCGAAGGTCTTGATGGCGGGCGGGAATGCCGTCGACGCGGCGATTGCCTGTGCACTCGTCCAGGGCGTCGTCGATCCCCAGATGGCTGGCATCGCGGGCTTCGGCACCATGCAGGTCTACTTGCCCGGCAGGGGCATCCATACCTGCCTGGATTTCCATGCGACATGCCCAGCAAAGGCGACCGCGGATATGTGGGCAGACATCGTGACCGGTGAGACACGCGATGGCTTCGGCTTCCTGGTGGAAGGCAAGATCAACGATGCGGGATATGGCGCCATTGCCGTTCCCGCCAGCTTGCGGGCATACGAGGACGCGGCATCTTCGTTCGGCACCTGGGAGTGGAAGGATCTGGTTCGCCCGGCGGCGGTGCAGGCCAGAAGCGGTTTCCGTGTTCGCCCGCAAATGCACGCGATGTGGCTGCAGCCGGAGCGCAATTTCGGTCGGGTCGACCTGGTCGACAAACTCAAGCTGTCCCGCACGGGGCGTGAGATATATTTCAACGCGGACGGTTCGTTGAAAACTCCGGGCGAGACGATTGTCAACGAAGATCTCGCCAACACGCTGGACCTCATCGGCAGCAAGGGCGCTGATATCTTCTACAGAGGTGAGATCGCCGAGCGGATTGCTGCAGATATGGCCGCGAATGGGGGGCTTGTAACCTGCAAGGACCTTGCCGATGTCAGCGCAAAACATGTAGCGCCACTGATCGGCAATTATCGCGGTCACGGCATTGCCACGAGCAACCCTCCGGCAGCAGGGGTGGTCCTGATCCAGATGCTCAATTTTCTGGAAGCGCTCGATCTTCGCGCGATGGGCCACAATTCGGCGGAGTTCCTCAAATACCTCGCCGAGGCCATGAAGTTCGCAACCCGTGACAAGGAAGCCTTCGTCGGCGACCCCGCGTTCATCGACGTGCCTGTCGAAAGGCTCACCTCGAAGGCTTACGCGCTGGAGCAGGTGGAGCGCGCCAGACGAGGCGAGAAGGTCAACGTGACGCGGCTTCAGCAGATGGAATCCAAGGATACGACGCAGGTTTGTGTTGCCGACAAGGATGGCAACATCGTCACAATGACGCATTCGCTGGGAACGGCGTCTGGCGTTATCACCGATGGCCTCGGATTCATGTACAATGGTTGCATGAACGTCTTCGACCCGCGTCCGGGCCGACCGGGATCGATCGCTCCGGGCAAGAGCAGGTTCAGTTCGATGACGCCGTCGATCATCTTCAAAGACGGCGAGCCGCGCATCGTCATTGGCGCTCCGGGAGGGGCTCATATCGCCGGTGCGGTTCTCCAATCCATACTCAACGTCATCGACTTCGGAATGTCGGCTGTCGAGGCGGTTGCCGCACCCCGGATTTCAGCCACCAGCAATATCGTCGACGTCTCGAACCGGATTCCGGAATATGTGACCGACGCGTTGGAACAGTGGGGCTATCCCCTGGTGCGCTCTATCCAGAGCTATGCATTCGGCGCGCCGCATGCACTTGTTTTCAATGGCACCGATTGGTCGGGTGGTGCAGACCCGCAGCGTGACGGCGTTGCAATTCGGGTCTGACGCCGAGGGGAGGAGCCGCACGGCTGTAGCCGCAACCCTACTGAAGTGGATGGAAAAACCATGTCCTCGATCGATCGCCGTATCCATGAACTCGGGCTTTCACTGCCGACGCCACCCAGCCCGGTTGCCAATTATGTGCCTGCCATCCAGACCGGCAATCTGCTCTTGGTCTCGGGGCAGGGGCCGATCGTGGATGGTCGCGCTGTCTTCAGAGGCAAGATCGGGGACGAGCTCACCGAGCAGGAAGGCTACGACGCCGCAAGGCTGACGGCATTGAACATTCTCGCTGTGGCCCGTCCGGAGCTGGGCTCGCTGGATCGGATAATGAAAATCGTGAAGCTGAACGGATGGGTCAGAAGTGCGCCCGGCTATGATCGGCAACCAGCCGTCATCAACGGTGCTTCCGACCTGCTCGTCGAAATTTTCGGCGAGAGGGGGAGGCATGCACGAACTGCGTTGTCTGCCCCGGAGCTACCGATGGGTATCGCGGTCGAGATCGAAATGATCGCCGAAGTCGACGGTTGATCTCCCGGATGCTTGGCCGGGTCCATCGAGGTCTTGTCGCGCCTCAAGGCTGGACCCTGCCAGGCCGGATCAGGGAACGCGGGCCAGCGCGATGGCGTCGGCGACTTCCTCGAAGCGGTCGGAAAGAATGCTGGTTGCCACTCTGATGTGGTTGTTCGGCTTCAGTGAAAACCTTCCGCCAGGGGCAACCGCGATATTGCGGGCAGCGAGTGTCACCATCGCAAATTGTTCGGAGATGACCGGTAGCCATAGGCACAGGCCACCGCTTGCCGAGACAGGTATGCCACGATCGGCCAAGGCCTTGGCAAGGCCATTGCGCCGCTGCTGATAAACCTGCCGGGTCCTTGCAAGCGCCTCCCAGGTTTCGGGATTGTCCAGCAGCCAGGCGGTGGTGCCTTGCAGCAGACGGCTTGTCCATCCTGCGCTGAAAGCCCGATAGGATTGAAGCTGATCGATAATCTGTTCCGAACTCGACAGCACGGCTAGCCGCAGGTCGGGGCCGAGAGCCTTGGAATAGGAGATGACATGGATGGTGCGATCCGGAAACCGGCCGCCAAGCGATATTGGCGGAGCATCTGAAATATCTCCCAGCCCATCGTCCTCTATGATCAGCGCTTCAGACGATGCGAGTATGTCCCCCAGCGCCGCCAGCCTTGAAGGACTGACTGTCTTGCCGGTGACAGAATGCAGACGCGGTTGGTACACGAAGGCAGCCGGTCGCATTTTCAACGCATCCGACAATGAGGACGGCGTTGGGCCATCGTCGTCGCAGGCGACGGGAACAATCTTCACCCCGAGATCCTCGAGAATATCGAGAAGCCTCAGAGCCGTGGGATCCTCGATCGCAACCGTCGAGCCCGGCGACAGCAAGGCGTGCATGGCGGTGTATATGCCGTTGTAGCCGCCGTTTACCGTGAGAAATGCTTCAGGCTCATAGGGCCACCGCCCCTTCACCGCGTCCAGGAGCTCAGGAATGATCCGGCTGCGCTCGTAGCTGTTCACCTTGCTGAGGGATGCCGAATAGGCCATTGCTTCGGACAGCGGCGGGAGAAGCTGCACATCGGGCACGCAAAACGTCAGATCCAGCACGTTGGAACCGTAGTCGCCAGGCGTCGACAGCCGTTCGGGCTTCGCCACGAAGCGATTGCCGCTCACCCATGTGCCGTTTCGGCCTCGGCCGGCGATCACCTTGAGCCGGCGCAACTCACTCCACGCTTCCGAAATCGTTGCGGGACTGACATGCAGTTCGAATGCGATATCTCTTATCGGCGGAAGCCGTGTGCCAACGGGAAGTACCCCTGCACGTATCAGAGCGCTCGTTTCGAGGGCGATCCCTCGCGTCGAACGGTCTCCGATTTTTGCCGCTAACCACGTCGCACTGACAATATCCGCCTCAGGCACAATCGAACCCCAATGAATGTTCAATAACGTAATATCATTTGTTTCACTCTACGGAAGCAAATAGCCTGCCGCTGTCAGTCTTTCGACACGCAAGGGGAACTCGCATGTGGAAATACGCAGTTTCGGCTCTGCTGCTTGGTGTGGCAATCGCCACGCGGCAGGCGGCAGGCGGCAGCGCAGGAGGCGACGCCCTTGACCGTCAATAACGATCTTCACGAAAGCAGGTCTCCTGCGACTGCGCATGACCATCCATCCGGCTTGTTTAAATGTTCAATAACGTAATAATATTTGTCCGCATGTACCTAAACAATTAGGGTGAGCCATCGAAGTTTTTGCGAGTTCATGGAATGCCTCTTACCATCCGCCTCTCCCTGCGAGACTGGGACTACATCACGCCGATCGTCGTCGGAGACGTCATCTCGCCCCATCTCAGGCTGGAGATCGACCGCGTCGGCACGCTGGTGTCGCAGATCGAGTTCGATGGCGCGGAGATCTCCTTCAGTCGCTTTTGCGAGCAGCGCTCCAGGGGAGACGACAGGGTAGTCGGCATTCCCAACTTTATCATGCGGGGCTTCAGGCATCGGTGCATCATCACCGCAAAAGACAGTTCCGTGCGCAGCCTCGCCGATCTCGCCGGCAAAAATATCGGCGTCACGGGCTGGCGTGATTCTGGAACCGTGTGGACACGAGCGGCTGTTCGTCGCGAAGGCGTCGGGATCGAGGATGCCATGTGGTATGCCGGTCGGCTGACGGAAGCGCATCCGGTTACCGATCGTCTCGATGGTTACGGCCGGCCGGGGCGCATCGAAGCGGCGCCGGGAGAGCGGCCGATGGTCGAGCTCCTCCAGTCGGGAGAGCTGGATGCCGTCTTTACACCTTTCATGCCCAAGGGATTCTTCGATCGGGATTCGCCCTTGCGCCCGGTTCTCGACGACTACCGGGCAGCCGAGGTCGAATACTTCAAGGCTGTCGGCTATGTTCCGGGAATGCATCTCATCGGCCTGAAAGCCGAACTTGTCTCAGAGCATCCGTGGATTGTCGACGAAGTCAGCCGGATGCTGGACGAATCGAAGCGCCTCTGGCTGGAAAAGCGCGAGAAATATGCCGACACGACGCCGTGGATCATCGACGAACTGCGCCGTTGTTCGGCTGACCTCGCCCCAACCTGGAATGACAGCGGCATCATCGCCAACGAAGCGATGATCAGGGACTTTGCGGAGGAGCTCTACGAGCAGAAAATCTTGCCCCGTCTGCTTTCCGTGACGGACATTTTTCCCGCCAAACCGGGGACGCTTGCGACGTCGCGTGACAGCGCCGCTTAACTGACTGCCCAACCACAAAAAAAGGGGGACGACAATGTCCATCAAGATCATTCTTTCGACCGCCATACTGCACGCACTGCTTCTCGGCCCGGTTTTTGCCGAGGACGGCGCGGCTGCTAAGATAACCGTCAACAAGGAGCTGCAGGCGCGCCTGCCCAAGAAGATCCTCGACGAGGGGAAACTGGTCTCGGTGAACAGTGGTTCGTTCCCGCCCTATGAGATCGTGACGGGTACCGCGCTGAGCGGCGCCAGCGCCGACTTGACGGATGCGATCGGTCAGCTGCTTGGCATCAAGATCGAACACGCGACGGTGGGCGGGCTTCCGGCGCTCCTGACGGGTGTCAATTCGGGCCGCTATCAGCTTGGCATCGGCCCGATCGGTGATTTCAAAAGCCGCGAGGAGTCCAACGACTTCATCGACTGGGTTCAGGAGTTCGTCGTCTTCGCTGTCCAAAAGGGCAACCCCAAAGGCATAACCACGCTCGACACCGCCTGTGGCCATCGGATTGCGGTCATGGCCGGTGGCTCGGCTGAAAAGGTGATCAAGACGCAGGCGGAAAAATGTGTAGCGGACGGAAAGGCAGTCCTTGAAGTTCAATCCTACACGGATCAGCCGAGTTCCATCCTCTCCGTCCGCTCGAAGCGTGCCGACGCATTCTTCTCTTCCCAGGCTCCGTTGGTTTACTATGTGGCCCAGGCAACCGGTCAACTGGAGCTGGCCGGCGTTGGCCAGAAGAACGGCTTCGAAGCCCTCTATCAGGGTGCCGTCGTTCCGAAGGGATCGGACCTCGGACCGGTCCTGCATGACGCCATCAAGTCTCTGATGGAAGACGGCACCTATGCCGCCATCATGAAGAAATGGGGGCTTGAAAACAACATGCTCCAGCAGCCCGGCATCAATTTGGGAGGCCAGGCGTCCAAATGAGTGTGCCCGATCAGATTGCAGCGCAGGCCCTGCGCGAGAACGAGCTCCGCGATGTCGCCAAGGCGCATAAGCCGTTTCAAACGGGTCGCCTGGCACTGTGGCTGATTGTTATCCTCCTGGCCGTTCAATTCGCCTGGATCGTTGCAAACAACGAGAGTTTTGGCTGGTCCATCGTCGCCCGGTATTTCTTCGATCCGACTGTCATCAGTGGCCTCTATGTCAGTCTGGGCCTGACGGTGGTGGCCATGGTCCAGGGGGTGATCCTCGGCCTTTTCCTGGCTGTGGCGCGGATGTCGAGCGACAGGCTGGCGAGCCTCTTGGCGAACCTGTTCATCTGGTTCTTCCGCGGCACTCCGCTCCTGGTCCAGCTCATCTTCTGGTACAATCTCTCGACCCTGTTCCCGCAGCTGTCGATCGCCGTCCCCTTTGGTCCGACGCTGGCGAGCTGGGACACCAATTCGGTCATCACGCCGATGACGGCGGCAATCGTCGGATTGGCATTGAACGAAGCGGCCTACATGGCCGAGATCATCCGCGGCGGCCTTCTCTCGGTGGATCGCGGGCAGACAGAGACGGCGGAAGCCTTCGGCATGACCAAGGCAAGGACGCTCTGGCGGATCGTGATACCGCAGGCCATGCGCTCCATCGTTCCGCCGACCGGCAACCAGCTCATCAGCATGATCAAGGCTACGTCGCTCGTCAGCGTCATCGCGATGGCGGACCTGCTCTATTCCGTGCAGTCGATCTACAACCGCACCTTCGAGATCATTCCGATGCTGATGGTCGCGGTGATCTGGTATCTCTTCATCACGTCGCTGCTGAACATCGGCCAAGGCTACATTGAGCGATACTACAACCGCAGCGACCGCAGGACCGACAATCGTGCGACGGCGGATGCGAAGATCGCCGTTCCCGCGATGGGTCAGGAGGCAAGCCATTGACGACGAAACAGATCGACCAGCAGCCGATTGTCAGATCGCGCAACCTGCACAAATCCTTCGGGCCTTTACTGGTGCTGGACGGCATAGATCTCGATGTCGCGGCCGGTGAGGTTGTCGTGATCCTCGGCCCTTCCGGATCGGGCAAATCGACGTTCCTGCGCTGCATCAACCATCTGGAATCCATCGACAGCGGATTTGTCGAAGTCGATGGCGAGCAGATCGGGTACCGGCTGCGTGGCGAAAGGCTCGAAAAACTGTCCAACGCCGCGATCGCCAGACAGCGCCAGAAGATCGGAATGGTCTTTCAGCAGTTCAATCTCTATCCCCATATGACGGCCTTGCAGAACGTCATCGAGGCGCCTGTCGGCGTCCACGGGGAAAGCCGCAGCGCGGCGATGGAAAACGCCATGCGCCTTCTGGACCGGGTCGGGCTTTCGTCAAAGGCGCACAACTATCCGCGCCAGCTTTCCGGAGGGCAGCAACAGCGGGTCGCCATTGCGCGCGCACTGGCAATCAAGCCGAAGCTGATGCTGTTCGACGAGCCGACGTCCGCCCTCGATCCCGAGCTGGTCGGCGAAGTGCTCACCACCATGCGCGACCTGGCCAAGCAGGGGCTGACCATGATCGTGGTCACCCACGAAATCGGGTTTGCCCGGGAGGCTGCCGATCGCGTTGTCTTCATGGACGGCGGCAAGATCGTTGAAATGGGAAAGCCCGCAGATGTGATCGGCAATCCCAGCCATCCCCGGACACAGGCGTTTCTGTCGCGTTTTATCTGAATTCGGATCGAAACGGCGCAGCGAATGTCGGCGTGCCTCCGATCGCCTCCAATATCTTTCGAAAGCAACCAGCGGCCGATGCTCGGCATCACGGACCTAGAGCGGAACCACAATGCACAATCAACAAAACCACTTTGCCCAGATTTCGGACTTTGCAGGCATGGAGCCAGAACTGGTCGCCATGCGCCGGTACCTTCACGCCAATCCGGAACTGTCGTTCGACGAGGTCGAGACCGCCCGCTGGGTTGCCGGAAAGCTGCTCGCCTGGGGATATGAGGTGGTCCAGAATGTCGGCGGTCACGGTGTGGTGGCACGGCTGACATCGGGATCGGGCAGCAAAGGCATCGCAATTCGCGCCGATATGGATGCCCTACCGATACAGGAAGAGACGGGGCTGCCCCATGCCAGCCTGGTGCCCGGGAAAATGCACGCGTGCGGACACGACGGACACACCGTGATGCTTCTCGGGGCTGCCGAATATCTGGCGCGGACGCGGCGCTTCGACGGCACCGTGACATTGATCTTCCAGCCGGCCGAGGAGGCGGGCAAGAACAGCGGCGCGCAGGCCATGATCGCCGACGGTCTCTTCGAACGTTTTCCGTTCGATGCGATTTTCGGTTTGCACAATCATCCGGGCGCTCCCGAAGGCGAAATTCTCCTTCGCTCCGGCCCGATGATGGCGGCAGTCGACACGGTTTCGATCACCATCACCGGCAAGGGTGGACACGCTTCGCGTCCGCACCTGACGATCGACCCCGTGATCGTCGCCTGCAGCATCGGCGTTTCCCTGCAAACGGTCGTGTCGCGCAATATCGATCCGACCGAGACGGCCGTCGTCACCATCGGCTCGATCCACGCCGGAAACGCCAGCAACGTCATTCCGGAAACCGCCACGCTTGTCCTCAGCGTAAGATCGTTCAATCCGGCCGTCCGGGACGTGTTGCAGAAGCGGATCTCGCAGCTGGTGTCGTCGACTGCCGAGGCCTATGGCGCCACCGCAGAGATAGATTACGAGCGGCTCTATCCGACGGTGGTGAACGCCGAGGCAGAGACGGATTTCGCCCGTCTGGTGGCCGAGGAGCTCGTCGGTGCGGACAACGTGAAGACCTGCCCGCTCATCCCCGGAAGCGAGGACTTCGCCTATTTCCTCGAGAAAAAGCCCGGCAGTTTCCTGCGGCTCGGGAACGGGCGCGCTTCCCCGATCCTGCACAGTTCCAGGTATGATTTCGCCGATGAGAGCCTGACAACCGGCGCTGCGATGTGGGCGCGACTGGTCGAACGATTCCTGCATGCATGACGTCGTCGC
>CAZZZI010000035.1:0-2684 GCA_964658415.1 uncultured Sphingomonas sp. | reverse complement strand
ACGGCGAGATCAGCGTGGAAGTCTCAGCCAAATCCATCTTCAGAATCGGCGGGCATTGCGTCACATGTGCCGACGGAATACTGCACTGCTAAAGGCTCGACAGGCCATCGCAGCACATCGCATCGACAGGCCAGTGAGACATCTTGGGATAACGAGCAAGCTGGCGGCCTCCGGAGATGGCCTCTCCGCAGGCCCCCGCAAGGCCCAATCAAGTGCCTTGGCGGGAGCACTTCCCGGCCCCGCCTTCGCGTCAGCCTGCTTGCGTAAGATCGTTATCCCGCATGATGAACGCATCCACATCGATCGTAACCGCAGCGAGCGCTGCTTCGATCAAAGTCGATCCTTCCGAGCACTGCACGTCTCCCTAGAGGGTTGGCAACGCGCCGATCACGCGGAGCGACAGGCCTTCATAGGGCTCCAGGTGGATCTTGAGTTCACCATTTTCCTGCAGATCGCCTTCGTCCGTTTCGTTGATCATATCGATGACCGGGCCTGATCGAACATTTTGGAGAGTGATCACCTCTTCAATGACCTCATTGCTGAAATTGAGCGCAGTGATCTGGACCCCGCGTTCGTCGGGAAGTTCGTGCACCATCACGAGCAGGCCGGCAGCGACGACATCGGGGATGGCGATTTGCTGAGAGTGGGCAATTCCGTAGGCATCTCGGACTGCAAGAAGTTTCTTCAGTTGCGAGGCGAACGATGTCGGGTCTTCCAGCTGCTCCGTGATCGATCCATAGAGCGAGTTTGCCTTGGGCATGCCGAGATTGGATTCTTCACGCTCGGCCGACTCTCCGGTCAGATCGTAGGCACCCCGTCCAATCCAACGCGTATCACCATCGTTCATCAAATGCTCGACCTGCTCTGCCCGCAGGGGGAGGGCACCCACCAGATCCCAGCCGGACAAGGCAAACACGCCGGGCTGAAGCGCGTTGAACATGGCGAGCAGCAGATGCACCTTTTTGATGAGCTCGACCTGATCGGCCTGGATATCATCGAGATCCTCGATGCCTATCGCGGCAGCGATGATGCTGGCCGTCGTGCACGACACGCCGTTCGTGACGAAACGCAGGTTATACCGCGCATGCGGACCACTCAGCCTTTCGTAAATCGTCTCGCGAATGTGGGTCCGCAGCGTGCGGCCCTGCCAGGTCGTGCCTTGGAAGGAGTAGATATCATTGGCGTGCAGCGTCCAGAAGTGGACGAGCTCGGTGGTCAGTTCATCATGGTTCTGAAGCGCGTGAATGAGAGAGGCGGGATCGATGCCGAATTCATGGACGGTTTTCAGCATCAAGCGCAGGAATTCCGTGTCACCCGTCAAAAGGGCATGCTGGTAGGCAGGTCGGGTGATGAAATCATAGGAGAGATCAGCGCCGCCTTTCGACATCGCAGCAATATCGTCAACCGCGAGATTGAGTTCCTGGAACGAGAAAGCGCCCGCTTTTCTGATCATCCCGGCAAGCAGCTGATTTCCGACCACGGACAGGGGATGGCCTTCCGACCACGCCGTCCCGACCGCTCTGCGTTCTGCACCGAGAAAGCCGTTGGCATCCAGTCGCAGTCCGCGCGCGCCCAACGTATCGATGGAATGCAGCGCGTCACCGACGATCATCTGTTGCGCGGCAAATGAGGGGTCCAGCCAGTTCAGGCTCGGTTGCCCTTCCTTGAAATAATGCAGGTAGACCCACCGTCGCTCCACCCCGTCGACGCCGACGACAGGCGGCGTTACGCTCCAATCCGTCTCTTTGACGCCGGGCTCGAAAAAGATCACCCGCTGCAGATGGCCAATGATGTAGCCCTTGGCTGCCAGGACATCGACTGTATTGACGTCAAGGTTCAACGAATCCTTGTCGGCCGGGACGTCCGGAAGCAACGACCAGTCATCCGAAGGAATTTGCACCATATGATACAGGCCAGGAAAGACGCTGTGATGCATTTCCGCCAAGCGGAAATCTGGCCCTTTGCCGGTGTGTGCCGGCACGACATCATCGATGACAACAGCGTTATAAGCCGCTGCAACACGGCTGATGGCCACGAACTCTTCCAACGACCCGAAGATGGGGTCTATCTCGAAGCCGATCCGATCAAAGTTTCCGTCCACGGAAGGCGTATATTGATTGTTCCGCCACCCGCCGGCACGCTTCATGGGTCCTGTATGGATGCCCCGCACCCCGATAGACGACAATGAAGACCACAGCTTTCTGTCGCCCAGCGTTTTCAGCACCGAGTCGCCGTCCTTTGTAATCACCGACGCCGGGTAGGCCGTGAACCAGACGGACGCTATCGACGAGGCTCCGCGTGGATTGGCCTCGGCGTAAGGCTTTTGCCAGAAGCGGCCTTGCCCGACGTATTTTTGGGCTGCTTGTCGGGACTGCTCGAGCATGGAGCGGCTAAGCAGGCTTTCAATCTCGTCACTCGTCGGGGAAGTTGGCATTTGATCTCACTTTTTCGCTTTGGTCCCAAACGTTCGAGACCGCGATAGGTTGCCCGAGACGTATGCGCACTTTTTAGCCCGCCGAAGAAGAAGCATGGCGGCGGTCCTTGACACCGCAAACAATTGGCGACACGATGAAACCGGTTTCAGTCGCTATCGGGAGTCAGCGTGCGGTTCGACTTTTCCATTCTCCTGCCTCACCTTGGCTTTCTGGCCAAGGGAGCGGCATTGACAGCGGAGGCCTGCTTCC
>CAZZZI010000034.1:25220-27385 GCA_964658415.1 uncultured Sphingomonas sp. | reverse complement strand
TGGATGGTGGGCGCGACAGGGATTGAACCTGTGACCCCCGCCGTGTGAAGGCGATGCTCTACCGCTGAGCTACGCGCCCATCCTGGCCGTGGCGGCGTTCTATGGCGTTTCCCGGCGGACGGCAAGGCCGGAAAAACCCTCACCCGCGGCCGCGAATGACCTGTGCGAGTTCGGTGGCGCGGTTGTCGGTCAGGCTGGACAGGAAATCGTTGATGCGGCGGTAGCTCTCCTCCAGCGCGGTCGATTCGGCGGGCGCCAGTTCGCCCATCAGCCCGAGGATGCGCGAGGCCCGGTAGGACAGCGATGGGCCGGCGCCGGAGACGAGCAGTTCGCGGGCCGCGTCGGAGCAGGCGTCGAGCAGCGTGTCGACCGCCGCGTAGGCGCCGATCTCGATTTCAATCTTCCGGGTGTGGGTGAAGATCTTTTCCTGGGCCAGGATCTTGGCGGCGCCGATCGCGGCGGCGATGTTCGGGCTGCCGCTCTCTACCAGCGTGGAGTCGAAGCTGCCGCCGAGGATGGCCGCCTGGTTGGCGAAGAAGCTCGCCACGCAATCCTCGATCAGCACGTCCACCGCCCTGCCGCGCAGCCAGCGAATGCGCTGCCGCTCGGTGCGGCCGATCTTGTAGAGGTTGTATTCGGTCTGGGTGGCGGGCGGCGTGGCCGATAGCAGCAGATGTTCGACCTCCGTGGCATGGAGGAGATTCATCTCGACGCCGTCCTCGATGTCGATGATGGCGTAGCAGATGTCGTCGGCGGCCTCGACCAGATAGACCAGCGGATGGCGGCAATACACGCCGTGCTCGATCTCGATCAGGCCCATCGAGCGGGCGATGGTCTGGAACACGTCGCGCTCGGAGTCGAAATAGCTGAATTTTCCGGGCTTGTAGCGTGGCGCGTGCACCGACGACCAGGGATACTTGATGAAGCTACCGAGCGTCGCATAGGTCAGGCGCAGGCCGACGCTGTCGACCAGGCTGGTGAGCAGGCGAAAGCCCTGGGCGTTGCCCTCGAAGGTGTTGAGATCCTGGATGCAGGGCTGCCGCATGCCCTCGTAGAAGCCGGGATCGCGCTTGGCATACCAGTCGCGGATCGCGAATTCGCCGGCATGGCCGAATGGCGGGTTGCCGATATCGTGCGCCAGGCAGGCCGCCTGGACGATGGCGGCGACATCGGCCGCGACCACGCCGGGCGGGAGCAGGCCGTCGCTGTGCAGCCGCTTCCCGGCGAGTTCGCCGAGCGAACGGCCGACGCAGGAGACCTCGAGACTGTGGGTGAGGCGGTTATGCACCCGGTCGTTCTGCGGCAGCGGATGGACCTGGGTCTTGCGGCCGAGCTTGCGGAACGGCTCGCTGAAGATCAGCCGGTCGTGGTCCTTCTGAAACTCCGACCGCGCCGAGACCGCGCGCGGCTCGCTCCGGCGCTCGCCACCGAGCCGGGTATCGTCGAGCAGGAGGTCCCAGCGCATCATCGCCGGCTCAAGGGCGCCAGGTCGGTGGTGTTCACGAACCGGACGCCGCGTGAGAGCAGCCGTGTCCGGGCGTGATCGGCGCTGTTGCCGCCCCCCGGCAGGTCGATGCCGATCGCGCGCGTCGCATCCTCGATGATGAAGGTCTCGAAGCCGGCCTCGGCGGCGTCTTCGGCCGACCAGGCGACGCAGAAATCGCCGGCCAGGCCGCAGAGGAACAGACGCCGTACGCCGCGGGCGGTCAGCCAGCCGGCCAGGCCGGTGGCGGTGGCGCGGTCGTTTTCCCGGAACGCGGAATAGCTATCCAGGGCGGGGTCGGCGCCCTTGCGGAGGATCAGCCCGAGGCGCGCGGTGTCGAGTGCCGGATGCAGCGCGGCGTTCGCCGTGCCCTGGATCGCGTGGTCCGGCCAGAGCCGCTGCGGGCCGTAGGGCATCGCGATGGTGTCGTTCGGGCGGCGGCCGGGATGGACGCTGGCGAACGAGGAATGTCCGGCGGGGTGCCAGTCCTGGGTCGCGAACGCGTGCCCGAACCGGGTCCGCAACAGGTGGTTGATGGCCGGGACCACGGCGTCGCCGTCCGGCACGGGAAGCTCGCCGCCCGGCATGAAGCTCGGCTGCACATCGATCACGCCAAGCATGTCGGTCGCCGCGTCGAGCTTCATCCGGCCGGTCATGTCAGTCCGGCGTGCCGGAGGAGGGG
>CAZZZI010000034.1:0-25210 GCA_964658415.1 uncultured Sphingomonas sp. | reverse complement strand
CGCTGGCCAGCGCCTCGGCGACGCGGCGGGCGAACGCCGCCGGGTCGGCGGGGGCCTCGCCATCCTGGACCCGGGCGAGATCGAACAAGGTCAGCGCCGCGTCGGTGATGGGCTGCGCGGCGGCGAAGCGGGCGGACAGGGCGCGGATCAGCGGATGGCGCGGATTGACCTCCAGGATCGGCGCCGAGGCCGGGAGCTTCTGGCCGCTCCGGCGCATCAGCCGCTGCATCTGCAGGTCCGGGCCGGACTGCGAGGCCGCCAGCACGACCGCGCTGCCGACCAGGCGGTCGGTGGTGCGTACTTCGGTGACCGCGGCGCCGAGTGCTTCCTTGAGGGCAGGCAGCAGGGCGTCGACATCGGCCGCTTCGCCGCTCGGGGTGTCGGTGAGCGGGATCGAGGACAGGTCGGCGAAGCCCTGGGTGACGCTGCGCAGCGGCTTGTCGTCGAAACGGTCGAGGCGTTCCGGCCAGAATGCGTCGACCTGGTCGGACAGCAGCAGCACCTCGATGCCGCGGGCCTGGAAACCCTCGAGCTGCGGGCTGCTGACGAGCGCGTCGTGATTGTCGCCGATCAGGAAATAGATCGCCTCCTGCCCCGGCTTCATGCGGCCGACATAGTCGGCGAGCGAGACCCAGCCGGTCTCCGACGAGGAGCGGAAGCGCGACAGGGCGGCGACCTCGGTGCGGTGGTCGGCATCCTCCCAGATGCCCTCCTTCAGCACCGCGCCGAAATTCTCCGAGAAGGCGGCATAGGCCTCGGCGTCCTTCGCCTTGCTGCGCAGCTCGCTGATCACGCGGTTGGTCACGGCCTTGCGGATGCGGGCAAGGACCGGGGTCGCCTGCAGCATCTCGCGCGAGACGTTGAGCGGCAGGTCCTCGGTATCGACCACGCCCTGGACGAACCGCAGCCATGGCGGCAGCAGGGCGGCCTCGTCGGTGATGAACATGCGGCGGACATGCAGACGGACCCGGCTCTCGCGGGTCGATTCCACCGGCTCGAACGGCCGCATGCCGGGGACGAACAGCAGCGCCGAAAATTCGAGCGTGCCTTCGGCGCGCCAATGCAGCGTGGCCCAGGGCTTGTCGAACATGTGCCCGAGATGCTGGTAGAATTCGGTATATTGCTCCTCCGTCACCTCGCTTTTCGACTTGCGCCAGAGGGCGGTGCCCTCGTTGGCGGCGACGTCGTTGCCGTCGCGCTGGATGGTGATGGGCCAGGTGATGTGGTCGGCCCATTTGCGGACGATCGTCTCCAGCCGGTATGGCTCGAGGAATTCGTCGGCGTCGGACTTGATGTGCAGGACGATATCGGTGCCCGGCTGGTCGCGGGTCGCCGGCGCGAGGGTGTAGCTGCCCTGGCCTTCCGAGGACCAGCGCCAGGCTTCCTGTTCACCGACGCGACGCGAGGTGACCTCGACCCGGTCCGCGACCATGAAGGCGGCATAGAAGCCGACGCCGAACTGGCCGATCAGGCTGGGCCGCTCCTCCGGCTTGGCGTTCTCGAGCCTGGCGATGTCCTGACCGAAGGCGCGGGTGCCGGAACGGGCGATGGTGCCGAGGTTGCGGGCGAGTTCCTCGCGGCTCATGCCCGTGCCGTCATCGGTGATGGTGAGCTGGCGGGCTTCCTTGTCCGGGAGGATCCTGATCTTGGCGCCGTCCGGCAACGCTTTCGAGGGGTCGGTCAACGCCTCGAAGCGCCGGCGGTCGGTGGCGTCGGCGGCGTTGGCGACCAGTTCGCGCAGGAAGATCTCCCGCTCCGAATACAAGGCATGGACGACCAGATCGAGCAGCCGCCCGACCTCGGCGCCGAATTCATGGCGCTCCTCGCCGGATGGCGCCGTGTGCTGGGTTTCAGCGTGATCGCTCATGGTTCCTGACCTCATGACCTGCGGGGTCGCGTGCATCGGGGGCACGCGCCAATGCGTTTCAAAAAGGCGAACCAGGCGGACGCGTCAAGATGGCGGCATCCGCGCCGAGATCAGCGCGACCGGGCGGGCGCGGTAGGCTGCGAGACTGCCAGGGACGAAGCCCATCCCGGCGACCGACGGCGCCGTGACCGGTCCGGTGCGGATGATGTGTCCGAAACCGCCGAGCGGCCGGCTCGCGAACGGCGCCGACGTTCCCTCCGACGCGGCGATGCTGGTCGCGGCCGTGTGCGGCGCGAAAGCGCGCCTCGCGGGTTCGTCGACCGGCTGGGCCCAGACGTCGAGCACCTTGCGCTGATAGTCGCTGCCGAGGTCCGGCGTCTGCGAGTGGTAGGCGGCGGCGGCGTGCGGCCAGCTTCCGGTCTGGTGGAACAGGTCGGTCAGGAACTGCGCGGCGAAAGCGGCATTGGCGCTGGGATCGAACGCCTGCTCGAGCGACGCGAAGCCCTGTGGGTGGAACATCAGGTTGATCTGGGTGCAGCCGACATCGATCGAGCGGATGCCGGCGGCCTGGAAGGCGCGGGCCGCGGCGACGGCCTCGCTCTTGGTCTGATAGAAATGGCCGATGCCCTGTGCATTGATGGTCCATGGCCAGGCGCGGACGCTGCCGGAATCCGGATCGTTGCGGCCGCTTTCGACCCGGCTGATGGCGCCGAGCAACTGGTCCGGGACGCCGGACAGGTGTTCGGCGCGGTCGGTCGCGGCCTGGCAGAGCTGGCCGTCCCCGGGATCGGCATGGGCCGGGCCGTTGCAGGGCAGCAGCCAGGCCAGGACCAGGAAGAGGGCGAGGGACAGGCGGGTCATCCGGTGAGCGTAGCCGGTCGCTGGTTACCCGCCGGTTAAGGCCGCGGGGCCGATCGGCTGCTCGCGATTTTGTGCAATGCAAAAACTTATTGACCTCGGCCCCGCGATCGGGATAAACCATTCGAAGCGGCGCTGCTTTTGCGCGCTGCTTCTTGGACGTTTCCTCCCTAAACTTGGCGGTGCTTCGGCACCGCCTTTTTTTTGCCCGGCGCGATCGAGGCCCGGCTCAGCCGGGCGCCAGAGAGGCGGCGGCCCTGCTCAGGGCGGAGAGCAGCGTGGAGAGCAGATCCTTGATCTGCGCGAACGCCGGCAGCTTCCGATAGTCGCGCTGGTCGAGATAGAGCCGGCGCGCGATCTCGATCTGTAAGGCATGGCGTCCGAGGCGCGGTCTGCCGTAGTGGCGGGTGATGTAGCCGCCGGCGTAGGGGTCGTTACGGCGCACCCGGAAGCCCCTGGCCTCGAGGAAATCCTGCGCCGCCCTGGTCAGGCGCGGGTCGCAGGTGCTGCCATAGGCATCGCCGAGGACGAAATCGGGCTCGTCGCGCAGCCCTGCCCGGTCTTCGCTCGGCATGGAATGGAAATCGAGCAGCACCGACCGGCCGAAGGTCAGCAGGGTCTGTTCGAGCAGGTCGGCGAGGGTGGCGTGGTAGGGCTGCCAGCAGGCGCGGATGCGCGCCTCGGCGTCGGCGAAACGGAGCTTGTCGGCGTAGATCGGCTGACCGGAGGAGACCAGTTTCGCGATGGTGCCGAAGCCGGCATCGACGCGCGCGGTGCGGGTGTTGCACCAGGGTGGCAGGGCCTCGACGAACATGGTCGGGTCGAGTTCCCACTGCTCCCGGTTCACGTCGCAATAGGCGCGCGGGAAGTCGGCCAGCAGCAGCGGGATGCCGATCGATGCGGCGTCGTCCAGCAGTTCGTCGACATAGCAATCCTCGCTCTGACGCAGCGCATGCGGATCAAGACGCGAGGCGGAGATGAATTCGGAAGGGTAGTCGCGGCCGGAATGCGGCGAGGCGACAAGCAGAGGGCCGGTCTGACGCAGCGGCCGGATGACGCGCACGCGGCTCGCCGCCGTCCGTGGTGCGTCGCGCGTCTGTAGGCTGGTGTTCATGGGCGATCCTCGGCCGCACGGCGGGGTTTGTCACCAGCGCGGCAAGGCGGCGCGGAAGAAACAAGACGGGTGAGACTTGCGGAAGTGAGGGACCAGGGATAATAAGCGCCCCGGCGGATGGGCGCGTAGCTCAGCGGTAGTAGCACTACCTTGACATGGTAGGGGTCACAGGTTCAATCCCTGTCGCGCCCACCATCCGCTAACTCCCTGTTATCGTTGGTTGTCGTTGGCGGTCGGCTGGCATCCAGGGCTGCCTGCAGGATGTAGGTGGCGGCGAGCTTGTCGACTACCTTGCTGCGCCGGCGTCTGGTCATGTCGAGGTCCTGGATCAGCATGCGGTTGACCGCACTCGACGAGAGGCGTTCGTCCCACAGGGCTGCCGGCAGCCCTGTCATGTCGGACAGGTCCCGCAGCCAGTCGCGCGCGGCCTGTGCCGCCGGTCCGAAGCTGCCATCGAGGGAGAGCGGCAGGCCGGCGACCAGGCCGCCGATCCTCTCCCGGGTGGCGATCGCCGCGATCTCCGCTGCCATCTTCGAAAGCTTGCCGCGCGGCAGCGTCGCATAGGGCGATGCGAGCAGCAGCGAGACGTCGGACAGCGCGACGCCGATGGTGCGGCTGCCGAGATCGAGGCCGATCAGGCGGCTGTCCGGCGCCAGGCGGGCGCGGAGATCGGGCATGTTGAACAGGGACATGGGCAGGGTTTATGGTCCGGCCGGGCCTGGGCGGCCAGGATAAAACGTGGCGGCGGGATCCTGGCCGGCACGATCGGCCAGACCGCTCCGCCTTCGCCATCCCAGCAACGATCGAAAGCTCTGATCCATGTCGCTTGATGCCGCGACCATCCGACGTATTGCCAGGCTGGCGCGGCTTGGTGTCGAGGAGTCGGAGATCGTCCGTCTCCAGGCCGAGTTGGGGCACATCATCGGCTGGATCGAGCAGCTGTCGGAACTCGATGTCGAGGGGGTGGAGCCGATCAGCGGCGTCGGTCAGGCGTCGCTGCGGATGCGTGGCGACGTGGTCACGGATACCGATACGACGGAGATTGTGTTGTCGAATGCGCCGGGACGCGCCGGTCCGTTCTACGCGGTGCCCAAGGTGGTCGAGTGATGAGCAGCGTGGCGGAACTGACCGGGCAGACGCTTGCCCAGGCGCTGAGCGGGCTGGAGCAGGGCGCGTTCTCGTCGCTCGAACTGACCCAGGCGCATCTATCGGCGATCGAGCAGCTCAACCCGCGGCTGAACGCGTTCATCACCGTCAGCGGCGCGCAGGCGCTCGACAGCGCGCGCGCCGCGGATCAGGCGCGGGCAAGGGGCGAGGCGGGGCCGCTTTGCGGCGTGCCGGTCGCGATCAAGGATCTGTTCTGCACCGAGGGCGTGCGGACGACGGCGGCCAGCCGGATGCTGAGCAATTTCGTGCCGCCCTACGAAAGCACGGTCACGGCGCAGATGAAGCGCGACGGCGCGGTGTTCCTCGGCAAGACCAATCTCGACGAGTTCGCGATGGGGTCGTCGAACATGACCTCGGCGTTCGGCGCGGTGGAGAATCCCTGGCAACGCCGGGGCGATCCGGCGGCGCTGGTCCCAGGCGGCTCGTCGGGCGGTTCGGCGTCGGCGGTGGCGGCGCGGCTGGCGCTCGGTGCGACCGGCACCGACACCGGCGGCTCGATCCGCCAGCCTGCGTCGTTCTGCGGCATCGTCGGGATCAAGCCGACCTATGGGCGGTGCAGCCGCTGGGGCACGGTGGCGTTTGCCAGCTCGCTCGACCAGGCCGGGCCGATGGCGCGAACCGTCGAGGATTGCGCCATCCTGCTGCGCTCGATGGCCGGGTTCGATCCGAAGGACAGCACCAGCGTCGACCGGCCGGTGCCGGATTATCGCGCCGCGATCGGCCGGAGCCTGAAGGGGATCCGGGTCGGCATTCCGGCGGAATACCGGGCGCCGGGGATGTCGGCGGCGATCGAGAGCCTGTGGCAGCAGGGGATCGACTGGCTGTCGGACGCCGGCTGCGAGATCGTCGACGTCTCGTTGCCGCATACGAAATACGGGCTGGCCACGTACTATATAGTTGCGCCGGCGGAATGCTCGTCCAACCTGGCGCGGTATGACGGGGTGCGGTTCGGCGAACGGGTCGAGGCCGACAGTCTGGACGCGCTCTATGAGCGTTCGCGCGCCGCCGGGTTCGGCGACGAGGTCAAGCGGCGCATCCTGATCGGCACCTACGTGCTTTCCTCGGGCTACTACGACGCCTACTACCTGAAGGCGCAGCGCGTCAGGCGCTTGCTGGCGCGTGATTTCGACGAGGCGTTCGGCAAGGTCGATGCGCTGCTGACACCGACGGCGCCATCGGCGGCGTTCGCCCAGGGCGACAGGATGGACGACCCGGTGACGATGTATCTGAACGACATCTTCACGGTTCCGGCGAGCATGGCAGGGGTGCCGGGGATCTCGGTGCCGGTGGGGCTGGATGCGAACGGGCTGCCGCTCGGCCTGCAGCTGCTCGGCCGGTCCTTCGACGAGGAAGGGCTGTTCGCGCTGGGTTCGGCGCTGGAGAAGGCGGCGGCGTTCACGCATCTGCCGACGCTGCGCGCGGGGGTGATGCCATGAGCTATGTGATCGAGGGCAAGACCGGGCCGTGGGAGCTGGTCATCGGGCTCGAGGTGCATGCGCAGGTGGTCAGCCGGGCCAAGCTGTTCTCTGGCGCCTCCGCGACCTATGGCGGCGAGCCGAACGCGCAGGTGAGCCTGGTGGATGCGGCGTTCCCGGGAATGCTGCCCGTCATCAACGAGGTATGCGTCGCGCAGGCGGTCCGGACCGGGCTCGGGCTGGATGCGCAGGTGAACCTGGTCAGCCGGTTCGACCGGAAGAACTATTTCTACGCGGACCTGCCGGCGGGGTACCAGATCAGCCAGTTCGCGCACCCGATCGTGGGTGCGGGCAAGATCGAGATCGAGCTGTCGGACGGGAGCCGGCGCGAGATCGGGGTGACGCGGCTGCATCTCGAGCAGGATGCCGGCAAGTCCCTGCACGACCAGGACCCGACCCGCTCGCATATCGACTTGAATCGCGCCGGGGTGGCGTTGATGGAGATCGTGAGCGAGCCGGACATGCGCAGCCCGGAGGAAGCGGGCGCCTATGTGCGCAAGCTGCGGACGATCCTGCGCTATCTGGGGACCTGTGACGGCAACATGGAGGAGGGCTCCATGCGTGCCGACGTCAATGTCTCGGTCAGGAAAGCCGGTGAGCCGTTCCGGACCCGGTGCGAGATCAAGAACGTCAACTCGATCCGGTTCGTCAGCCAGGCGGTGGAGGCCGAAGCCCGCCGGCAGATCGCCGTCTGGGAAGGCGGCGGGTCCGTCGACCAGGAAACCCGGCTGTTCGACCCGCATCGCGGCGAGACGCGGTCGATGCGCACCAAGGAGGATGCGCACGACTACCGCTACTTCCCTGACCCGGATCTGCTGCCGCTGGTCCTGGAGGAATCCTGGGTGGCCGGGCTCCGTGCCGCGCTGCCGGAACTGCCTGACGCCAAGCGGGCACGGTTCGTCGCCGCGTATGGCATCCCCGACTATGACGCGTCGGTCCTGGTCGCCGAACAGGCGACGGCCGCCTTCTACGAGGATGTGGCAGCGGGACGGGATGCGCGGCTGGCCGCTAACTGGGTGATCGGCGAGCTGTTCGCCGCCTTGAACCGGACCGGACGCACCATCGCGGACACGCCGGTCACGGCAAAAAATCTTGGCGCCCTGCTGGATTTTATGGCGGACGGGACGATCAACGGGCGCCTCGCCAAGGACGTGTTCCAGGCCATGGTGGAGACGGGTGACGCGCCGGGGACGATCATCGAGCGCGACGGGTTGCGGCAGGTGGTCGATAGCGGGGCGATCGACGCGGCGATCGCGAAGGTCCTGGAGGAGAATGCCGACAAGCTGGCCGAATATCGGGCGGGCAAGGAGAAGCTGTTCGTGTTCTTCGTCGGGCAGACGATGAAGGCGATGCGCGGCAAGGGTAACCCGGCGCTGATCAACGAGCGGCTCGCCCAGAAGCTGCGGGATGATTGACGGGAGCGGACCGAGGCCGTAGACAGTCCGGGCAAACGCCGTGTGATGAGCACGCTCTTCGGCGGAGGGGTGGCCGAGTGGCTGAAGGCGGCGGTTTGCTAAACCGTTGTACGGGGTAAACCCGTACCGTGAGTTCGAATCTCATCCCCTCCGCCAAAGCCTTCCTAAAATCAAAGGGTTACAAGCCGCAAGCTTCGTTAGCATACGTTCCAGCAAACGTCGCTGCAGGCCTAATGACGCGTCCTGCTCGCTCTCAGATGTCCTCCCGTCCAGGATCAATGCGTGCTCGCACTCACCACCGCCCTTTTGACGGCCATACTGGCTATTGTTGGGAAAGTGGTGTCCGACCTATGGCAGCGCGACCAGGAACGCCGAGGCCTGGCCGGAGCTTTGGCAGGGGAGATCGGTGCCTATATCGAGCCCTATCGCGGCGCCCAAATTGCTCTGAATATGAAAATGATCGCCGACCTGGGAAGGTCTGATCGGCGGAGAAGGCTCTCTGGCTTCTCAAAGCTACCGGAGGGGCACCCTGTCTTCGATGCGCTCGCTTCGAAGCTTGGATTACTCCCTCCCAACACGGCAAAACGCGTTGCGTCTTTCTACAACACAACGACCAGCTTGCGCTTGCTCATGGAAAATTTTTCGAGGGACGGCTTCCTGGATGCGGACGATCAGATCCAACGCGGGCAGCTTTTTGAGGTCGGCCGACTCGTAGACAATAACTTGCTGCCGGCTGAAAACTTGGTGGACGAACTTGTGAAGCTTTCCGAGCGCGGCTTCCTTACGCGTAAGAATTATCGGAAATGACTGGCGTGAGATGTTTTTTGGTCGAGCTCCGCAATAGGCGGACAACAGACGATAGATACCTAGGTGAGATGGATTTTTCTGCTCTCCCCGCTCCGGGTGACATTGTTCTGCTACCTGATGAGTCAGGCGAAAACGACGAAAAATTTACGGTTGAGCGAATCGAGCATATGCCTGTTCGGGCGCTTCACGCTGATTACTCCGACGGTATGCGTCCGAAGATGACAATATATATCCAATGGCACGACCCATACGGGCGCTTTCTCAAATCATAAGGCCGCGTCTTGTAGGAGAGCGATACCAGTCTCACGGCACCGCCGTGCGGTTCGCATCGCTCATCTTCGCATTTCCATCGTCGGCGTAGCACGCGACGGTTGAATACCAATCGCTCGCGCGCGTGTCCCCGATATGGTCCACGTAGACGATCCGATAGGTGCCCGAGGGCGAGATGCCGGCCACGTTCGACTGACTGCCATTGTCGACCAGGTTACCGCCCTGGACCGCGCTGTAGCTTACCTCGACCTGCTTCTGATTAATGAGCCCCGTGTCGATCGTCACGTAACCGTCAGGCTTTAGCCGCGAGTTTAGCAGACACGTCGCCTCGACCCCGTCAATCGTCTGCTTCGGTATCCCGATCAGTCCGGTGCTGGGCGACAGGACGACGGCCTGGACCTGGGTGGACTGCCCCTGCGCGGTCTGAAGCAGCGCATAGTTCAGTGCACCGTCCGTGATCTGGAACGATGTGCCGGTGCTTGTCGCGAGCACACGGGCATGATCCCGGATCGGGCCGAACATGACTTTTGGGCGGACAGCAGATCCCGAATTCGGCGGAGGGGTTCCAGTGGTCAGACCATAACCGGACCCAGCGTTCACAAGCTCACGGTAAACATCCGAGGCCCCATGCCCGGCCGCCAGTGTCTGGCTGATTAAGCCCTGGCTGTAGGCCTGGTCCCCGTCGGCCGCGATGATCTCCAGATACGTGTCGGTCGGGTTCTCGCGGCCGAACCGGATTTGCCGGATCTGACCGTCAAACAGCTTGCCGATGTTGCCTTGATAGCCGGCCGACAGAATGACCCGCGTGTATTCCTTCTGAACACTGGCAGCCGTCTGGCGCGAGACGTTGTAGATCCGGGCCTCAAGTACCTTGGGCGTCTGCACGGATGCGTGCCGGACGTTGAACTGCAGACGTAGCTGTGAAAGGTCCAGCCCCTGCCCGGACGCGTTGCCGACGATCAGCGACGCAGCCCGAATGAACTGGTTATTGCTGCGATGCCTGTGCCCAACGACCGTGATGTTTTCGTCGCTCAAGGAGCGCTCGCAGCAGCAAGGCTGGCCTCCGCCCGCTCGGCACGCGCGACAGCCAGAGCGAGATGATTCCGCAGCTCCTGCATCTGTCGCTCATAAGCAAGGCAGATCGGGCCGATCTGCAGCGCGGCGTTGATGCGGGTGATGTTGTCGAGGCTTGTCGGGCCTTGGTCTACATTCGTATTTTCCACCGCTCATCTCGCTTTCATGGTTTGAGTGCCCGTTGCGGCGATTGACCCATCACGGCTTTGTAAACCCGAGAAGATTCGCAAACGACCGCACTACGCTGGTAGAAACGGCCACCGGCTGCACCTGTCCCATGTCCGTCGTCCCGGCCGTAGTCGCCGGCATGGCCTGCTGCGACATCGGTGCCGCAACAGTGGTGGTCTGGGTGCTGACGATGATGATCTCGCGGCAGGTCGCCGTCACGGCCAGGATGTTTTCGCTGCTGGCGTCGGTCATCACACCGAGGCTTTCGAGCAGCATGTTGCTGTACAAGCGTTTCCCGGTCACGACCTGGAACGGCGTGCGGGACTCCTGAAGCGTCAGAAGCTGCTCATAGACCTGGCGGGCACGCTGTGCGCCAAAGCTCAGGCTCGGCAGCGTGCCGCTCAGCAGCGACTGCGCCGAGACCGTGGACAGGATGCTGTTGGAGAAGCCGTATTCCAGGCTGAGGCTGGCCGGGCGCTTGAAGGCGTGGTCAGTGATTGCCGCGCCGGTCTCGACAGGGTGCTGGGTGATCTCCAGGTCGTCGTTGCCCTGCTCTCGGACAACCAGGTCGGGGATGATGCCCCCGATCGACCGGTTGGCGCTGAACAGGATGCTGCCGATGTCGGAGAGGACGCCGCTCATCGTTTCCTACTCAACCAAAGTCGTTCGCGAGCGCGGTAATCGCCGCCGAGCTTCCCCGGGCTGCCACCGCCCAGACCGCATTGCGGGGAACGAACCCCGCGTTTAGCGCGGTAGGGCCGCCGCCGAACTGCACCGTCTGGCCGCCCTGCAGCAGGAACGTCCCCGGCGCGCCTGGCACCAGTGCTGAGCCGGTGACCGTGAACGACCAGATCACATCACCACTGCCGCCTGACGCATTCGCGGCGCCGGGCGCGCTCAGCATCAGCAGGTTGCGCCCGCTCGCCGTGCAGGCCGGCACCACCTGGACCGGCGTTCCGGACAGAGTCGTGCTGTAGTCGTTCATCGCTTTTCGTCCTTCGTGGCTTCGGGGTCCGCGCGCAGGGCGGCGAGATAGAGGTTCCACCCGGAGGCGTCGGGAACGCGGATCGCCATCGGTGGCGGGTTCAGCGTCGCGACAGCATCGGGCGACAGATCGATCGGCTTGGTCTCGAGCATCGCGCCGGCATGGAAGCCATCAGGCACCGGCTCGCGCAGCGGCACCCATAGGTGCGCCAGGTCCAGCAGTTCATGCAGCAGCCGATCGCGGTATGCCGTGGCGCCGCGCAGCCGGTAGGCAAGAGCCGAGCTTTCCGCCCGGATCACGGCAATCGCAGCTTCCGCCACCGCAGCATGTGCGGCTGCCTCTTCGGCCTCCGCCTCCTCCTGCTCGGCTCGCAGCGTCGCAAGGGCAATCCGACTGGCGGCAACCGTCGCGATCGCCTCGTCGCAGCGACGCTTAGTCTCGATCATGTGGTCCGGTAGAGCCCCGGGCTTGGTTCCGGACCGCAGTTCCGCCGTCCGATACCGCGCGATCTTGTCGTCGATCGATCCGGCCTCGGCCGCCAGCCGTTCGTCTGACTGCATCGCGGCCTGCGCGCGAGCCACCGTCTCGGCTGCCGCGTTCGTCTTTTCCATTGCAGCGGCAAGGATGCCGTGTGCGTCGCGGAGTGCCGCCCGGCTCACCATAGCCTCGCCTGATCGAACTTGGGCTTGGCTCGCTGCTTTCCCGCGCAAGTGTCGCAGCAGGCCGCGTCCGCGGTTCTGTGCGAGTGCGCCCGGTGTCGGAGAATCTCGGCCGCCTTCTCGCTCATCTCGACCACGGCGCCGGCCGTGTCGGTCGTGCGGATCATCCGCGTCATCATCGGCTGCATTCAGAGGGCTCCCATGCGCGCCGCCCGGATGCCCCGGTCTCGGGCGATCTCTTCGTCGGAGAGGCCAGCAACGCGGCCCCAGATCCAGTCATCGTCCTGTGTCACGTCGACCATGCGGATCACACCGGCTACCGCATTCGCGGCATCGTCCCGTGATCCGGGGCCGGTCCCAGGCGGATGGTCGATGCTGTCCCTCCCACCGCGCGCCGTGCGCCGCTCAAGGTTGCAGAGCTGCGTGATGAGGACAGGGTGATCGAGTAGCTCAACCGTGCCGGCATTCAGCATCGGCAACGCCTCGCGATAGAGGTCGCTCTTCGGCTTGTCGGATAGCTCGTAGGCGATGCCATGAACCCGAAACCGCTCGCGCGGCCACTCGCCTGCATATCGATCGCCCGTGACAGAGCGCAGCCCATAGCGCACCAGGGTTTCGGCCATCTCCCGCGTCGCTTCGTCCGGCGAGAAGGGGGCCTTGATCTCCCGAATGCAATCGAGGACCGCCTTACCCGCAACCGTGTCCCGGTGCGCGATGGCGAGCGTGAAGGAATCAGACGAGCCACCGGACGGATCGGTGAAGCCGAAATACGTGTGTCCAGCCGGCGGCCGCTCGAAACAACCCGGCTCCACACAGGCCTCGACTACCTCGCGCGCCACAAACGCCGCGATGTCGTTCCGGAACTCGCCGCCATACTCAGACGCGGCGCTAATCGGATCATCCTCGTAGGCTTCAGCAATGATCGCGGGATCGATCCGGGGGTTCATCTCGGCGGTGCTGGCTTTCCAGAACAGGACGCGCGCGTTGTTCTCGCCGTAGTGTCGGCGGTAGGCCTTGTAGAGCGAGCCGCGCTTTGAATACGGCGATGAGGCCAGCAAAAGCATTGAGCCGGGTATGGTAGCCAAGCCGGGGCGGATGGCGGCGAGGATCTCTTCGTCGGGGTTGGCCGACTCGTCCGATCGCCAGAAGGCCACCTCGTCCGCGAGGACCGCGATATAGGTGTACCCTCGCGTCGCGCGAAATGACGCCGTGGTGATCTCGATCGCGACACGTTGGGCGCCGAGCTCGATCACCTCGTCTGTCTCCTTGGTGATCTCTCGCTTGAGGGCAGGGACCGCATCAAGCATCCCCTTCACGTAGCGGAAGATCGTTCGCGCGGACCGCTTGTCGACGGACAGGATCGCCACGGTCGCGATCTCACCAGGCGCGAGATAGGAGCGGTAATCACGCTGGGTCGCCAGGACTGTGCCCAAGAGGGCAAGCACCCGGCTCTTGCCTCCACGCCTGCCGACCGCGCAGGCAGCTTCTCCGAAGGCCTGCGCAGGCACGTCCTGGCGGCCCGTGTGGTGCTGGTAGGTGGCGAACTGCGTCTCGGTCATCGGTAGGCCATGCAGGGCGGCTAGGAAGGCACGCCAAGCATCCCAGCTCTCGCCCTGGAAGTGCGGCCCGAACATGGTCGGGTCGTCCATGGCCTGCAGGACGTTCATTCGGCTGCCGTCGCGTGCCGGCGGCGGATGTCGTCCAGGGTCTCGATTGCGGGGGCGGCGCCGTGCAGACCGAGGGAGCGCATCGTCCTGGTCAGGGTATTCGACCACGCCAGGTAGGTCCGGCTGTCGTGATCGGTCAGGCTGCCCGTTGTGCCGATCTTGGCATCGATCAGGGCCATGTGCAGGGTGAGCCACGCGGCCCGATCGATCATCGCCCGCTGCGTTGCGGACGGCTTTCCGCCCAGATGCGTTGTCAGATCCGCGCGCACCTGCGCCATGATCCGGCCTTCTCGGCTGCGATTGTCGAGCCTCGCGAGCGCGTCTGGGGAGGAGTAGGCACCGACCCTTCGTCCGCGCTTCTGCATGTGTTTCCTGTCCTGACCTAGCTCGATACTGCCGACATATCGTCGGCGGTTGGATGAGCTAAGAACCGCATCTAATAGCGGTCTAATGACAGGCGGGGGCTGAGGGAATCAGCTTTTGCAGTAAGCAGGATCAGCATTGCCCGGCCTGAAACACCGGGGATCGACTAGGCACCTTGAGACACGCAGATCACGATTTAGTGCCCGAACGGCTCGGGGCTAGGTCGGAGCGTCGCGAACTCGCATGACCGTCTGCCGGCTGGTCCCCAGGTCGCGGGCTATTGCCGAGACGCTGGCACCGGCCTCAAGCATCGCCAGAGCGGCGGCACGCTTGGTCGGGTCAAGAGCTACCGGGCGGCCTAAGGTGGCGCCCGCAGCCTTCGCTCTGATCAATCCTGCATGCGTCCGCTCGATCAGCAGATCGCGTTCGAACTGCGCTACCGAGTTGATGACCGACATCGTCATGCGCCCGGCCGGGCTGGTCAGATCCATGCCGCCGAGCGCCAGGCAATGCACGCGGACGCCTAGGCCGGCCAGTCGGTCGACCGTCTGTGCTACGTCGATAGCGTTTCGGCCCAGGCGATCCATCTTCGTCACGACCAGCACGTCGTCCGGTTCAAGCCGGTCGACAAGCTGTGCGAAGCCAGGGCGCTGTTCGAGCGCGGCGCTTCCAGAAACAGTCTCTGAGACTATGCGCCTTGGGCTGATCGCGAACCCGGCTGCAGCGATCTCCTGGATCTGGTTCTCCGTGGTCTGTCCGACCGTTGAAACTCGCACGTAGGCAAACACTCTCGACATCTGAGCACCTGTCCGAAACTGGTGTCCCTAAATATCAGCATGTCCGAAAACCAGCAAGCTATATTATGGACATGTCGCTAGAGGGTGTCCGCAATCGCTCGATTTCGGACAGGGCAGCCAGGGCGAGGCGCGAGGGCCCGAACGGAAGCATCGCGGGCGTCGGATCGTTTTCGTCTGAGGCTAACTTCTGCCCATGATGATGTTCGCCATCGCACCCAGGACGAGCCACCCAGCGACAAGGAGGCCGATCACCAGGACTGCGGTGCTGACCCAGAACCACCAACCCCGCATAGTCTGCTCCTCGCGCTGTAACTGGATGCCACCCTTGGCCTCTTCTTTTACGAGACTGGCGTTGCTCACACCGACCGGCAATGTCCCCCACAAGTGGGGCGAAGGACCAGTCGGATAGAGAGGGTGGCTTATTCGTCCCGTCCAGTCGGGGCGTCGGAGAGTCTCAACCTGCGCTCGAAACTGCTTTTTCCACCCATGGATTTCCCATGGTTGCCTGAGGGGGAAAACACCCATCCATGGATGGGTTTTCCCTTAAGGCAACCAACTGCATCCATGACCATGGATACCCATGGATTACCCATGGAAGATTCATGGATCATTCGTCGCCACTCCGGTCGGTCTCATCGTCGATCCAGTTGGCAGATTTCGGGCTCCCGTCCGGGGTCTGGATGCCGATCGCGCGGACCGACGTTCTCGGTCGCTTGAAGGGCCGGGCAACATAGCCGCCGGTCGCCAGCAGCTCCTCAAGCAGCAGCTTCTGCCCCGGCTGCGTGGTGATCCCGACCGACACGCAGAGCGCCTTGAAGGACCGCGGCGATCTGTCGAGTTTTGGTGAATAGGGACCGTCGCCGGTTCCGAGTGCCAGGCCAGCAGCTACGGCGTCGCGCATGACCGGCGTGACGACGTCGACCGGGGGCGACCAGGGGATAGCAGCGGCCACCCAATCGCCATTGTCCAGGCAATGCACTTGCCGCTCGAACCACTCGGCTGTCTGGATCGCAGCGTAGTTCATCTTGCCATCGTCGACACGGAAGAAGGTATTGCGTTTGTCGACCGGCAGCCCGAACGCCTTAGCCTCGTCCTCGGTCATCACGGTCAAAGTCATGCCGATGCGCACCAGATCCTTGACCGCCGATGCGCCGCGGCCGTCATCGATATTGCCCGGGGTTAGGATGCCCTTCTTGGTATGGTGCGCGACCATGATGGCCAGATTGTTGTCGCGGGCTGCTTCGAGCAGGCGAGCGACCACGCCGCGCATGGCCTCGTTATTGTTCTCGTCCTCGACATGCAAACTGATCAGAGGGTCTAGGATGAGCACGTCAGCCCGAAATCTGATTGCCTCCAGCAGCATCTCACCGAAGGCCGGCAGCGCGCCAATCGTGCCGTCCTCAATTCGGCCGAACAGTGGTGCGTCCTTCTTGGTGCTGATCCGTAGCACCTTGCCGGCTAGGTCCGCGGGGCACGCGCCTATGCTCCGAAGGGCGGCCGAGAATCGCCGCCGCTGTTCGTCGTCGTCATCTTCGGTATTGAGCACCATCACCCTGCAAGCGCCGACCGGCTTCATCCGGTGGAAGGGTCTCCCGAGCGCCAGGGCGATGGTCCATGCCACCAGGATCGACGACTTGCCCGACGCGCCAGGACCGACCAGGAGCGACAGCGTGCGGCGCATCAGGTAGCCCTGCGCCAACCATGGTCGGGGCTCTATGTCAGTCTCGGCCCAGTCGTCGCTTGCGTAGGAGAAGAAGGGGCGAGGTGGCGCAGATTGCGCCACCTGGTCCTGCCTGCTGCGTTCCCGCGTCCGATCGGCGGCGTCGGCGACCGCCTTACGCACAGCATCGTCAACGAAAACCTCGGCATCGAACGGGTTACGAAGACCCCAGGGCGGCGGCTCATTATCCATGGCCGCCCTCGCGCATCAGCATATCGTTGAAGTCGCCAGTGCCATGCGGCCGGATGATCTCAACCCGCCGACCCTCTCGCCGCCACCGGGTTGCTGCCTGTTCGGCAGCGCGAATCCCAGGCGGGTCCGGATCAGCGGCGACGATCACCCAACGGGCCTCGGCTGGCAGGATCAGCCCCGACGCCAAGTTGCCGGCGCTGATCGCGGCCCAGGCGGGGGCGTCTTCCATAAGACCGGCGGACGCTGCGGTCTCGATGCCCTCGGCTATGATGAGAGGCGAGGAGCTGTGTATATTATCAACGGTTCCTGCCGGCCTTTCTACTTCGTGTATATTATCCACGAGGTCAGATCGCCTGCCCTGAACCGACAGCCGGATCGCCCCACCCCACACCGGCCCCAGGCTGGCCTTGGCAGGTTCGAGCCCTGCCTTCCGCCCTGTGGCCCGATCAAGATAGGTTCGATGCACCGCGATCGGCTGATCGTCGGCGTTGGTCACCAGCCCGATCATTGCCGGGTGCCTGCCACCCTCCGGGTGCGACACGTCCTCGCGGTAGCGTAAGCGGCTACACCCGCTCAGGAAGCCCAGGCAGCGGTTCCAGAGGTAGAGCTCGGCCGGTGTGCCAGGGACCGCCCCTGCGCCTGCCCATAGCACCCGCGCACGCTCCATCTTGCGCGCCCGGGCCTCTATGTCCGTCTCGGGCTCCTGCCGGTCCGACTTGATCCACTCCCCGGCCGTGACGCGATCCAAGGCGGCGCCGATGCTCTCCCGGTCCTCACACGATACACACCGCACCAGCGCACCGCCGTGCCGACCCTGACGCACAATGAACGAGGCATGATAGCCGCAGGCCGGGCAGTCGCCGCGCCAGTCTCGGTTGGTCTTGCGTAGGCCTAACCGACCGGCCAGTTCAGGCGCTCCGATCATGCGTGCCCCGCCTGGTTGCTGATCCGGATCGGCCGGATCTCGGGCCAAAGTGCCTTGAGCGAGGCGATTGCCTTGGCCTGGATCTCGTCCAGGTCGGTCGCGCAGTCCGCGCACATGACCGAGGCGACCGCTTTGTGCGGATCGGCTCGATGCGGCACCCCAAGCACAACCGAGAATGCGTCCTCCGATACGACAGGCCGACAACACGACATGCAGCAGGCCGGATCGGCAGCGGGTGTTTCGTATACGCTCACAATCACTTGCACCGTCAGAGACGCTATTCGCGCCGCTTGCTGGTGAAACGGAGCAGCTGCGATCAGGTCGGGTAGTTCGGGCGGCCGGATGATGAAGAGCGCGATCGCGCCGCAAGAATCGGCCTGCACGGCCCTCATCCCACGAGCCCATTCCTGTCGCTGCTGGCGGTTCATGCGCCACGCTCCACGCGTAGCGCAGCAAGCGCTGCCGACAAGTTGCAGAAGATCACGGGTCTCCGGTTCGGGAGGGCCAAAGCGGCGCGTGGTTCGCCGTCGTGATTTGGCATTTCGGGCAGCAACAGGACGCACGTCTGGCGCTGCGGTCGGTGGTCGATATTTATGTGCACGTTGGGCAACTTTCGACTTGCCCCGGGCCATCGGTCTGCATATCTTCCGACCTGCGACGGCGTTTGGAAGATGTGCAGCCCGCTCCGGTCTCCGGGGCGGGTTTCTTCGTTAGGCGGCCTGCTTCGGCGTGATGCTTGGAAGCCCGTCGAGAAACGCGAGCATGCTGGCGGTATCGACCAGCGTCGTCTTGCCCAGCTTCGAGAGCTTGATGTGACCGGCCGCTGCGGCGCGATAGACGGCGCTGCGCGATACGCCAAACGTGGTCGGCGCTTGAACCATCGGCACCTTGACCGGGATGCGATCTAGAACCTGCATGGTGTGTCCCCCTGTAGCGTTGCGTGTGGAGACACAGTGGCAGCACATGCAGAGCGTCGGGGCGGCCGTCATTTTAACCCCTCCGGCTTGAGGGGTTTCTCGGCAGCGGCAAGGGCTGCCTTGATCGAACCTTTCACCCGGAGTTGCTTTAAACAGGCGGTTGCGAACTTCTGCAGCCCATCACTCCCGCCGGAAACGTCCGGATCTTGGTTCGTGATGTCCTGAAAGATTGACCTGGCGAGCCTCGCGCATGCGACGGTCTTGTACATCGGGAGCCGCCCGGGCTCATGGTCGCCAACAGCCGCGCCACTCGCTGCCGCGGCCAGGTAAGCGAGCTGTCGGAGCTGATTGGGCGAATGCCACGCACTCCGCGTGACCCCTACTTGTCCGAGCGCTTTGATTGAGGGGCGGTGCAAGGCCTCCAGGCGGTCAGCTAAAAGGCAGGAGCTAGCTGCCAACTGTTGGAGTTCCTCCGTGGCGGTCTTCTGCCCCGCCCCAATAAACTGGGGCGGAACTGGGACGTCTGGCTGGCTAGCAAACGAGGCTAGGGATTCGAGTTTCCCCTGCACGATGATGTCATTGGCACGCGCGCGTCGCTGAGCAACCAGGCGCGCGCGGGCAAGGTCCTCATTGTCGACATCGATAGGCACGCGCACGTCTTGAATAAGACGATCGACCGCCGCGCGGATAGCGATCAGCGCGACCTGCACGGGGTCCTCAGCCGCCTCGTTCACATCAGCCCCGCTCGGTCACGTCGGAAGCTGCCGATTGCTGATCTTCGAGGTCCGCAAAGAACTCTCCGACCGCGGCATCCAGCACCCCGCTTACCCAGCCGAGACCTTGAGCCAGGAGCGCGGCCTGCTCCTGTGTCGGGCGAAGGTTCTCCCCCGCCTGCAGGGTGATGAACTGCAGGGCTGCCTGAACGTGTCCGAGCTGCTGGACCAGCCGGTTCGTCGCGAATGCGGTGATCGCGTGAGCCGCTTTCAGTTCATCGGGGATGCTGGTGTCGGGTTGGTCAGACATGGTCAACCTCCGCCATCAGGCCTTGGAGCAGTGCCAGCAGCATCCCATGGTGATTGTCGTGCCGCTCCAACTCGCCGTAGTCGGCACTGAGGATCACTCGTGCCCTGGCCCGGAAGCCGGCGGGGGTGTGAGTCGGCATTTCGTTGATCTGATCGATCAGAGGATACTTGGCATCGATCAGCGCGAGCTCGCGACGGTCGTAGGCGGCATAGGCCGGATCAAGGCTATCCATCTCGGACGAGATAGACACCGAGGCAGCCCACTCGGCCTCGATGGCGATGACCTGGTCGCAGAGGGCGATCAGCTCGGCGTCGGGGTGCCCGTCGTGCGTTGCCCATTGGCGCTCGAGCTCGGCGATCTGGTCGGTGTAACGCCCGGCCAGCGGGATCCCGACCGGACTGGCATCGGTCTGAGCAGCCGACGCCTTGGGCACCGCCAGCGTCACAGCAGCAATCCCTGCCAGGGCGGTGAAACCGGCCGAGCCGAGGAGGTCGCGGCGGGTGCTGCTCATGGCTTGCCTCCCTGGATCAGGATTAGAGGGGGACGCGGCCGACGAGGCGGCTGCTCCATGATCGGCTCGCGCGGAGGGAAGACGAAAGGGCGGGTCATCTGCCGAACCCCTCGTCATCGCACTGAGCGCCCTCATCCTCGGACTGGTCCTCGGGGTCGCCGTTGCATTCGAGATCGGGATCGCCGTCGCGCTGGTCCAGCACGGCGAGCAGCGCCTCAATGGCGAGCTCTATTTGGCGCCGGTCGCCCAGCGGGAGGGTGAGGATGGGAGGGTGAGCACGTGCGTTCACGCCGCGGCGTGGTAGGTCTTGAGTAGCCATTGCCTGCTCCTGTGCGAGCGGTGGTGGTCAGGCCGGGTGTGAGGGTGCCAGCCCTCTCTCCGGCCGCTTTCTGTTGCGCGTGTAGTGCAACACGACTACCATGAGCTACCGAG
This sequence comes from uncultured Sphingomonas sp., assembly GCA_964658415.1. Classification (GTDB taxonomy): domain Bacteria; phylum Pseudomonadota; class Alphaproteobacteria; order Rhizobiales; family Rhizobiaceae; genus Rhizobium. The sequence continues at coordinate 4,804 of CAZZZI010000034.1, read as the reverse complement.
CAAGGCCCGGTCAAGCATTTTGTAGCGCAAAGGTAGTCATGGTCCGGCCACTTCCGACAAGCATGAGGCTGGATGCCGAGGTGAAAGCCGCCTTAGAGAAGGCCGCAGCTGCCGACGGCCGCTCGGTTTCAAACCTGACGGACCGGATTTTGCGTGAGTGGCTGGCTGCGAAGGGCTATTTGCCGGTGGAGGCAACTTGAACTTCTCTCGGCTAGGCGCCGCACTGGCTCTCGTGCTTTTCCCAACACCGTTCCATGAGGCGGACGCGGAAGGTTGGGTTTGTGGAAGCCTCACTCCCATCGGAGGGCAGATTTTAATGAACTGCTACGCAGTTCGAGGAAACAAGTTAGTTTGGGAACCCCCTATTGGATTTGACGAGTGTCAAACTCGGATGTTCGAATTCCGAACGTGATCCAGAAAGCCTTATGAACATATACCTTTGTCGTTAGCGAAATGTGATCGGGCTCAACGTTAACCCCGTCATGAAACGAATAGATCCTCGTCGTTGTAGGCGCTAATTTTAAACCTACAATTCCAGATCTATAAAGAATAGAAAATATGAGCTGGAGAAATGGGAGACCTGCTTGCTGGGCATCGCATGCCGCATCATCAGCAAGGCGAGAAAGAGGCATTTCTTCGCCAGCAGTATCTCTTGGAAATTCTAAGCAAAATTCCTCAAGTTTCTTGGTGCGATAGTGAGCAACCTCGACCCCGTCAGACATCAAACGCAATATTCCACACATCTTTTTTAGGTTTGGATACTCCCTTCGCCACTCATCGCAAACAGCAACAACGCGGTCTTCAGAATAGAGATATTCTGCGTCCTTAATAGTCCGTGGGATAATCTCACTCGCGCCTTCAGCTTTTTCAATGCAGCGATTCAGAAATGCTATAGCCTCTCGTGGCCGGAAGAACGTCCTTTCTAGTATATAATCCAAGGACTTTGTTTTTGGACCAATCAAAAGAGGCATTAAATCATGTAAACCAACATGCTGTCCAGAGTATTGGTATTGAAACAAGTGGTTTACACGCGAGTTGAGCATTTCAGCTAATTCTGCTCTGGTCCACTTTACCGGAAGATAATACCCGCTAAACTTCTCACTTTGGAAGCCTGGGCTAGTTATCGAGTTGTACAAACTATATAGAAGGTCTGTCCGCATCGTTACGATGATCTTTACAGACTGAACCTGCCGGAAGGACTTGATCGTTTCCAATAATGCTTTAAGGAGCTTAAACCTGATATCGTCTTGCACCCAATCGTCATCAAGCCCGTCAATACAAATATAGTATTGTGGACCGGATGGTGGAAAAATATCTTCAGCCAAAAGATCCATGACTTTTGAAAGCTCACGAATTTGAATATCGCTCACGGCTCGCTGTCCATGTTGGACGACATTCACTCTTTCTTCTTCTGTGAGTGTGCGGGCGCCTGAGGCGCTCAACGTTGCCGGTCCATGCCTTAGACCAGCAGAGCCCTCTAGCTTCCCCTCCACTTTTTTTGTTAAATCTGAGATACGATGCTCAGTATCAAGCCAGAAGGAATCTTGCCAAGTGTTGAGGTAGTCGACAGCTATAGTTTTGCTTCGGTCACGCTGTTGGATGTCGGCGAGTAATCCGAAAAATCGCCGCTTACCGGCCTCGTCTATTATCCTGTAGCGCTTTTTTATTAGCTCAAGTGCGAAAATGTGCTTCCATAACAGCACATAGAAGCCGTCTAGATGCACGCCGGCTGCCTCGAAAAACCTTAAAACGTTCGAATTGGAAATGTTAGTCAATGCAAGCTGCTCTGGAATGATCGTTATCGTGTTGTCTGGGTGCCTCCTCAAAACCTCAGAGATTAACGCCGACTTTCCGCTTCCGGTGCGCCCAAGGAGGACGCATTGACGAGACTGCCCATCTAGCAGGTTGTCCACGCTACCGTTATTGAAGAAGCATGAGCGCAAAAAGTCTTCGTCGTCTTCTGCTGCTGCTTGACCGACTTTCGCGCCCTTACGTAGTTTGACTGTGTTTGCCATTTTTGATCCGAAGCAATGGTGAGCCTATGTAACGCCGCTTCTGCTGAGGTGAGAAGGGGCTGCCGGAAATATCGCTATTGACATTGGTCTACAGGTCGCATAAAAACCCCTCAGTCACAGAAAGAGCGCCATACGTACCTCTCCGTATGGTTGCTGGGGCTGAGGTTGAGGCGACTTTAGCTTCATCTCAGCCCCCGGGCTTCCCCTACCAGCGCTATCGCTCTGGATCGCTTGTGGTATGGTATTCGACGTGAAATATCATCGCTATCGACTCGGCGATGCATGCTTCTGACTTTCTCAGCAGCTTGACCTTCCCCACTCCTCCATAAGGCCCCGCCGCTTCTCGAACAGATCACCTCGCCGATAAGCGGCCTCCACCTTGTCCCGCACCTGATGGGCGAGGGCTGCCTCCGCGACGTCGCCGGGGTAGGTCGTGGTCTCTCCCACCCAGTCGCGGAACGTCGACCGCAGGCCGTGCACGGTGCCCACGCCGTCCGCCGCGAGGCTGTAGGCCTTGCTCATCGCTACATCCGACAAGGGACGCCCCGTACGAGCTCCTGGGAACACCAGATCCGTCTTGCTGCCAAACGTCCGCAGTTTAGCCGCTTCCTCGAGCACCTGAAGAGCCTGCGTGGACAGTGGCACGCGATGCTCCCGGGCACCCTTCATCCGCTCGGCAGGGATTGTCCAGACCTTCGCCTGAAGGTCGATTTCCGACCATTTGGCCCCTCGCACCTCGCCGGACCTAGCGGCCGTCAGGGCGGCAAAGCGGACCGTGAGGGCGCCAGTGCCAGTGGCGACAGCAAGGCGGCCCATGAAGGTGCCGATCGACGCGTAGGGCAGGGCGGCATGATGAACGACACGCGCCACCTTCGACCGTCGTGGGAGCATGTGGGCTAGGTGGCCTCGCCATCGCGCCGGGTTTTCTCCGGTGCGCCAGCCGCGGGCAGCAGCGTAGTCGAGCACCAGCTCGATCCGGCCGCGGACCCGCGTGGCTGTCTCCGGCGTCTTTTCCCAGATTGGCTCGAGGACAGCCATGACATCGGCGGTTTCGACCTGGCCGACCGTCTTGCCGCCGATCGTGGGAAAGACGTGGGCCTCAAGCGTGGCCTGCCACTGGGTGCCGTGCTTTGGGTTCTTCCAGCCGGCGCGGTGGGCGGTGATGTAAATGGCGGCAACGTCCCGGAATGTACGCAGCTCGCGGCTCGCCTGCGCTGCCTCTGATGCGCGTCGATCTTCCAAAGGGTCACGGCCAGCCAGGACTATGGCGCGGGCCTCGGCCGCCTTCGCGCGTGCCTGGACAAGAGGCACATCCCGGACGGTCCCGAGCCCCATCAGGCGCTCCTTGCCGGTGACCGGGCTCTTGTAGCGGAAGAGCCAGGACCGCCCTCCGGCCTGGACGCGCAGCCACAAGCCACCGCCGTCGGCGTGCATGCCAGGTTTCGCCGTGGTAGCTGACCGGGCTGTAAGACGGTGGATCGCGCGAGACATGAGGCGCACTACAGCATACGTTCAGGCATACGTTCAAACCTGCGCCTCCGGGACACGGCAGGAAACGCCCGGGCACGAACGGCTAGGGAACATGCTGATGTGGCTCGGTTTTTTGGGACGTCGGGACATGGTCGGAAACGTCGGATGCCCAGACATCCCCTCCGCCAAAGTTTCTCATAGTTGCAAGCAGTTGGCCTGGATAGCGGTGATCGCTGCCGTCTGCGTCGGTGGCGGCGCCTCGGCGGGGTCCGCGGGACGTGACCGGACGCGGCTCAACGATGTTCTGACCGTGCTCCGGCTGGTGCCAGGCGAGGCGAGCGCGTCGTGCCTCGCCAGCATGCGTGATGTGCATCGTGCCGAACTGTCGCCGTATGCGGATGACGGTCGGATCGAGTTCTCGTACGAGAATGCGTCCCAGATTTGCGGTGTCGACGCCCTGCGGGTCTGCAGGACGGCGCTAGCCGGCCCGGCTATATCGGCGTGCAGCACCTTGCAGGCTTGGGGCGACCCTCGCGGCTAGGGTCGTTGTCCGCATGGGAGCGCTACTGGCTATGCGCACGCCGCGTGTAACCATCGCAAGGCGCCGTCCCCAGCCCAGAACGTTAATTTAGCGTTATTCCAACGAAATGTTTTCTTGTACATGCTCTAACGCTTTGTTAGTGTCAGGAGGTCATCAGCTATCTCGGGTTTCTCTCATGCCACGCGCCTTAATCTGGACCGCCGATCAGGATATCCGGCTTACCTCCCTGCTCAACCAAAGTAAAAAGACTTTGCGGCAAGCTGCTCTGCAGCTCGGGGTCAGTCGAAGCTTTGCACAACGGCGAGCAAAGCTGTTGTCCCAACAAAATGTTAGGTCGATCTGCACGCGCGACCGGGAAATCGCCGGCGAAGCACCACTTCCCGCAGGCCATCCGATTACATGGAGCGCGATCTCCAGCCCCCGCTCGGACCACGGAGCCGAGGCTCGGTATCTCTGAAGCAAGTACAGTAATCAACCAAATATATAGCCGGGGTCCGACGGAACATGATTACTGAAATCGCCGCGATCGATTCGCATGCTCAGACCACGGCCATGAACGAGCGTGCTTCACTATACAGGGCTGGCAAGGGACAGATACTGCGCATCCAGGAGGACGTGCAACGCGTCGTCGGTGGTCTCGCAACGCTCTCGAAGTCGGGCGAGATCGACCAGACCCAGGTCGACGCGGCTGAGCGCTGGTACAGGGACTATGTGATGGGTGTCATCGGCGCCCGCGATCCGGCGGATCCCGGCCCGGACCTCGAACCGACGCCGGCGC
>CAZZZI010000033.1:0-27625 GCA_964658415.1 uncultured Sphingomonas sp. | reverse complement strand
GGTCCCTCCCTCGGGGCTAAAGTTGAAGCACCAGCTGCTGGCCCTTGAAGCGCGATACGCAGATCATGATTTTCTTGCCCTCGGCTTTTTCCGCCTCCGAAAGGTAGATATCGTTGTGTTCCAGCTCGCCGTCGCTGGAAAGCACTGCGGTCTCGCACTGCCCGCAGGCACCGCCCCGGCACATGTACGGTGCCTCGCAACCGGCCGCCTCCACCGCCTCGAGAATGCTCTGGTGCTCGCCGACGGTGATGGCCATGGCTGACTGCTCCAGCATCACCTGGAAGGGCAGGCCGGCGGGCGGCGCCAGAAAGCGTTCCGCATGCAGGTTTTCCTTCGGCCAGCCGGCCTCGAGCGCCGTCAGCAACGCGCCGTCGATCATGCCGGACGGTCCGCAGACATAGAGATGCGTGCCCAACGGCTGGTTCTCGACGATCGTCTCGACCGGAATGAGGTTTTTCTCATCGTCGAAATAGAGCTTTATCCGGCGCGATCCGTAGCGCTCGAGCAGCTGCTGCCAGAAGGCACCGTGGGTGCGTGAACGCATGGCATAATGCAGTTCGAAGGCGACGTTATCGCGCGTGAACTGCTCCATCATCGCCAGAAACGGCGTGATGCCGATGCCGCCGGCGATCAGGATGTGCTTGCGGCCGCGATGGTCCACCGGGAAAAGATTGACGGGCTGGCTGATGGTGAGCTGGTCGCCGACCCCGACGCGGTCATGCAGGAAGGCCGAGCCGCCGCGCGAGTTGGCAACGCGCAGCACGCTGATTTCATAGCCCGACCTATCGTCCGGCGACGACATCAGCGAATAGGGGTTGCGTCGCAACTGCTCGCCGTCGTTCATCGACACGACGATGTGCGAGCCGCCGGAAAACACCGGTAGCGGCGCACCGTCTATTCGCTCGAGCCGGAAGGTCTTGACGGCTGCGGCGACTTGCGTGATGGCCGCGACCCGGACCGCCATTTCGGTGTTGATGCTCACAGGAAAAGCTCCTCCGGCTCGGGCGCTGTGCCGGGCTCCTCCGCGTCGACATTGACACCCTGGAAGGCGCCGAGCCGCCGCGAATAGTGATCGCGCACCAGCAGTGACAACCCGCAATGGGAACAGGCAAAGGGCGTCGTCGTCACATTGTCGGTAAACCCCTTGCAGTGAACGCATTGGACGCGCCGGGCCAGGGAGCCCCGATGCTCTGTCCTCAGCGAATTGAAGTCGACACCGAAGTCGAGGGTTACCTGGATCACCTGGCCGATGAAGCCCTCGGTGCCGGCGATGTAGATGCGTGTGCCCATGCTGGCATTGGCAAGGCAGACGCTGAGACGGCCGAGCAGCGGCTGCAGGCCAGGTGCCGTCCAGGCGATGTCCGCGCCAAGCGCTGCGATGTCGGCGACGTGACCCTGGCCAGCCGAGCCACCCGGCAGATAGAGGATTTCACACTTGCGAAGAAACGCGCTATCCGGCCCCGCGCGTTCGAGAAGAGCCAGCGCGCCTTCGCCCTCGAGAACGAACAGGTGGCGCTTGGCGTGGGGGTCGATGTCGAGCCCTTTATACTCCGGCCTGCTTTTGATCCCTGCAACCAGCATCCGTCCGGCCCCTCAATCTTTCGCCGTCCGCTTCTTCTTTTCGGGATCGTCGAAGGTAATCGTGTGGGCGATGGCGGGAGCATTCACCGTCTTGCCCCTGACCTCCAGCTTCACCCCCTGCTTGGCGAAGGGCACTTCGACGCGCATGATCGCCATGGATCGATTGGTGAGCTTTGAGTAGCAGGGGCAGGTGATGACGCCGACCTTGCGGCCGTCGGCCCAGACCTCGTCGCCGAGATCGGTCGGCCCGTCGGCATCGACCAGCAGGCCGAAAATCTTGAAGCGTTCCTTGCCCTTGAGGCGCGCATGTTCCTCCGCGCCGCGAAAGCCGACCTTGCCCGGGCTGACGGTGAAATCGAGCCCCAGTTCCCAGAGGCTATCGCCCGGCTGCTCGTTGTCGAACGGATACATCTGCGAATTGTCATAGGGGAAGAACAGCAGGTAGCTCTCGACCCGCAGCATGTCGAGGACGCTGAAGCAGCAGGGGATGATGCCCATCTCCTTGCCCTCGTCGACGATCCGGTCCCAGATCATGCCGGCATCCTGCCCGCGCACGAACAGCTCATAGCCGCGCTCGCCGGTATAGCCGGTGCGCGAAATCATCACGGGCGCGCCGAACAGCGTCGTCTGCATGTGATGGAAATATTTGAGCTCGCGGATGCCGGGGACGTATTTCTCCAGATAGTCGACGGCTACAGGCCCCTGCAGCGACAGATCGTGCAGGTCGTCATCGAACAGCACGGCGCAATTGCGCCCTTGCGCCTGCTTCATGATCTCCTCATGGCCCGTGCCCGAGCCATGAACCAGCATCCAGGCGTTCGGCCCGGTGCGATAGACGATGCAGTCGTCGGTGAAATGGCCGCGGTCATTGAGCATACAGGCGTAGACCGACCTGCCGGGATAGATTTTGCTCATGTCGCGGGTGGTGATGTATTCGAGCACGGCAATCGCATGCGGCCCGACGAGGTGCACCTTCTTCAGTCCCGAGACATCCATCAGCCCGGCCTTGGTACGGATGGCGATGTGTTCCTCGTAGATATCCTTGTCGTAGGTCCAGGCGGTTCCCATGCCGCTCCAGTCCTCGAGGTTGGAGCCGAGCGCCCGATGTCTGTCCGCAAGTGCTGAAAACCGCCAACTCAAAGCCATGCTGTTCCCCTGAAATTTCACTATGTGGAAATAATTATTCCTGATTATATGGGTGTCGGCGCGAACGGCAAGCGCAATGTGGGGTTCGGGCAAGAGAATTATCGAAGCGGAAATTCCGGTGCGGGAGTGACGTTTTCCTGCCGCCGTCCGCGCGGACAGGCGTTCGCAGGGCCGTGGAAAGTGGTAAGGAGGATCGATCGGGATCGGATTGGAACGAGCGAATGCGCAAACTGCCGGCACTGTCCGCCATGAAGGTGTTTGAGGTGGTCGGGCAGACCCGCAGCTTCACTAGGGCCGCCGCCATCCTCAATCTCACCCAGAGCGCCGTCAGCCGCCAGGTGCGCAATCTCGAGGAACAGCTCGGTGAGCCCCTGCTTGTCCGGCGCCATCACGATCTCGAGCTCACGGCGGCCGGTTCAATTCTGTTCGCAACCCTGCAGCAAGCCTTTCACAGCGTCGAACTGGCGGTGCGCGGCATCGTCGACAAGAGCGCCCGCAATCGCCTGCGCATCAACGTGCCTCCGACCTTCGCCAAACGCTGGCTGATGCCACGTCTGGGGCGGCTGCGCGCAGCACTTCCAGACGTTGAAATCAGCATCAGCACCGAGCTGCATGACAGCCTTGCCGAACGCAGCCTGCTCGATTGCGCGATCCGCTTCGGCAATGGCGAATGGCCGATGCTCGATGCGCACCTGCTGATGACCGAACGGCATATCGCCGTCTGCGCCCCGACCCTGCTGGAGGGCAGGCGGAATGCGCCGACAATCGATTTCTCAGGCCTGACCTTTCTGCACGTGCTTGCCTCCGCCGATCGTCGCTACATGACCTGGCAGCACTGGCTCGATGCCGCAGGTCTTGCGGATGTCGATACCAGCGGCGGCCTGGAGTTCGATCTGCTGGACCTCGTGATAGAAGCGGCCTGCAATGGTCTCGGCGTTGCCGTGGTCGATCGCTCGATGGTGGGCGCCTACCTCGCCGATGGCAGCCTCGTGCAGCTCTCTGATGTCGAGATCGAAGGGCATGAATCCTATTGGATGGTCGACCGAGCCGGGCAGGCCGGGAGCACCCATGTCGAAGGCTTCAGACGCTGGCTTTTCGCCGAGCTTTCCTTGCCCGTCGTCGCCGCCTGACGTCATCCCGCTCGACCATTCCTTTTTGGAATGCTCTGCCCGACAAGAACGCGCTTGCGCCTATTGCAGCCTCTCGCTCCAATGGCGAAAACCGCGTCGTTCGCCGACGTCGGATGGGCACGACGGGGGCTGATCAACATGACGGGTTATCGCAATTTCATAGGTGGCCATTTCCGCGAGCCAACGACGGCGTTGCGGATCGATGTCCGCAATCCGGCCACCGGCGAGGTCTTTGCCAGCGTTCCCGAAGCCGATGAAGCGACGGTCATCGACGCCGTAGCGCAGGCCGTTGCGGCCCAGAAGCTCTGGCGCGTGTTGCCGGCCATCCAGCGCGGCGATGTCCTGCGGCGGCTCGCCGATGCCATCGAGAAGCATGCCGGTCGGATCGGCGAGGCCCTGGCGCGCGAATCCGGCAAAAGTCTCGCCGATGCCACCGGCGAGGCCATCTACGGTGTCGAGCTGATGCGCTATCACGCCGAATGGGCCCGCCGGATCGAGGGCGAGATCATCGAGAGCGATACGCCGAACGAAACCCTGTTGCTGAAGCGCGAGCCGATCGGCGTCGTTGCCTGCCTGATCCCGTTCAATTTCCCGATCTACACGCTGGTGCGCAAGATCGCCCCGGCCTTGATCACGGGCAACGCCGTGGTCGTGCGCCCCAGCAACACCACGCCGACTTCCGCCTTCGCCTTTGCCGAGGCCATCGTCGATGCCGATCTGCCGCCGGGCCTCGTCAATATCATGACCATGAGCCACGACGTCTGCCGCACGCTGTGCACCCAGCCGGCCGTTGGCATGATCACGCTGACGGGCAGCGTAGCTGCCGGCCAGGCGGTCCTCGATTTCTGCAAGACCAATATCGCCAAGCCGTCGCTGGAGCTCGGCGGCAAGACGCCCGTGATTGTGGAGCCGGATGCCGATCTCGACGCCGTGGCTTCAGCCATCATTGCCGCCAAGACGGCCCATTGCGGTCAGGTCTGCACCTCCGCCGAGCGGCTCTATATCCATGCTTCGGTGCATGACGCGCTGCTTGAAAAGCTGCGGGCGGGCTTTGCGGCGCGCCGCTTCGGCGATCGGGCCGTCGATGCCACCGCCATGGGGCCGCTGGCGACTTCGGCCGCCCGGGAGCGACTGCATGCCATGGTCGAGCGGGCGCAGGCCGAGGGGGCAACCCTCGAAATCGGCGGCATCCTGCCGGAAGGCCCGGGCTTCTTCTATCCGCCGACGCTGCTGTCTGGCTGCACCCAGGCCATGGAAATCGTCCGCGACGAAGCCTTCGGCCCGGTGCTGGCGATGCTCTCCTACGACAGCTTCGATCAGGCGCTCGCGCTGGCAAGCGACCACCAGTTCGGCCTTTCCGCGGTGCTGTTTTCCGAAAACTACCGCAAGGTGATGCAGGCGGCTGACGAGATCGAAGCCGGCGAACTGTATATCAACCGCTTCCCGGCCGATCCCTATCAGGGCTACCACGCCGGCTGGAAAAAATCCGGCCTCGGCGGTGATGACGGCAAGCACGGCATGCTCGAATTCACCCAGACCCGCCTTGTCGTCCTGAAGCACTGATCGTTGCCAAACCCGTCGCTGGATCCGTGAGGAAGCCCCATGAAGATCGCCTCGCTCAACACCCACATCGTCGCCGTCCCGCCGCCCCATGTCGGTGGCATGTACTGGATTTTCGTGCGCCTGCAGACGGCCTGCGGCATCGAGGGGGTCGGCGAAATCTATGCGGCCTCGTTCCATCCCTCGACCATGGTCGCGTTGATCGAGGATGTCTTCCAGCGCTACCTTCTCGACCACGATCCGCACCAGATCGAGCGCTTCTGGCGGGCGGCCTATTCCAGCGGCTTCACCCAGCGACCGGACCCGACGATGATGGGCATCGTCTCCGGGCTGGAGATTGCCTGCTGGGATATCATCGGCAAGGCAGCCGGCCGGCCGGTGGCCGATCTGCTCGGCGGCACGGTCAACGAGAAGCTGCGGGCCTATACCTATCTCTATCCGATGAACGCCGCCGGCGAATACGACTACAACGACCCGGATCTGGCCGCCGAATGCGCGATCGACATGGTCGATATGGGCTTTACGGCCGTCAAGTTCGATCCGGCAGGCCCCTACACCAACTACTCCGGCCATCAGTTGTCGATGGCCGTGATGGCACGCTGCGAGACCTTCTGCGCGAAAATCCGTGAGGCGGTTGGCGACAGCGCCGATATCCTGTTCGGCACCCACGGCCAGATGGTGCCGTCCTCCGCCATCCGGCTTGCGCGACGATTGGAAAAATACGATCCCCTGTGGTTCGAGGAGCCAGTGCCGCCCGGCCAGGAGGCGGCCATGGCCGAAGTTGCGCGCGCGACTTCTATACCCATCTCGACGGGAGAGCGGCTGACGACCAAATACGAATTCCAGCGCGTCCTGCAGACCGGTGCCGCCTCAATCCTGCAGATGAATGTCGCTCGCGTCGGCGGGCTGCTGGAGGCAAAGAAGATCGCCGGCATGGCCGAGACCTTCTACGCGCAGATCGCCCCGCATCTCTACAACGGCCCGGTCGGGGCAGCCGCCAGCATCCAGCTCTCCGCCGCCACGCCGAACTTCCTCATTCACGAGGCGATCATCGATTTCGGCGGTTTCCATGCCGAGGTGCTGAAGACCAAGCTGCAATTCGACGACGGCTACCTCATTCCCTCGCGCGAACCGGGGCTGGGGATCGAACTCGATCTCGACGTCATCGCGCGCCATTCGCCCTACACCGGTGATCGGCTGCATCTGCAGATGGCGCCCGAGCCTGCCGACGTCAAAGCCTTCGCTCCCGCCCGCGGCTGATCACCCCAGAGAACACCATGATTTACGACTTCGTCATCGTCGGCGCGGGTTCGGCCGGATGCATCCTCGCGAGCCGGCTCAGCGAAAGCGGCAAGTACACCGTGCTGCTGCTGGAGGCCGGCGGAAAGGACGATTCCTTCTGGTTCAAGATCCCGGTCGGCTACGCCAAGAGCTACTACAATCCCGACGTCAACTGGATGTATCAGACGGAGCCGGAAAAAGAGCTCGACGGGCGCCGCATTTATGTGCCGCGCGGCAAGGTGCAGGGCGGCTCGGGCTCCATCAACGCGATGGTCTTCGTGCGCGGCGCGGCCGCCGATTTCGACGATTGGCGGGCGGGCGGCAATCCGGGCTGGGGCGCCGGCGACGTGTTGCCCTACTTCAGGAAGCTGGAAACCCATGCCAGGGGCGCATCGGAATGGCACGGCGATCGCGGTCCGATTCACGTGACACCCATGCGGGGCATGACCCATCCGATCAGCGATGCCTTCCTGAATGCCTGCAGCGAGGTGCAGCTGCCGCTGAATCCGGATTTCAACGGGGCCTCGATCGAGGGGGCGGGCGTTTACGATATCAACACCCGCAACGGGCAGCGGTCGCACTCCAGTGCCGAGTATCTGCGCCCGGCCCTCAGGCGGCCAAACCTTGCGATCGAACGCCATGCCGTGGCCCAGCGGCTGCTGTTTGCGGACGGCGGCAGGGTAGAGGGTGTCGAAGTCCTCCAGACCGGGCAGTTGCGCCGCTTCCTGGCGCGGCGGGAAGTCATCGTCGCGGCCGGCGCGGTGGATAGCCCGAAGCTGCTGCAGCTGTCGGGGATCGGCGATGCCGAGGCCCTCGCGGTCATGGGGATCCCCAGTCAGCGGCATCTGCCGGCTGTCGGCGCCAACCTGCAGGATCATCTCTGCGCCAGTTTCTACTATCGCGCCAACCGGCCGACGCTCAACGGCACCTTCGGCAGCCTGTTCGGCCAGGCGTCGCTCGGCCTGCGCTATGTGCTGACCCGCAAGGGCCCCTTTGCCATGAGCGTCAATCAGGCGGGCGGTTTCTTTCGCGGCGATGCGGGCGAGAGCAGGCCGAACATCCAGCTCTATTTCAATCCGCTGTCCTACCGCATTCCCGCAAACCCGAAGGCCGGACTGACCCCGGAGCCCTATCCGGGCTTTCTGATCGCCTTCAACGCCTGTCGCCCGACGAGCCGCGGCCGGATCTCGATTGCGTCCAGCGATGCGGCCAGAGCGCCGCTGATCCAGCCGAACTACCTGTCGACGGAGCGCGATATCGAAGAAGTCCTGCAGGGGAGCCGGCTCGTCCGCCGTATCGCCTCCGGTCCGTCGCTCGCCGCCATAACCGATACGGAAATCTCACCCTCGGCCGCCGTCGAGAGCGACGATGCATTGCTCGCCTATTTCCGCGCCAACAGCGGCTCGATCTACCACCTCTGCGGAACCTGCAGCATGGGTCCGGATGCCGAGACGTCGGTCGTCGATGCACGTCTCAGGGTTCACGGCGTTACCGGGCTGAGGGTCGTCGATGCTTCCATCTTCCCGACGGTCACCGCCGGCAACATCAATGCGCCGACGATGATGGTGGCCGAAAAGGGTGCGACCATGGTCCTCGAGGAAGCGCGCTAGAGGCAGTCGGGGGAAAAGGCGAAGACATCGATGGGTTCGCCGAGACCGCGCAGCGGGTAGGAGCCGAGATTTTCGAGCACGCTGGCGCACCCGGCCATCTCGACGAAGGCGCGCGAGAGGAGGACAGGCCGCTTGATCTCCTTCGTCAGGCTCTCCAGCCTTGACGCGACGTTCACGGCCGGGCCGATGACGGTGAAATCCAGCCGCCGTTTCGAGCCGATATTTCCGTACATCACGTCGCCGACGTGAACGCCGATGCCATAGCCGAGCGGCTCGTAGCCGCGTTCGACATTGCGCAGGTTCAGCGCCGCCATCGCCGCCTGGGCTTCCGAAATCGCACGCATCAGGTTGAGGCACGCATCGGGGTTGCTGAGCGGAAAGATTGCCAGCAGTCCGTCGCCCATGAATTTCAGGATCTCGCCGCCGAATTTCTCGATCGGTTCCGACATGGCGTCGAAATAGCCGTTGAGCAGTTCGATCACGTCGTCGCGCGGCCAGATGTCGGAAAGCTTGGTGAAATCCCGCAGGTCGCAGATCAGGATGGCGGCACCGACGGTCACGCCGCTGCCCCGGGTGGTGGCGCCGGCCAGGATCTGTTCGCTGGCATGGGGCCCGACATAGGTTTCGAGCAGCGTCCGTGCCAGACGGTTCTTCAGCCTGATTTCGCTGACCAGCGCCAGCGCGGGTATCAGCTCCTTCAGCACAGCGATATCGGCGTCGCCGAACCCGCCCGGGCGGTTGGTGGCAAAGCTCGCCACATGTCGCCTGCCATGGGTGTGATCGATCGGCCACGCCACGTAGTCGGTATAGCCTTCGCGCTTCAGGTCGTCATAGATCGGATGCCAGTGACCCCGGCGGTCGGGACCCTCCAGCGACTGGCGTATCTCGTCGGCGCCGTCATTGACGGCATGGATGGGGCTTCCGAGATATTGCGCCGTCAGCTCGACACCATAGTCGAACGTCTGGATTTCCGCCTCGGTCATGCCGGTCTGCCACAGAATGCGGGCACCGAGCCATTGCGGATTTCGCGTGCTGAAATGCAGTGTCGCGCGTGCCACCGGAACGCCCATGGCAACCAGCCGTTGGCACAGTTCGACGAAGATGTTGTCGATGTAAGGCTGCGTGCGCGTTTCCAGCATCAGCCATTCGACGATCTTCCCATGCGATGGGCGGGCGCCCGTCAAATCGGGATCGAGGCCGTCGTTGAGCGGCAAGGACATGGGCACTCCATAGGGTCGGGGGCTCGCGTCCCCAAGGGGAGCAAACCCGCATCGGGTGTCGCTCACTGTGGACTTTGTGCGAGCAATTGAAAAGCCGGCTGCGTGACGCCGATCCTAACCCTCTTGGCGGACGATGGCCTCTGCCGCAAGGCCGACCGAAAGAAGGTGATCGTCGGCATGGGGTCTTCCCGACAGAAGCAGGCCGACGGGCATGCCGGCATCGCCCCTCCCGCAAGGGATCGAGATGCCGCAGCCGTCGAGGAAATTGCCGATCAGCGTGTTGCGCAGGGTCTTGGCATTGGTCTGGATAAAGAGATCGTCGTCGTCGATCAGCGGTGCGATCGGCGGCGCGACATGGGGGAGCGTCGGGGCGGCGAGTATCTCATTGGGGCCGACCGAGGCTGCCATTGCTGCGATCAGCCTTTCGCGGGCGTTGAGCAGGTCGATATAGCCGGTCATGGTGATGTTGGCGCCGAGGCGCGCCCGGGCAACGACGCGGCGGTCCATCCGGTCGGCATCCGCGCCCGACAGGCGATGACGGTGCAGCGCGAAGGCTTCCGCGGTGACCAGCGGTCCATGCTGTTGCTGTAGCTGGAAGATCTCGGAGAAGATCGGGAATGCCTGACGCCTGACGACGGCGCCCGCCTTGACCAGCCGCGCCAGCGCGGCCTCGAAGGCCGCCAGCACGCCGTCTTCGATGCCATCGAAAACGACGGTTTCCGGAACCACCAGGACAAGCCCCTCGATCGTTGCGTGCCGAATGGCCGGCGCTGTCAGGCCGCGCATCGCCGAATCGATCCAGACAGCGTCCTGAACGGTTCGGCACAACGGACCGAGCGAATCCAGGCTCGTCGCCAACGGGAACACGCCTCTCATCGAGTAGCGCCCGCGTGTCGCCTTGTAGCCGACGATGCCGTTGAAGGCTGCGGGAATGCGGATGGAGCCACCGGTGTCGGTGCCCATCGCGACGGGCACGAGCCCTGCCGCGACCGCGACCGCCGATCCCGACGACGAGCCGCCCGGCAGGCGCGGGACGTCTCTCGATGCCGGATTGTGCGGCGTTCCGTAATGGGGATTGATCCCGAGACCGGAAAAGGCGAATTCGCTCATGTTGACCCGGCCGACGCCGACCATCCCGGCTGCGGCCAGCGCCGCGACCACATCGGCATCGTCCTGCTCCGGCTCGGCATCCGTCATCACGACGGAGCCGGCGGTGGTCGGGATGCCCTTGATGGCGAACAGGTCCTTCCAGGCGATGGGTATGCCGTCGAGCAGGCCGAGCGAGCGACCGTCGCGGATGCGCCGGGAAGCTGCCGCAGCCTCGGCCGTGGCGCGCTGCTCGGTCAGGCTGATGAATATTGCCTGGTCTGGATGACTCCGGATCGCATCGAAGGTCTGCTCCGCGAGCGCCTGCGGGTCGAGCGCACCGGACTGCAGCAGGGCTGATAGCTGCGATACGGATTTCCCGGCAGTGACTTGGCTCATGATATATCCTCCAGGCTGGCGACGCCGACCGCGCGGCGCTTTGACGGCGGTCAAACTAGAGGGGTTTTCACAGCCGGTCGAGCAGTTCGCGTTTCTTGGCGTGAAATTCGTCGTCCTTGAGGATACCCTTGGCGTGAAGGTCCGCCAGGCGCTCGATCTTCGTGTAGATGTCGTGCTCGGAGCCGTCAGCCGGTCCGTCGCCGGCCTTCGGACTGGTCCCGGCAGGCGACGCGGTGACTGCCGGTGCGGCTGTTGGCGTCTGAGCCTCGGTCCCGGCGTTCGCGTGGACTTCCCTGAGATCCGCGAGGCGGATGGGGCCGTGCTGCGAGGTGAAGGTCAGGGACTGGTTGCCGCCTTGTTGCTGGGAAAAGCCGGTGATGCGGTGGTCGCCCGTGTCGTAGATCGCGACCTGACCACCCTGTTTGATGGCGAGCCGGTTGATGGACGGAAAGAGCGCGTAGCGCATATCGTTCTGCGATCCCGCCGAACCGGCGGTGCCGAGTTCTGCAGGCCACCAGTTCATGCCGCTGGCCGACGCGGGGAGGCCGCTCCCATCGTCAATGTCCTGCTTCTGCCCTGCGCTCGCGGCATGCAGCGGCAGTCTGCCGTCTCGGCCAAGCGCGGCGAGATCCCGACAGAGATCGCCGACCTTGGCCTTGAGATCATTGTTGAACATGTCGCCGATCATGGTCATGCCGCCGGAAGACCACTGGCCCATGCCACCGAGTTCAGGAATATTGAACTGGGCCTGGTTGCCGCCGCCGGACACGACGGCCGCCAGCAGCTGCTCGACAGCCCTCTGGCTGACGCCGTGGCGATCTGCGAGGTCGGCGAGCATGCGGCTGCCCTCGTCATCCGGCTCGATCATGGCGCGTCTCCTAGATTGCGGGGGCCGAGGCGTATCGCTGCTCGCGGAATGCACCCGCCTGTCCGCTGGCATCAGATGACGCGGCGGCGAGGCCTTTTCCGGCGTCGGCGATCATTTCATACGACCGCAGGCGTGCCTTGTGGTCGAAGACATCGGAAACGATCATCAATTCATCGGCTCCGGTCTCGGCCACCAGCTTTTCCAGTCCGATGCGAACTGTGTCGGCAGAGCCTGTGATCGAACGACCGAGCATCTGCATGGCCTGCGCCTTTTCCCGTGGCGACCAGTAGGTTTCGATATCGTCGATCGGCGGCTGGCTGAGGCCGCGGGTTCCGCGAAACATGTTGGTGAACGACATCTGCTGTGTCGTTGCCAGACGCCTGGCCTCGGCATCGGTCTCGGCGGCAATGATGTTGACGCCGACCATGGCATGCGGCTCGGCCAGCTGCTCGGAAGGCTTGAAGCGGGTGCGGTAGATCTGCAGGGCCTGCATCAGCATGTCGGGCGCGAAATGGGAGGCAAAGGCATAGGGAAGCCCGAACTCGGCGGCCAGCATGGCGCCGAAGTTGCTAGATCCCAGGATCCACAACGGAACGTTGGTGCCAGCCGCCGGCACTGCCTGGATCCGCTGGTTTTCACCGGCGGGGGCAAGAAATGCCTGCAGTTCCAGCACATCCTGCGGAAAGTTTTCGGACGCTTCGTTGGTGCGGCGAAGGGCCCGCAAAGTCATCTGGTCGGTGCCGGGCGCGCGGCCGAGGCCAAGGTCTATGCGGCCGGGAAACAGCCGGGCCAGCGTACCGAACTGCTCGGCGATGACATAGGGCGAGTGATTGGGAAGCATGATCCCACCGGCACCCACCCGGATCGTTTTGCTGCCGGCGGCGATATGGCCGATGACAACGGAGGTCGCGGCACTGGCGATGCCGATCATGTTGTGGTGTTCGGCGACCCAAAAGCGCTGGTAGCCCCAGGTTTCCGCGTGGGCGGCGAGATCGCGCGCATTGTCGAGCGCGCCGCGGGCATCGGTGTCCTCGGTGACGCGGACAAGATCGAGAATGGACAAGGCGGTCATGGCGCTGCTCCTGGTTTGAAAGGCAAGGAAGGCGATCGCTGGAATGATCGCAAGGCAGGCTTGCTATTACAGACATATGGAGGTGCCCCCGGCAGGAGACAAGGCACCCGGTGCCGCCCATTTTCCAGTATTGCTAAAAAACCAGGGAGAAGGAGCGGTCAGTCGCGGCTGAGGACAGTCACGTTATTGGCCGGCCTTACCTCGCCGCGCATCTTCAATAGCCGGGCGGGAACGCCGCCATAGACGCCGAATGGCAGGGTCTTGCCTTTGACCACGGCATTGGCACCGATCACGCAGCCTTTAGCGATATGGGCGCCGGCAAGAATCTTTGCACCCGCGCCAATCCAGACGTCGTCTTCGATGACGACTTCCTTGTTGGTGTTGCCTTGCGTCCTGATCGGTCGCGTCGGATCGTCGAAATTGTGCTCGAAGGAGGTTATCAGCACCTGCGCGGCGATCCTGACGTCATGGCCGATATGGACGCCGCCATGGCCGAGGACAATGGTATAGTCGTTGAGGGAAACATTGTTGCCGATTTCGATGCTGCCGTGCTGGGCATCGAGAATGACTCCGTCCCGTATGGCGCTATGGGTGCCGACGGACACGGCGCCGTGCTTCCAGATGATCTTCGCGCTCCAGGGAAGCCGCATGTCGGCTGCAAGAAACAGCGAGCCGCGCGATGTCAGGGCCATGAGCCGATAGAAGAATGCAAGATTGCGCATATGAAATCTCTGAGCCCCCGACACGATCGAATGAGGGCACGTTAGGGCACAAATGTGTCGGGCTTTCGGCCAGGGGATTTCCGGAGATGACCGACGGCGGGTGCCGTGCAGATGGTCATCGGCAAGGCGATGCGCAAGCCTGCCGGTCGCATGCTCGCTAGTGGAAAGTCGGGTTGCCGGGCCACGTGGGAAGCTGCTGGCGCTGTTTGCTGGCGGGGAGGGCGGCTGATCGCTCCGGCGTGGCAACAAGATGCGCCATGGGATGCAGGACGGGCTCCTTGCGTCTGAAGCCAAAAGCCTTCAGCACCTCGAAATAATTGGAAAAAACGTAGCCTTCGTTCATCTGTAGCCATGCTTCCGGGCGCTCGCGATAGAGGCGTGGCAGGCTGTACCAGGCCGCGGTCGGCTGCTTGTGGTGCACAAGGTGCAGATTGTTGTTGAGGAACAGCAGTCCCAGGATCGACTTCTCGATGATCACGGTCCGGCCGTCGGGATGGTGCGACCACTGGTGCTCGCAGAACGATCGGATGGCAAGGATCGACAGCGAGGCGTAGGCCAGCAGGCCATAAAGCCATAGCGGCATGCCGAAAAGGAAATGTACGATTGCCAGAACCGGAAGGAGGCCGGCAATATGCAGCGCCCAGGCAAAACGCTGCGCCTTCCCGCCGGTGCCGAGAAGTCTGATTTCCGTGAGCGCAAAGCCGATCACGCCGATGGCAGGCCCGATCAGGACCCGTCCGACCAGGGTGTTGTTGATCGAGAGCACGCTCTTCAGCCAGCTCGGAAATCTTTGCCAGTCCTGCAGGGCCCGGTAATAGCTTTCGGGATCGTCGTAGGGATCGGTCAGCCGTTCGTCCGCGTGATGGCGCAGATGCAGGTTCTTGTAGCGGCGGAAGGGATAGAACAGCGCGATCGGCAGGAATATCAGAGCCTCGTTTATCCTTGCGGAGCGTGTCGGATGCCCATGCAGGGCCTCGTGCTGCAACGACGAATGAAATGTCGCCATGACCGGAATGACAAGGATGCTCAGCCAAGGCAGGAAGCTGTAGCACAAGCCGGCGGCAAGCCAGGTGCCATAGCACCCCACAATCATGCCGAGCGTCAACCACTCGACCCTATTTCGCCGGTTTAAACGCTCCGATTGCTCGCCTTTCCCAAATTTAATGATCATGCCCACGATCCCCAAAACGACTCATTGCCCTCGCTTCAGAGTCCGTCCAAGTTGCAATTTGTGCAACGCGAGAATGGTGACGATTCGTTGACATTGCGCACGGAATAGCCAACATCGTGACAATTATCACAGCGAGAGATGCCGGAGATGGACAAACGAAAGCTGGCCTTGCTGTTTCAGCATCGGCTTCGACTGCTTTTTGATCGCTCGCAGGAAAGCCAGTCTTCCTTCGCCGACAGCGTGGGCATCGACCGATCGGCGTTGTCCCAACTCCTGTCGGGCAAGACGGCGCGGTTGCCGAGGGTGGAAACGCTGTTGAACATTGCCGAGCGCCATCAGGTATCGCTCGATTGGCTGCTCGGCATTTCGCAGGACGAGGGGCTTGTCGGCGCGCTTCTGCCCAGCCTCGAAATCGAGACCAGCGACGACGAAGGCGCGGCGCTGCTGATCAAATGGCATGCCGAGGCCAGCGGTTCGAAAATCCGCTATGTGCCGGCACGCATTCCGGATCTGCTCCGCACCCAGGAGGTCATCGCCTACGAGGCCTCGCAGGCGCATCAGAGTGCCGCGACCCAGGTAGCGGGCACGGCCTTCCGGCTGGATTACAACCGCGAGCCGGGGACCGACATGGAATCCTGCATGCCGCTCCAGACGCTGGAGGGCTTTGCCGCCGGGCAGGGCATCTGGCAAGGGCTCCCGCAGGCCGAGCGCCGCGGTCAGTTGCTGCACATGGCGGACCTGGTCGACGACCTCTATCCGTCGTTCCGCCTTTTCCTGTTCGACGGACGGGCCCGTTTTTCTGTTCCCTACACCGTCTTCGGCTCGCTGAGAGCCGCCGTCTTCGTCGGGCGCATGTACCTCGTCCTCCACAACCTGGATTCGGTCCGCATGATGCAGCGGCATTTCGACGATCTTGTGCGCGACACGAAAATCCATGCCCATGAAGTCGCAACCTTTATCCGCACTCTTCCGGTGGCCTGACGGGCGCCTGGCACTTTGGAGAGCCGCTGAGGCAGAGGAACATCCGTGCAGTGCTCGCGTTGTCTTGGCTCTGGTCATGAATGTCGCCCCGGTTGCAGGAATCGGGTGCATGACGACAAGCGGGAGCCCCATGGAAAAGAAGAGCAACGACGCCGCCCAAGAAAATTCGGCCCTGGTCACACACGGTGCGGCGACACTCCCCTCCGTGTCGATCGACGGCTATAACCTCGAGCTGCGCGACAAGAATGGTTTCCTCGGCGACCGCGCCAGCAAGTCCGCGTTCCAGGCGAAGCTGGACGACTGGCGCGCCCGCGTTCGCAAGGTGGGCAACGATCCGCTGGGCGACGTAGCGACGAAGGATATGTCGAAAAAGCAGATCGATGCACTGTTGACGGGCGAAGACAAGGAGGCGGCCGCCCTGGTGATGGGGGCGGTCGAGGATTTTGCCGGCGAGCTCGCCTATGTCCTCGGGCGCTTCCTGAAGGAAGAGAGCTGGAAGGGTACGGAAAGGATCGTCGTCGGGGGCGGGCTGAAGGAAAGCGGCTTCGGCGAACTCGCAATTGCCCGCGCCATGATCCTGTTGAAGGCCGAGGGTATGAAGGTCGAGCTGACGCCGATCGTCCACCACCCTGACGAAGCCGGGCTGATCGGTGCAGCACACCTGATGCCCGGTTGGATGCTCGGTGGATACGACGCCATCCTGGCGGTCGATATCGGCGGCACCAACATCCGGGCCGGTATCGTCGAGATGCACCTCAAGGCCCACCCGGATCTTTCCAAGGCGAGCGTCTGGAAATTCGATCTCTGGCGTCATGCCGACGAGGCTCCGAGCCGCAGCGCCACCGTGGAGCGGTTGGCCGAAATGCTGGAAAGCCTGATCAAGAAGGCTGATAAGGCCAAGCTGACGCTGGCGCCCGTCATCGGAATTGCCTGCCCCGGCCTTATCGATGCAGATGGGTCCATCGCCCGTGGCGGTCAAAATCTGCCGGGGGGCAACTGGGAGAGCGAGAAGTTCAATCTTGGCGACGCGCTGATCAAGGCGATCCCGAAGATCGGCAGTCACGATACCTTCGTCATCATCCACAATGATGCGGTCGTCCAGGGCCTGTCCCAGATACCATTCGTGCAGGATGCCCATAAATGGGGTGTCGTCACCATCGGCACGGGGCTCGGAAACGCGCGCTTTACCAACAAGACGGCGGGCCAGAAATCAGCTAAGGGCTAGGTTCGCGCGGGGGAATTTGGAACACCGACACAGACCGAAACGCCGGGGGGGCGTCGGCAAACGAGAGACAGCGACATTGGCGCACGATAACCACCAGCACCACGACCACGCCTCGCACGACGGACACGATCATCATAACCACGCGGCCGGCCATGGCCACAGTCATCAGCCGTCGAATTTCGGCAACGCCTTTGCCATCGGCGTCGGGCTCAATATCGCATTCGTGGTGGTCGAGGCGATCTACGGGATTGCCAGCAATTCGGTATCGCTGCTGGCGGATGCCGGCCACAATCTGTCCGATGCCCTCGGGCTGGGGGTTGCCTGGGCAGCGGTGATCCTTGCCAAGCGTCAACCCAGCCAGCGCTTCACCTTCGGTCTCGGCGGCACCTCCATCCTCGCCGCTCTCTTCAACGCGGCTTTCCTGCTGGTCGTCGTTGGAGGCCTCACCTGGGAGTCCATCGGACGCATCTTCGACCCGCAGCCGGTCGCCGGAAAAACCGTCATGATCGTCGCGGCCTGCGGCATCGTCATCAACGGCTTCTGCGCCTGGTTGTTTTCGTCAGGCGGCAGCGACCTCAATGTCCGCGGTGCCTTCATGCACATGGCGGCGGACGCCCTGGTGTCGCTGGGCGTGGTCATCGGCGGCCTGCTGATCCTGCTGACCGGCTGGCACTGGATCGACCCGGTCATGAGCGTGGCGATCAACATCGTCATCGTGGTGGGCACCTGGAGCCTGCTGACCGGCTCGATCACGATGACCTTGAATGCAGTGCCTCCTGGCATCGACATGGTCGAGGTGCGCGCCTTCCTCGCCAAGCTGCCGGGCGTCGCCTCCGTGCACGACCTGCATGTCTGGTCGCTGAGCACCACCGAGACGGCGCTGACCTGCCATCTCGTGACGCCCGCAGGCCATCCTGGCGACGAGGTTCTGGAGGAGGCAGCCAAAGGTCTGAAGCGCCGCTTTGGCATTGGCCACGCAACATTCCAGCCTGAGCTCGAACGCTGCAGTCTTGAAAATACGCCCCATCAGCATATATAAGCTGTTCAAATGCCGTCGGACATCATGGAAAGACGGGCGACGAAGCCCCCGGGCGCAAAAAATCGCAGCTGCCTCGCTTTTTTTATGGCGAAAACGCTGTGATATGATAGGACGCCGTTGGCAAAGCGATCGTGTCAGGGTATGACGCGTCGTCGCCGACCTTTTCGTATGGAAGTGGACGGCATAGAATTACGACAGCGCAGCGGCCGTGCGAAATCGGGAGCAGTCCCTTTCGCAAGTCGAGCTGCTGCCGGATGACGAATAAACAAGCGCAGGTCACGCGCCAGCAGCGACCGCGAATGTCAACAAAAGGATAGAAGTTTGCAAGTTCTAGTTAGAGACAACAACGTCGACCAGGCTCTCCGCGTCCTCAAGAAGAGAATGCAGCGCGAAGGTCTTTTCCGCGAAATCAAGGCTCGCATGGCCTACGAAAAGCCATCTGAAAAGCGCGCCCGCGAAAAGGCTGAAGGTATCGCCCGTCATCGCAAGCTCGCTCGCAAGAAGCTGCAGCGCGAAGGCCTGATCCCAGGTCCTAAGAAGGCTGTCTACACGCGCGGCGGCGAGGCTGGCGCCAACAAGGCTTGATTGCCTGATCGGATTTCGACGTGACCGGGCGCCCTGCACCATAGCAGGGATGCCGGTGACGGTTAAATTCGACCGCTGACGCCATTCTTCCTTTTGCTATAGAATTGAAACGCTTGTCGTGCGCGCGACAAGCGTTTTTCTGCGTTGCGTTCGATCTCGCGAGATAGTACGTCTTTTCCATGGAGGAGGCGCCTCGGAGACGCTGCATTTGCTGCCGGGAAGCGGCCAGCGGCTTTTGCCGCCTGGCGATGTCAGCGTCAGAGGTTTTCGACCTGCCAGACTATCCTTCCGATAGGTCACCCAATCACAACAAACGGAGATGACGATGGCTAAAGGTCAAATGAAGAGCAACCGCGAAACCCGCAAGCCGAAGAAGGACAAGGCAGATGTCAAGTCGGCAACGCCCGTCGGATCGCAGGTAAAGCAGGCGGAAAGCAGCCTGAAGCTCGGCAAGAAAGACAAATAATTTACGAGTGCCGGGCGTCATCTTTTGACGCCGTAGCCCCGAATTGGCCGGTCCCGGTCCCGGCGCCGTGCAGGCATTGACATCATCACCGGGCGGCACCTCGCTTTCCGGCGGTGGTCCTGCGTTTCCGCAAGATAATCCGGCACATCCACACTCTGCACTGGAAAACCGCGGCCTCATCGCTCAAAGTCGTAGCGAAGCCTCGTCCGCGCCGAGCGGCAGGCATTCCCTTCTGCCGTCGTTAGGTTTTGCCGAGGTTCCATGGCCCGCGTGCTTGTCCTGTTTGCCCATCCCGGGCAGCGCCACTCGAAGATCAACGTCGCGATGGCGAAGACGGCGCGGTCCGTCGAAGGCATCACCTTCGTCGATCTCTACGCCGAATATCCCACCTACAATATCGACATCGATCAGGAGCAGGCGCGGCTGCTGGAGCATGACGTTCTCGTGCTGCAGTTTCCGATCTACTGGTACTCGACGCCGTCCCTCCTCAAGGAATGGCAGGATCTCGTTCTCGAATATGGCTTTGCCTACGGCCATGACGGCAAGAAGCTGATGGGCAAGCGCTTCCTCGTCGCGGCAACGGCTGGCGGCGATCAGCAGGCCTACCATCCGCAGGGTCAAAATCATTTCGGCATCCGTACGCTCCTGTCGCCGCTCGAGCAGACCGCCAATCTGTGCCAGATGGACTTCCTTGCCCCCTTCGTGCTGTTTTCAGCCGGCAAGGCGGCATCGGACGGACGCGGCGAGCAGCACGTGGCGTCGTACCGCAGGCTGCTGCAAGCGCTGCGCGACGATCGGTTCGACTACGCGGCGGCGCGCCACCTCGAGGTGCTGCGCGACGATACTCTCCCCATTCAAGGTGGCGCAGCATGAACGGTTTCGTCTTTCAGGCTTTTGTCTACCTTCTCGCGGCCGTCGTCTCGGTGCTTGTCGCCAAGCGGCTCGGTCTCGGTTCGGTCCTTGGCTATCTCATTGCCGGCGTGCTGATCGGCCCGGTTTTTCACCTGATCGGCAACGAGACGCAGGATCTGCAGCATTTTGCGGAGTTCGGCGTGGTCATGATGCTGTTCCTGGTCGGGCTCGAGTTGCAGCCGCGCGCCCTGTGGGAAATGCGCGCCAAGCTGGTCGGTCTCGGCGGCCTGCAGGTTCTCGGCACGACGGCGATCGTCATGGCTCTCGGCATGGCCTTCGGTCAGGTCTGGAGCGTTGCGCTCGCTGTCGGCTTCATCTTCTCGCTGTCGTCGACCGCCATCGTGCTGCAGACGCTCGGAGAAAAGGGCCTGCTGAAATCGGACGGCGGCCAGGCCAGTTTTTCCGTCCTGCTGTTCCAGGATATCGCCGTCATTCCGATGCTGGCCTTCATTCCGCTTCTGGCTTTGCCGGAGCTCAGCCAGCACGCGCAGGACATCGCGGCGGCCTCAGGCAGCCACGAGAGCGTCGGGCTGCTCGACGGCCTGCCGGCCTGGCAGGTGGCCATCGCTACGTTGGCCGCCGTCGCCTTCGTCGTTGTCGCCGGCCACTATCTGTCGCGGCCGATCTTCCGGATCATTGCCGCTGCCAAGCTGCGCGAGATCTTCACGGCGGCGGCTTTGCTGCTGGTCATCGCCATTGCCCTTCTGATGTCCGTGGTCGGCCTGTCGCCGGCGCTCGGCACGTTTCTGGCCGGCGTCGTTCTCGCCAACAGCGAATTCCGCCATGAGCTGGAAAGCGACATAGAGCCGTTCAAGGGCCTGCTGCTCGGCCTGTTCTTCATCACGGTCGGCGCCAGCATCGATTTCGCACTGCTCTGGACCCACCTCGCCGTCGTCCTCGCACTGACGGTGGGGCTAATGGCGGTCAAGGTCGCCGTGCTCTATGGCCTGGCGCACTCCTTCAGGCTGCGCGGCTCCGACCGATGGCTGTTTGCGCTCGGGCTGGCGCAGGCCGGCGAATTCGGTTTCGTCCTCTTGTCCTTCACCGTGCAGAATGCCGTGCTTCCACAGGAGACCGCTGCCGTGCTGCTGTTGGTCGTCGCCCTGTCGATGATGCTGACGCCGGCGCTGTTCATTCTTCTCGACAAGGTCATCCTGCCGCGCTTCGACCAGAAACAGGCCGAAGACGCCGACGAGATCACGGAGCCAGGCTCGATCATCATTGCCGGCCTCGGACGGTTCGGGCAAATCATCAACCGCCTGCTTCTCGCCAATGGACACAAGACGGTGGTTCTCGACCATCAGGCCGATGTCGTCGAAGGCCTGCGCAAGTTCGGCGTGCGGTCGTTCTTCGGGGATGCCGGGCGTCCGGATCTGCTCCATGCCGCAGGTCTTTCCAGCGCCAAGCTGCTCGTGGTCGCGATCGACGATCCGGAAAGGGCGATCGAGATCGTCAAGCACGCCCGTCGGGTCAATCCGAAGGTGCATATCATCGTGCGCGCCTTCGACCGTGGCCATGTCTACCGGCTGTACCAGGCCGGTGCCGACGACATCGTCCGCGAGATGTTCGACAGTTCGGTGCGGGCCGGCGGCTACGCGCTGTCGGCGCTCGGCATGCATGCCTATGAGGTGGAGAAAAGCAAGGCCGTCTTCGTCAAGCAGGACCGCTGGGGCCTGCGCCAGCTCGCCCCGCTATGGCGGGAGGACGTGGAGGTCTTCAACAATCCAGAATATATCGCCCGCTCCAAGGAGATCGGCGAGATCCTCGATGCCGCCATGCTCGGCGATCGCAGCGCCCTGCACGACAGGACGGAGCGCGGCTGGATGCCGCCCGGCGCGCGTGCGCGGCCGGACGATGCGGGAACTGCCTAGAATCGGACAGACAGAGCATTCCTGTGTTTCTACGAAACGCTGAAATGCTCAATCGTCCGCGCTGTCAGCGATGGTCCAGCCGGGCGACGAGCCGGTCGCCAGCCCATTGCATGGCGCAGACGATCACGATGAGCACGGCCACCACAGCAATCATGACGCTCGTTTCGAACCGCTGGTAGCCATAGCGGATGGCAAGGTCGCCGAGACCGCCGGCGCCGATCGCGCCCGCCATGGCGGAGGCGCCGATCAGGGTCACCAGCGTCACCGTAAAGCCGGCGACCAGCCCCGGCATGGCTTCCGGCACCAGCACTTCGCGCACGATGGTCCAGCGATTGCCGCCCATGGCCCGCACGGCGTCGATCAGCCCGTGGTCGACATCCCGCAACGACACCTCGGCAATCCGCGCATAGTAGGGAATGGCCGCGATGGCGAGCGGCACGATGGCAGCGGTCGTGCCAAGCGCCGTGCCGACGATCAGGCGGGTCAGCGGGATCAGCGCCACCAGCAGGATGATGAAGGGCACGGAGCGGAAGCCGTTGATGATCGCACCGAGAATGCGGTTGACCCAGCGATGCTCGGCAATGCCGCCCTGGCCGGTGGCTACCAGTGCCAGGCCCAGCGGTAGCC
Source organism: uncultured Sphingomonas sp. (assembly GCA_964658415.1). Classification (GTDB taxonomy): domain Bacteria; phylum Pseudomonadota; class Alphaproteobacteria; order Rhizobiales; family Rhizobiaceae; genus Rhizobium. The sequence continues at coordinate 5,073 of CAZZZI010000033.1, read as the reverse complement.
CGACGACGAGGGAAATCAGCCCGGAGGCGACCGTCATCACGATCGTCTCCCAGATGGAGCGGCCGAGCAGTTCAAGCATGATCGGTGTCATAGCCAAGCACCTCCACCCGCGCCGAGCGGGTCTTTAGAAACTCTTGTACGTTGCCTGCCAGCGCGGGGTCGCGGGTCGGCACGGCGATGAAGAACCGCGCCACCGGCTGGTCCTGGATATGGTCGATCCCGCCATGCACCAGCCGGTACGAGTTCGGCAGTGCCGTCGACAGGTCGTTGAACACGGCCCCTTGCGCGGCCGGCCCCGCGACATCGACGCTGATGATCGCCTCAGTGCCCGATGTCGGCGACAGGCGCTGGCGGATATGGTCCGGCAGTTGCGGGCGGATGCCTTCGAGCAGGCTCTGGGTGATGGGTTTCTGGGGATCGGAGAAGACCGACCAGACCCGCCCTTCCTCGACGATACGCCCGGCGTCGATGACGGCCACGCGGTCGGCAGCCGACCTCACAACCTCCATCTCGTGGGTCACGAGCAGGATCGTCAGGCCGAGCTTGCGGTTGATATCCTTGAGCAGCACCAGAATGGCCCGCGTGGTCTCCGGATCGAGGGCGGAGGTGGCTTCGTCCGACAGCAGCAGGGCCGGCCGTGCGGCCAGCGCCCGGGCAATTCCGACCCGCTGCTTCTGCCCGCCGGAAAGCGCCGACGGATAGGCCTTTGCCTTGTCCGCCAGCCCGACGAGATCGAGCAGTTCGCCGGCCCGCTTCAGGCGCTCGGTCTTGCCGATACCCTCGATCTTCAGAGGCAGCGCGACGTTTTCCTCGACGGTCTTTGCCGACAGCAGGTTGAAATGCTGGAAGATCATGCCGATCCGCCGGCGCATCGGCTGCAGATCCTGTTCCGCAAGGCCCGTGATGTCGCGGCCCTCGATCTCGATCCGGCCGCTATCGGCGCGCTCGAGGCCGTTCAGGCAGCGGATCAGTGTCGACTTGCCGGCACCGCTGCGCCCGATAATGCCGAGGATCTCGCCGCGCCGCACGGTCAGCGAAATGCCGTCCAGTGCCGCCGTCGCGCCGAAGCGGCGGGCGACATCGGTCAGCCGGACGACCTCTTGCGGTTCTGTCAGCGACTGCGCCCGGTCCGCGGTCGGAATGTTGTCCATTGTCTTGTCCCTTATGCCTTCATGCCAAGGCGGCCCGGTGTGATCCGGACCGCCTCGGTCGGTAGCGAATTTTGTGGCGATATCAATAGGCGCTGATGCCGGTACCCTTGTAGACCTTGTCGAACTCGGCCTTGACGTCGGGGTTCTGGTAGGAAGCCACGAGGGTCTTCACCCAGTCTGCATTTTCGTTGCCCTGCTTGACGGCGATGAAATTGCGGTAAGGGTTGTCGGACACGGGTTCCTGGGTAATGCGGTCGGTCGCCGACAGGCCGCTCTTCAGGGCCCAGTCTGTGTTGACGACGGCAGCATCGAGATCGTCGATCGAGCGTCCGACGATGCCGGCGTCCAGTTCCTTGATCTCGATTTTCTTGGTGTTCTCCGTCACGTCGGCAACGGTGGCGAGAATGCCGGTGCCGTCCTTCAGCTTGATCAGCCCGGTGGACTGCAGCACGCGCAGCGCGCGCCCTTCGTTCGACGGGTCGTTGGGGACGCCGATGACAGCGCCCTCAGGGATCTCGGCGACCGACTTGTACTTCTTCGTGTAAAGGCCGATCGGCCAGACGCCTGTGTAGCCAACGCGGACGATATGATAGCCGTGCGTCTTGATCTGGTTGTCGAGGTATGGCTGATGCTGGAAGGCATTGGCATCGATCTCGCCGCGCTCCAGCGCCTCGTTCGGCTGGGTGTAATCGTTGAAGGCCACGGTCTCGATCTTCAGGCCCTTCTTGGCGGCCTCGGCCGTCACCACGCGCCAGACATCCTCGTCCTCGCCGCTCATGATCCCGACCTTGATCGACTTGTCTGCGGCGAGGGCCGATGACGGTGCTGAGGCAAAGCCGATCAGGGCCGCCGCCGAGGCCGCCATCACGGCAAGGCCGGCGCGGCGCGACAGGCTCGAGGTCAGAATGTTGAATTTGTTTGTCTTGGTCATGTGTTTCGTCCCGTCATAATCGTAAGGCTTGCCGCCTCTTCACGCTGCGACATTCGCAAATCCCTCGCCTTCATGCGAAGCACGAACGTCTTTTGTTGGTCCGCGCACAGGAAAAGCTATGTTGCGGCGCAGCGATCGAAGCGGCATTTATTTCAGAGTTGCCACCAGCATGGGATGCATCCATCCCAGGATCACCCTTTTGCCCCGGCAATGGATTGCGTCACGTCCTTCGCCTGCATGCGAATGTCTGGCACTGCGGTAATCTCCCAGAATTGTCCAGCCGTAAGCGCGCCGATTGCAAACAGGCCGGACTGTCGGTGGCCGGCGGCATCGAGCACCTGCGAGTGCCGGTCAACGACGATGCCGAGCCCCAGGTCGTCGGCAGCGATCATGCCTTCCTTCAGCATTTCCCGCAGCAACGGCGAATGGTCAAGCCCGGCGCGTTCCATGCCCGTGCAGTTGATTACCCAGTCGGCGCGCAGACGTGCTTCCTGCTGGCTGCCTCTGGGACGATAATGGACCTCGATCCCGGCATCGGATTGGCGGATCGCCCGGAGAAATCCGGCATGCGCCGTCACCGTTCCAGCGCGCACCAGTTCATCGAATTGACTGAATACCGCCGGAGCGATGCGGTGGCGGTGGATATTCCACCAGGCAAGCCCGTGGCGGAGGAAGCGGGCGCGCTGGTCTCTGTCGAGCCGCTGCCACAAGGTCTGCGTATGCGAGCGAAGGCCGTCCATGACGTCGCGCCAGTCGGTTCCCGCCCGCACCTGTCGGCGCAGCGCGTGCAGAATGGCGCTCAACGCCGTCGTGTCGGCGGGAAGAGCGGGCTTGGCGGGCGAGTGATGGCCGGCCCGGTGGGAATGCGGAAGCAGTCCGCGCCGTGAGAGCAGGTGGATGGGCCCGCGATGGCCGTGTCCTCGCAGGGCGAGTACCTGGTCGATCATCGTCAGGCCCGAGCCGAGGATACAGATCTCGTCCGACGGGGCGACCTTCGAAAGCCATCCCAGTCGCCAGGGATTGCGCACGATCTTGGGCTTGGCTGCGGTATCGAGGCTGTCCGGGCCAAGCGGCAGTTCGGCGTTTCCGACGCCGAGACACAGGACAACATTGCGGGCAGTCATCTCCGTCCGGTTATCGAGATGGAAGATGACGCCTGAAGTCGTGCACTCGACGCAGGCCTTTGCCTTCGCCTTGATGAAATCTACGCTCGCACGGTTTGGCCTGTCGCGCAGAAGGGCGGCGAGCCTGTCGCGCAGGTAACGGCCATAATCTCCGCGCGAGGCGAAGTCATGCGCCTCGACCAGCCGGTTTTCCGCGCTGAGCCAAGCGACGAAATCGTCCGGTTCGTCGGGAAACACGCTCATGCGGCCCGCCGGAACATTCAGGCGATGCAGGTAGAATTCGGTCCGGTAGGCGGTGCCGCGCCCGAACCCCGGATCGTCGCCAACCACCGCGATGCGTGCCGAAGACGGCAAGAGACGAAGAAGATTGATCGTCACGGCAATCGCAGAAAAACCCGAGCCAACGACAGCGACATCATACGCCATAAGAGCCTCACTCATGTTCATGCGGACACCGACCAACATCGCAATCAGAGCGAGAAGGGGTGTCTCCAGCCCATGAAATCGCTGAAATAAAACAGCGAAAACAGGCACTTGCGTCCAACTAACGTTCCTATTCGATATGGAGCCTACAGGAAGTCCAGGCCATAGCCAAGCCGCCGGGGGCCGTGCCTAGCCGAGGACAATGCCATTTCGGGTCAGGAACTCGACCATCGCGCGGTCCTCGACGGCATCGTTTTCGATGGCTTCGACCACGCCCAGCACCTTGCGCTCGTACTTCAGCCGTTCGGCATCGTAGGACCAGCCCCGTGTCACCTTCGCCTGAAGTTCGGCGTGCGACTTGCTGTAGTAATGGTTGAGCTGCAGGAAGCGGTTGGAATAGAAGCCGGGCGATTTACGGTCGGAGCGAGTGAACTGCTGGCCGGCATCGTTGACGGTGAGCTCTCCGTACTGGCGGGTCCGGAACTGGTGCACGCTGACCTCGACCACTTCGCACGGATCGACGATGCATTTGAAGTTGGACACGTTTTCCTGCCGCGTCAGCGGATCGGCGCCGCGCATCGTGTAGGCGGTAAGCAGCGGCCCATCCGGTCGGACGGCATGCCCAGACGTGCCGAACATGTGCCATGGCAGGGAGACGTTGGGAAAGCCGCCGGCGCCCTCGAGCGCCTGCTCGAGGGTCGAGCCATGCTTCGGCAAGAGAAACTCGTCGACGTCGATAAAGGCCATCCGGCCATAGTGGCTGCCGAAGTTGAGGATGGCATGCGCGAAGGCAATCGTCTGGCCGTTGAGGAGCTGGCCGCTGGCAGCGTCGGCCATGCGGGCCATCCAGGGTATGATCGTCAGCGCATCGGATGGCAGCAGATCTGACAGCAGCGCCTGCGTGCCATCAGTCGAGCCGTCGTCGTAGATATAGAAATGGCGCACGCCGACGGCACGATGGAAACGCACCCATTCCTCGATATAGGCGGCCTCGTTCTTGACGCACGCCATGATCGCGATGCCGTGCCGGTCGGGAGACGGCGCCGGCGGCGTGATCGTCAGCTTGCGGGTGATCGGCTTTGCCGACTTGAACCAACCCATGTGTTCCTCCTTTCCATGCGCATGGCTTCGCAGAATCGCGGTACCATGCAACTGCACGAGCATATCTGCCCCGTTGCGCCGCTGGGCGCAAATAGCTCTCTTCCTCCGCCACGCAAACAAAATAGCGTCGCAATTCTGTCGACAAATGCGGTGTCCATCCTATTTCGAGCTGCAGCAGCAACTTGACTTTCTAAAGCGGGAGTTACAAGCATCGGGCCGTCATTCTGAAAACGGTTGCAACTGTAGCACATGGGTTGCGGGCGGCTGAGGCTTCAAACCAACGGCTCGCATGGACGATAGCGGAGAGATCATGATCGATAATTTAGCGCGTATTTTCGTCGGC
>CAZZZI010000032.1:0-27713 GCA_964658415.1 uncultured Sphingomonas sp. | reverse complement strand
ATGTCCTCGTAGAGCTTGACGTGCATCAGGCCGTATTCTTCCAGCGCATGCATCTTGCGGGTCTCGGTCTCGCGCGGCTCGAGAAAGCGCAAAGGCTCCGGCTGCGGGACCTGGTAGACCAGCACCTGGCCGGGACCGAGCTTTTCCTCTGGGATGCGGTGGCGCGTCTGGATGATCGTCGCCTCGCTGGTGTGCGTGGTCACTGCAACATTGGCGACCTTCTGGAAGAAGGCACGGATCGACACGGCGTTGGTCGTGTCGTCGGCACCCTGGTCGATGACCTTCAGCACATCGTCGGGGCCGATGATCGACGCCGTCACCTGCACGCCGCCGGTGCCCCAGCCGTAAGGCATCGGCATTTCGCGCGAGGCGAAGGGCACCTGGTAGCCGGGGATGGCAATCGCCTTCAGGATCGCCCGGCGGATCATCCGCTTGGTCTGCTCGTCGAGATAGGCGAAATTGTAGGTGGCAAGGTCGGTCATTCCGCGGCCTCCTGCAGGGGTTCATGGCCGGCCTTGCGCGCCTTGTCGAAATCGCTGCGCATCCGGCGGACCAGATCGAGTTCGGCCTGGAAGTCGACGTAGTGCGGCAGCTTCAGATGCTCGACGAAGCCCGTTGCTTGGACGTTGTCCGAATGGGAGATGACGAATTCCTCGTCCTGGGCCGGCGCGGTGATGTCTTCGCCAAGCTCCTCGGCCCTCAACGCCCGGTCCACCAGCGACATCGCCATGGCCTTGCGCTCGCTCTGGCCGAAGACCAGCCCATAGCCGCGTGTAAACTGCGGCGGCGCCTTGGCAGAGCCCTTGAACTGGTTGACCATCTGGCATTCCGTCACCTGGATCGTGCCGAGCGACACGGCGAAGCCGAGCTCCGGCACGTCGAGTTCGACCTCGACCTCGCCGATGCGGATCTCGCCGGTGAAGGGATGGTTGCGGCCATAGCCGCGCTGTGTCGAATAGCCGAGCGCCAGCAGGAAGCCTTCGTCGCCGCGCGCCAGAGCCTGCAGCCGCAGATCACGCGTCATCGGAAATTCCATAGGCTCGCGCGTCAGGTCGCCGGTCTCGTGATCCTCCGGCATGTCGCCATCGGCCTCGATCAGGCCTTCTTGCGCAAGGATTTCCGATACACGCATGACGCGTCCCTCTTCGGCTGTCCGTTGCGCGCCTTCCTCGACCGCTTCGTCTGTGAGCAGCGAGGGATCGAGCAGGCGATGGGTGTAATCGAAGGTCGGCCCCAGCAGCTGGCCGCCCGGCAGATCCTTATAGGTCGCCGAAATCCGCCGTTCGATCTTCATGGCGGCTGTTTCGATCGGCTTCGAGTAGCCGAAACGCGGCAGCGTCGTGCGATAGGCGCGCAGGATGAAGATCGCCTCGATCATATCGCCGCGTGATTGGCGGACGGCGAGCGCCGCCAGCGTCCGGTCGTAGAGCGAGGCTTCCGCCATGACGCGGTCGACGGCCAGCGACAGCTGCGCGACGATCTGGTCGATGCCGATGGCCGGCAGAGACCGGTCACCGCGGCGGCGGTCTGCCAGCAGCCGGTGGGCATTGGCGATGGCGGCTTCGCCACCCTTGACAGCAACATACATCGGTCAGAGCTCCGTTGCGGTGATTTTTGTGGTGCGCGGCAGGCAGACGAACCGCTTGCCGGACGTCAGGATAATATCGGCGCCGCGCGGGAAGATGGCGCGGTTGTCGTTCCAGAGCCGCAGGAAGCTTTCGGGAAGGCCGATCGGCGACATGAACGTGACGTCCTTGATGCCTGGACCGGAGAGGGCAAGTGTGCTGCCTCCCTCGAGTGCCTCGACTTCCAGCACGATGGTTGCCGAGCGATCCGGATATTCCTGGTTGCCGGACGCGAACTGGCTGAACGAGGACAGCATGGCGCCGCCCTCCAGGAAGACGAAGCGCGCTTCGAGCTTGTCGCCAAGTGGGGCGCCCGTGTTGAAGGCAAGCCAGGCGGGGAGCGCCGACTTGGCAAGGGCGGCCGACAGCCACACCGGCGTCTCGTGATCGCAGAGCGTCAGCGCAATCGCGCCCGCGGCACTGCCAAGCGGCGCAGGCGGTGCAATCTCGGGGCTGGCGGTTTGGATCGTCCCGGGGCGGGCCATGCCGTCCATGATCGCCTTGAAAACGCTCTGACCCTCGAAAACGGGATCGGCAAAGCCGCCGCTGAAGGTATCCGGGTTGACGCTCATTGATCTTCTCCGCGCACCATAGTGAAGAAATCGACGCGTGTGGCTGCCGTCTCGGCTGCCTTCTTGTCGTCGGCTGCGGCAATGCGTTCCGCAACGGGCGTCAGGATCGCCTGCTCGACGAAATCCTTGGTGTCGGGCTCCTGCCACAATGCATCGAAGATCGCCGCCAGCCGCGCCCGCTGCCTGTCGGTGCCGAGCGCCTGGGCATGGCCGACCGTACCGCTGGCGAGTCGGACCGTCGCCCGGGTGACCGTGACTTCGCCGAGGTTGAACATCGCGCCGCCGCCGCCGATACGGCCACGCACCATGACGAGCCCGGTTTCAGGCCCGCGCACGGTTGTCGCAGCCGGCTTTTCGGTCAGGGCCTCCCACACGATCTCCAGTTCCTCGCTCTCTGCTTTCGCCAGCAGGTCGGCGACGCGCTTGCGGGTGCGGAGTTCCCGGGTAGCCGCCTCTTGTCTTTGCGCCGAATTCATCTTCGTCTCCAAATGTCTATTGATATAGACAACCATACAAGCTATCTGTAGCTTTAAGGGCGTCGGATGACAAGCGTGTGACGGGGCGGGGCGGAATGGCAATTCAGAAACAGGTACAGCGGCAGACCGGTGTTGCCCTTTGGCGGCAGATTGCCGACCGTATCCGCGCGTCGATCAACCACGGCGATTTCGACGTCTCCGGCATGGTGCCGCCGGAAACGACCCTGGCGCTGCAATTCGGGGTCAACCGCCACACGGTCAGAAGCGCTCTCGCGGCGCTGGCGCAGGAAGGCGTGGTGCGCGCCGTGCAGGGCCGCGGTACGATGATCGAGCGCAAGGAAAAGCTGAATTTCCCGATCTCCCGGCGTACTCGCTTCTCGCAAGGGGTCGGCAATCAGGCAAAGGAAGCACGCGGCGTGTTGATCGATGTGGCCGGCGAGACCGCAAGCGGCGATGTCGCGGGCTGGCTGAAGATCAAGGCCGGAGCGTCTGTCGTTCGCCTGGAAACACTCGGCACCGTCGACAAGCGCCCGGTCTCGCGCGCCACCAGCTGGTTTCCCGCAGATCGTTTCGCCAACATGGGCGAAGCCTATCGCAGGACTGGGTCTGTGACCCGGTCATTCGCGGAAATGGGTCTGGAGGATTATGTCCGGGCGACCACCGAGATCACCGCCATGCATGCGGAAACGGCCGATATCGCCGACCTCGAATTGTCACCGGGCGCAATCGTGATGATGACCCGAGCCCTGAACACCGAGCTCGGCGGTGTGCCCGTCCAGTATTCCGTCACCCGCTTTGCAGCGGATCGCGTGCAGTTCACCATCGAAAACTGAGGCTTTGCGGCGGTAAGTCTAGTGTTCGGGCATCCCGACAGGGATGCCCGGTTTGCGGCCGATTTTAGTGAGCAGCAGACATGTCGCCCAGGACTTCCTTGGAGGCGACGGTCGAATCCGCCTTCAGCTTGTAGACCATCGGCACGCCGGTCGCGAGGTTGAGCGCCAGGATCTGTTCCTTGCTGAGGCGATCCAGTACCATCACCAGCGAGCGCAGCGAATTGCCGTGGGCGGCAACCAGCACCTTCTGGCCGGCGAGCACGCGCGGCAGGATTTCCGTGAGATAGTAGGGCCAGACGCGGGCGCCGGTGTCGCGCAGGCTTTCGCCGCCGGGCGGTGGGATGTCGTAGGAACGGCGCCAGATATGAACCTGCTCCTCGCCCCACTTGGCGCGCGCATCGTCCTTGTTGAGGCCGGAGAGATCGCCATAGTCGCGCTCGTTCAAGGCCTGGTCGCGGATCGTTTCAAGACCCGGCTGGCCGACCTTGTCGAGGATAAGCTTCAGCGTGTGCTGGGCCCGCGTCAGGTCGGAGGTGAAGGCGACGTCGAAATTGATGCCGTATTCGGCCAGTGCCTGGCCACCGGTGTTGGCTTCCTCGATGCCGAGTTCCGTAAGGTCCGGGTCTCTCCAGCCGGTGAAGAGATTCTTCAGGTTCCAGTCGCTCTGGCCATGGCGAACGAGGACGAGGGTACCGCTCATGTAAAATTCCTCCGTAACAGTATCAGCGTGAAGACAGCCCGAGCACGTCGAGCATGGAATAGAGGTGGGGTTTCTGGTCGCGCGCCCAAAGCGCTGCCTTGACGGCACCGCGGGCAAAGATGGAGCGTTCGCCGGCCGAATGCGAGAGGGTCACCAGTTCGCCTTCACCCGCCAGCATGACCGAATGCTCGCCGACGACGGAGCCGCCACGCAGCGTCGCAAAGCCGATGCTGCCGGGCTGACGCGGCCCGGTATGACCGTCGCGAACCCGCACGGAATGGTCGGCAAGGTCGATGCCGCGTCCCTGGGCTGCAGCATGGCCTAGGAGAAGCGCCGTGCCGGATGGCGCGTCGACCTTGTGCTTGTGGTGCATCTCGAGCACTTCGATGTCCCATTCGTCGGCCGGCAAGGCTCGCGCCGCCTGTTCTACGAGAACACTGAGAAGATTGACGCCAAGGCTCATATTGCCGGATTTGACGATACGGGCATGGCGGGCCGCGGCCGCGATCTTCTTCTCGTCGTCTTGGGAGCAGCCTGTGGTACCGATGACGTGGACAATGCGTGCCTGCGCGGCGAGAGCGGCATAGACCACCGTCGTTTCCGGCCGCGTGAAATCGATGACGCCGTCGGCGTGCAGAAAGGCAGAAAGCGGGTCGTCCGTCAGGCCGACGCCGATCGGCCCCAGCCCGGCGATCTCGCCGGCATCCTTGCCGAGAAAAGGAGACCCCTCGCGACAAACGGCCGCATGCAGCGTCGCGCCTTCGGCGGCATGGATGATGCGCGCCAGCGCCTGGCCCATCCGGCCCGACGCCCCCACCACAACCAGTTTCATGGGCTGTTCTGTCATGGTCTAGACTTGCTCTGCGTCTTTCGCGCCCGGATCTTAGCGGGTACAGGTGCCTGGAGATTGTTGAGGCGAGCGTAGAGCCCCTCCGGCGATTTGGCCAGTGTGTCGTGGTTGCCTTCCTCGACGACGCGGCCCTGCTGCATCACGACGATTTTCTCGGCCCGCACGACCGTCGAGAGCCTGTGGGCGATGACGACGACGGTGCGGCCGCTCATCGCTTCGTCCAGCGCCCGTTGCACAGCTGCCTCGGACTCGGTGTCCAGTGCGGATGTGGCTTCGTCGAGCAGCAGGATCGGGGCATTGCGGACCAGCGCTCGGGCAATCGAAACACGCTGGCGCTGCCCGCCGGACAAGGTCACGCCGGCTTCGCCGACAGGCGTATCGTAGCCCTGCGGCTGCGCGACGATGAAGTCGTGGGCATAGGCAAGCCGCGCCGCCTCTTCGACCTCCGCATCCGTCGCTTCCGGCCGGCCATAGCGGATGTTGTCCCGGATGGTGCCCTCGAACAGGTAGGGTTGCTGCGATACGTAGGCGAGATGCTGGCGGAGCGACTGCTTGGTGATGTGGCTGATATCCTGGCCGTCGATCAGGATCTGGCCTGCGGCAGGATCGTAGAAGCGCGGAATGAGATTGATCACCGTCGATTTGCCGGCACCCGACGGACCGACCAGGGCCGTCGTCTTGCCGCCTTCCGCAACGAAGCTCACCGTATCGAGAACCGCTTCACCGCTGGCGTAGGCAAAGGTGACGTCGCGGAATTCGATGCGCGCTTCCGTGATCACCAGCTCCTTGGCATCGGGCAGATCGCGCTGGCGCGTTTCCATGTCGAGCAGTTCGTAGATCATGCTCGCATTGACGACGGCGCGTTCCATCTGCACCTGCAGCTTGGCAAGGCGGCGCGCCGGGTCATAGGCCATCAGCAGGGAGAGGATAAAAGAGAAGAAGGCGCCCGGCGGAACGTTGTAGTAGATCGCGCGGTAGGCCGCATAGGCGAAGATGCTGCCGACGGCGATGCCGGCAAAGGTCTCGGTCAGCGGTCCGTTGCGCTCCGAAAGACGCGCAATGCGGTTCTGGCGATGTTCGGCCGTGGTGATGAGCTTCTGGATCTTGCGCTCCAGCTGCTCTTCCATGGTGAACGCCTTGACGATGGCGATCCCCTGGATCGTTTCCTGCATGGCGCCGAGAACGTGGCTGTTGAGGTTGACGGCCTCTCGCGTGGCCGAGCGCAGCCGCTTGGATACATAGCGAAGGGCGTAGAGCAGCGGCGGTGCCATGATGAAGATGGCAAGGCTGAGGATCGGGTCCTGGTAGACCATGTTGCAGAGCAGGGCGACGAACATCAGCAGGTCGCGCGCCGTGGACGTGATCGTCAGGTTCATGACATCGCGGATGCCGGACACGTTCTGACTGACCTGGGCTGCGACCTTGGCCGACCTCGCCTCGCTGAAATAGCCGACCGACAGCGTCATCAGATGGGTGTAGATCCGGCGCTGGTATCGGGCAATGATGTTGTTGCCGATCTTGCTGAGGATGACCGACTGGAAATAGCCGGCAAAACCGCGCACCAGGAACGCCGCAAAGATTCCGACGCAGATGAGCCAGACGACGTCGGCGTTGCGATCGACGAAGGCCTGGTCGATGATGACCTTCATGATGAAGGCGATGAACCCGGTGGATATCGCCACCAGGATCAGACAGATAATCGCGATCACATAGCCCTGGAGATGGTCTCGACCGTTTTCTGCAATAACCCGCTTGAGAACGCTGGTGACGGTCTCCGTATCGACGACAATTTTTTTGGTCTCGGACGATTTCAAAAATCGGCTTCCTGTCTGAACCGAGCGAGTGGCGGATGCCCGGGCTTTGCGCGGTTCTATAAAGGGTTCGTCCGGGTTTGGCTAGCGCACTCAGCGGCGCCAGCGGCGGCCTTCCGTTGCAAGTCCGAACTTCTCGGGCATGCGGGCATAGGAGGAAAGGCCCTCGAGGGCAGCCAGCGGATGGGTCACGACATAGGTCGGTATCGACCGTAGCATCGCGCTATGGGGGGCCTTGTCCTCGAAAGCTGCGCGGAATTCAGGCTTCTTCAGCGCCGGGATGATCTTCTGCGAAATGCCGCCGGACAGATAAACGCCGCCGCGCGCCATGAACAGCAGCGCGATGTCGCCGGCCAGCCGGCCGAGATAGGTGACGAACAGCGTCAGCGTTTCTTCGGCCAGCCGGTCGGTGCCGGAAAGACCGTGGTTGGTGATGTCAGCCGGCTCCTTCAGGGTCGGCTCGACCCCTTCGACATGGCACAGCGCCTGATAGAGGTTCTGCAGGCCGCGGCCGCAGATGATCTGCTCGGCCGAAATGCGGCCTTCGATGGCTTCGAGATGCGGCCAGATCTGCAGGTCGCGCTTGCTGCGCGGGCCGATGTCGATATGGCCGCCTTCACCCGGAACCGGAATCCAGGAATGCTTGGCGTGGATGAGGCCGGCAACGCCGAGACCGGTGCCCGGGCCGAGCACGGCGCGAGACGCGACAACCCCATCGCGGGCAGAGCCGATGGGCTCGCGACCGTCGTCGGAAAGGTTTGAAATCGCCAGTGCCTGAGCTTCGAAATCGTTGATGATCAGCACGTCTTCCATGCCGAGATCGTTGATCATCGTTCTCGGACGAACGACCCAATCCGAATTCGTCAGCGGAATTTCATCGCCGTTGATCGGGCCGGCAACGGCGAGGATCGACGAGCGCGGAACCATGCTGCCCTGGGACAACACACCCTGCCGGATCGCATCGTCGATCGTGGCATAGTCGGCCGCATGCATGATCGGAAAGGCACTGGCCTCGCTGTCGGCATCCATCTGAATGGAAAAGCGGGCGTTGGTGCCGCCGATATCGCCCATCAGAACGGGAAAGGGCAGGGAAGCATCGGTGTCGTTGAGTTTAGGCATGGGCCCTATCCGTGGTCAGCCGCCAGCAGGCGGGTTGGTCAAAGGGTGGCAATCAGTTTTTCGGCGGTGGCTTCGTTGAGTGCCATGGGAATGTCGTAGACGATGGCAAGCCGCATCAGCGCTTTTACATCGACATCATGCGGCATCGGCGTCAACGGGTCGACGAAGAAAATCAGCGCGTCGACCTCGGCCGTGGCAATCATGGCGCCGATCTGCTGGTCGCCGCCGAGCGGACCGCTTTTCAGGCGGACGACGTCCAGGTCGGGACAGGCGGCCAGCACGCGGGCGCCTGTCGTGCCGGTGGCAAAGATCTGCCATCTCGCCAGCGTCGATTCAAACCGCCGGGCGAAATCCGCCATGGCCGTTTTCTTTTCGTCATGCGCGATCAACGCGATGCGCTTAACCTCTGCCATGACAACCCTCCCGCCACGCCTTAATCGATTTGTCGCTTTCCTATACCATGCCCGGGCGCATTGAAAGTCATGGTGAAATGCGCTGGCCGGAGATTTTCCCCGTGGCTATTGTGCCGACGAGGCGGAGGCCGCCGCAGGGGCTGCCAGGATGGCTTTGCAGGCCGCCGGCAGATCTGCAACCATGACTTCGCGCGGCTTTGCGGGCACCACGTTGGGTTTCGGGACGGGCTTGGCCCATGGTGCCGGCGTGAACCACCAGGCAAGGCTCTTGTCGCAACCATCGCCCGATTTCACCGGCGGCTGCGGCGTGCAGCCGATGGCGCCTGCGGGGCAGCTGAGGCGGATATGGAAATGCGCGTCGTGGCCGTATTCCGGCCTGAGCTTGCCGAGCGCGCTGCGGTCGCCGGTCCAGGTGTCGCACATCTTCTTCTTGATCGCCGGGTTGACGAAGATGCGCTCGACCTCGGGGTAGCTTGCGGCGCGCATCAGCAATCGCGCCCGGGCCGGCGTCCACAGGCCGGGATCGACGGTCAGGAACTTGTCCTTGGCCAGCATGCTGGTGAACGGCATGGTCTCGCGTTCCGTGGCGGTCAGGGTCCGCTTTGGCATCGGCATGAGCCAGATGTCGGCGTCGAGGCCGATCTGGTGCGAGGCGTGGCCGCTGAACATCGGTCCGCCGCGCGGCTGCGAGATATCGCCGACCAAGAGGCCCGGCCAGCCGTCGAGCTTGGCCGCATCCTGCGACAGGCGCTCGATGACGGAAATCGTTTCGGGCCTGCCCCAGCGGCGGTTGCGCGATGGCCGCATGACCTGCCAGTTCGGGCCGTCCGTCGGCAGCGCCACGGCACCCGCAAGGCAACCCTTGGCGTAGAAGCCGATGGACTGCGCCGGCCCCTGCGTCGGCCGCACCACGGCCCCGAAGAGAGCCTTCGCACTGCCGGGCGTCGGTGCCGATTGCTCTGCAGCCGCGTCGCCGATGGTGGCGGCAAGGCCGATCGTTGCAGCCATCATGCCGATGCCGCAGGCGCGAAGTTTCCGAGCCAGGGAAGAAATCATGTCATTCCTTGTTTTGCATCGACTGATGCCGATGTGATTTGCGAAGCAGGCTATCGTGAAACGCGAGCATTTTGAATCGATGTTTTGCCTGGCGTCGATCCCGGTGGCGAGCGGAACGTCCCTTGGTCGTCCCGATGGCGGCCAGTACACGCACAGGAAGTTGCCGGAGCAAATGCCTTCGCCCTATATTTCGCCAGGTTTTGGCCTATCCTGCACGCCTTGAAACTTTGGGGTGCATGAATGGCATTGTTGTTGTCGAAGACGGGTCCGGTTTTTCTCATGATGGCTCTGCTGGCGTTGCCGGGAGCCTCCCGCGCCGAAGATGCCCAATTCCGGATCGGCACCGCCATTCTCGGCGACCTCAAATACGCGCCGGGCTTCAAGCATTTCGACTACGTCAATCCCGATGCGCCCAAAGGCGGCGACCTCAAGCTGTCCGCCGACGGCACCTTCGACACCTTCAACCCGCTGCTGAAAAAGGGGGAGACGGCCGCAGGCGTCTCGCTGGTTTTCGATACGCTTTTGAAACACTCCAGTGACGAGACGGGCTCGGCTTACGGCTTGCTGGCCGAGGGTGTTTCCTACCCGGAGGACATGGCCAGTGCGACGTTCAGGCTCCGGGCCGAGGCGAAGTGGGCCGACGGGACACCTGTCACGCCGGAGGACGTAATCTTCAGCTTCGACAAGGCCAAGGAGTTGGACCCGTTGAACATGAGTTACTACGCCCATGTCACGGCAGCCAAGAAAACTGGCGACCGCGACGTGACGTTTTCCTTTGACGAGAAGAACAATCGCGAACTGCCGCTGATCCTCGGCGAGTTTCCCATCGTCCCGAAGCACTGGTGGGAAGCCAACGGCGCGGATGGCAAGCCGCGCGACATTTCCCGCACGACGCTCGAACCGGTCATGGGGTCCGGGCCCTACAAGATCGCCGCCTTTTCGCCCGGTTCGACGATCCGTTACGAGCTACGGGACGACTACTGGGGCAAGGCCATTCCTGTCAACATCGGCCAGAACAACTTTCAGACCGTTTCCTACACCTATTACGGCGACAGGGATGTCGAGTTCGAAGGCTTTCGCGCCGGCAACGTCGATTACTGGCAGGACAACCAGGCCAGCCGCTGGGCGACGGGCTACAATTTTCCGGCTGTGAAGGATGGCAGGATCAAGCGCGAGGATATGCCGAACCCGCGCCGCGCCGTCGGCATCATGCAGGCGCTGGTGCCGAACATGCGTCGCGACCAGTTCAAGAACCCCTATGTTCGCGAGGCTTTGAACTACGCCTATGATTTCGAGACGCTGAACCGCACGATTTTCTTCAACCAATATAACCGCATCGACAGCTATTTCTTCGGCACCGAACTCGCTTCTTCCGCATTGCCGCAGGGCCGGGAACTGGAAATCCTGAACGATGTCAGGGACAAACTGCCGCCGTCGGTGTTCACGACGCCCTATTCCAATCCGGTAAACGGCGACCCGCAGAAGTTTCGCGACAATCTGCGTCATGCGATCGAGCTCTTCGGAAAAGGCGGATATGTCCTGAAGGGCAACCAGATGGTCGATGCCAAGACAGGTCGGCCGCTGGCCTTCGAGATCTTGCTGGGCAGTCCGATGCTGGAGAAGGCGGTGCTGCCCTATGCGCAGAACCTGAAGAAGATCGGCGTCGACGTGCGTGTGCGAACCGTCGACGCATCCCAATACACCAACCGCGTGCGCAGCTTCGATTACGACATGATCTGGAATGTCTGGGGGCAGACCCTGAGCCCGGGCAACGAGCAGGGCAACTTCTGGGGCTCAGCCTCGGCGAACCGGCAGGGATCGGCCAACTATGCCGGGATTTCCGACCCAGCGATCGATGCGCTGATCAGGCAGGTCGTCGTTGCCACCGACCGCAGTGAGAAAACGGCCGCTGCCAGGGCGCTCGACCGGGCGCTGCTGGCAGGTCACTATGTGGTTCCTCTCTACTACACCTCGACCTACCACATTGCCTATTGGGACAAGTTCGACCGGCCCGCCCGCCTGCCGGAATATTCCATCGGCTTTCCGGATGTCTGGTGGTCGAAATCCGCCACAAAATGAGCGGCTCTTGCATTGGCGGTGCGGCTGGGGTCCAAATGGCCGAGACCGAATCAGCGGGCCATTTGGACCGCGAATGACAGGTTTGGGCCGGCAGGGCGCCGGCCACCGAAGGACGATGGATTGATCGAGACAACAGCGCAGCACAGTCGAAGAATCGCCACCGCAACCGAGGTCGCGGGCTGATGGGTGCCTATATCCTGCGTCGACTGCTGCTGATGATCCCGACCGTCATCGGCATCATGGCCATTTCCTTCACCGTGATCCAATTCGCGCCCGGTGGCCCGGTCGAGCAGGTCATCGCCCAGCTGACGGGCCAGAGCGACAGCGCATCCGACAGATTATCCGGCGGTGGCGATCAGCTGGGCCAGCAATCCTTCGATGACAGCAGTTCCAACTATCGCGGCGCGCAAGGGCTCGATCCGGATCTCATCGCCAAGCTGGAGAAGCAGTTCGGCTTCGACAAGCCGCCGCTTACCCGTTTCCTCGACATGATGTGGAACTACATCCGCTTCGATTTCGGCGAAAGCTTCTTCCGCAATACCTCAGTGATCGACCTCATCCTCGACAAGATGCCGGTGTCGATCTCGCTCGGCATCTGGATCCTGCTGTTCTCCTATACGATCTCCATCCCGCTCGGCATCCGCAAGGCGGTCAAGGACGGCTCGACCTTCGATGTCTGGACGTCGGGCATCATCATCGTCGGCTACGCGGTTCCGAGCTTCCTGTTCGGTATCCTGCTGATCGTCGTCTTTGCCGGCGGCTCGTTCTTCGACTGGTTCCCGCTGCGCGGCCTCGTCTCGGACAATTTTGCCGAACTCGCCTGGTGGCAGAAGCCGCTCGATTACTTCTGGCATCTGCTGCTGCCATTGATCTCGCTGTCGCTCGCCGCCTTCGCGACCACGACGCTGCTCACCAAGAATTCCTTCATCGAGGAGATCAAGAAGCAATATGTGACGACGGCGCGTGCCAAGGGGCTGACCGAACATCGCGTGCTCTACGGCCATGTTTTCCGCAATGCCATGTTGATCGTCATCGCCGGTTTCCCCGGAGCCTTCATCTCGGCCTTCTTCACCGGCTCGCTGCTCATCGAGAACATCTTTTCGCTCGATGGCCTCGGGCGCCTGGGCTATCTCTCGGTCGTCAATCGCGACTATCCGATCGTCTTTGCAACGCTCTACATTTTCTCGCTGATGGGCCTGTTCGTCGGCCTGATTTCTGATCTTCTCTACACCTGGATCGATCCGCGCATCGATTTCGAGCGGAGGGATGTCTGAGATGGACACGCCGATCTCCACCCCTGCCGATGTTCCCGTCACGCCTCCGCGCAAGGGCCTGCTGTCGCCGCCCAACCTGCGTCGCTGGGAAAATTTCAAGGCAAACCGGCGCGGCTACTGGTCGTTCTGGCTGTTCATGCTGCTGTTCGTCCTCAGCATGGGGGCGGAATTCATTGCCAACGACCGGCCGATCGTCGCTTCCTATAAGGGCGAAATTCTCTTCCCGATCTTCGTCAACTACCCGGAAGAGAAGTTTGGCGGCTTCCTCGCCCAGACCGATTATCGCTCCTCGTTCATATCGGACGAGATCGATGCGCATGGCTGGATGCTGTGGCCGCCCATCCGCTACTCCTACCAGACCGTCAATTCGAACATTCCGCGCTCGGCGCCGACGCCACCCTTCTGGCTGATGAGCAAGGACGAGCGCTGCGCGGCCTATCCGCAGAAGGCAGCCGATCCCGAGTGCCGGCTGGGCAATATGAATTGGCTTGGCACCGACGACCAGGCCCGCGACGTCATGGCCCGGATGATCTACGGGTTTCGCATCTCCGTCTTGTTCGGGCTGGCGCTGACCATCTGCTCGGCGATCGTCGGAGTGACAGCCGGCGCGGTCCAGGGCTATTTCGGCGGCTGGACGGACCTGCTGCTGCAGCGCTTCATCGAGATCTGGTCGTCGATGCCGGTGCTTTACATCCTGCTGATCATCGCCGCCATCCTGCCGCCCGGCTTCTTCGTGCTTCTCGGTATCATGCTGCTGTTTTCCTGGGTCGGCTTCGTCGGCATCGTCCGGGCGGAGTTCCTGCGCGCCCGCAATTTCGAATATGTCCGCGCCGCCCGCGCCCTCGGCGTCAACAACCGCACCATCATGGTCCGCCATCTCCTGCCCAACGCGATGGTGGCGACGCTGACCTTCCTGCCCTTCATCCTCTCCGGCTCGATCACGACCCTGACCTCGCTCGATTTCCTCGGCTTCGGCATGCCGCCCGGCTCGCCGTCGCTGGGGGAGATGATCGCCCAGGGCAAATCCAATCTCCAGGCCCCCTGGCTCGGGCTGACGGCCTTCTTCACCATGTCGATCATGCTGTCGCTGCTGATTTTCGTCGGCGAGGCGGTGCGAGATGCGTTTGACCCGAGGAAGACGTTCCGGTGAGGGCGTGGGCTCGTCATTTGCGCCCATATGGCGTAGGTTGCTTGGAACACAACAGCCGAGGTGTTGGACGATGAACAAGATCGTATTCGAACACTACCCCGCCGCCAAGCTTCCGGAAGATCTCCGCGCGGGCCTGCCGGAGACGGCGACTGTCAGGGTCATTGTCGAGGAAGAGCCCACCACGACACTGTCGGAAGATGAGCAGTGGCCGGGCTTTGCGGAATTTCTGAAAGTCGTGCGTACGCCGATGAGCGGCAAATACGTAGTGGAATCGA
This sequence comes from uncultured Sphingomonas sp., assembly GCA_964658415.1. Lineage (GTDB taxonomy): Bacteria > Pseudomonadota > Alphaproteobacteria > Rhizobiales > Rhizobiaceae > Rhizobium. The sequence goes on along the minus strand of CAZZZI010000032.1, from coordinate 13,480 downwards.
TTAGGCAGTACAAAGCGACGAACAGAACTTCGATCACACCTGAGGCGGCCGTTGCCCACATTCGCGAACTACGCGACGAATGGGATTATTAGAGGTGGCAATGGACAGGATTTTCCTCCGCCCCGACGAACCCACCCTCACATCCCTCCTGCAAAGCCTGGCCTCATGACCGAACCGCTTCTCTCCGTCCGCAATCTCGCCGTCGCCTTCCATCAGGGTGGTCGAACGACGACGGCGGTGGATGGCATCTCCTTCGATATTCAGAAAGGCGAGGTGCTGGCGCTGGTGGGCGAATCCGGCTCGGGCAAGTCGGTGTCGGCCAACTCGATCCTGCGGCTGCTGCCCTATCCTGCCGCCAGCCATCCGTCGGGCGAAATCCTGTTCAAGGGCGTCGACCTGCTGAAGGCTACGGACCAGCAGCTGCGGGCAGTTCGAGGCAACGATATCACCATGATATTCCAGGAGCCGATGACCTCGCTCAATCCGCTGCATTCGATCGAGAAGCAGATCGGCGAGATCCTGGGGCTCCATCAGGGGCTGACCGGGCAGGCGGCACGGGCCCGCATTCTCGAACTGCTCGAGCAGGTCGGTATCCGCGATGCCGAGAAGCGCCTCAAGGCCTATCCGCACGAACTGTCAGGCGGACAGCGCCAGCGGGTGATGATCGCCATGGCGCTCGCCAACCGTCCGGAGCTGCTGATCGCCGACGAGCCGACCACGGCGCTCGACGTCACCGTGCAGGCGCAAATTCTCCAGCTGCTGCGCGATCTCAAGGGCCAGCACGGCATGTCCATGCTGTTCATCACGCACGATCTCGGCATCGTCCGAAAGTTCGCCGATCGCGTCTGCGTCATGACCAAGGGCCAGATCGTCGAGACCGGGCCGGTCGAGGAGGTGTTTACCCATCCGCAGCACGCATACACCCGCCATCTGCTGGCAGCCGAACCGCGCGGCGAGCCGCCTCTGGCCGATGCCAGCAAGCCGGTGGTGATGCAGGGCTCGGACATCCGCGTCTGGTTCCCGATCAAGTCTGGGCTGATGCGGAAGGTCGTCGATCACGTCAAGGCGGTGGACGGTATCGACCTGACGTTGCGGGCAGGGCAGACGCTCGGCGTCGTCGGCGAATCCGGCTCCGGCAAGACGACGCTCGGCCTGGCCCTGGCGCGACTTATCTCCTCGAAGGGCCGTATCAGCTTTGTCGGACGCGACATCGAAGCCTATTCCTTCACAGAGATGCGGCCGCTGCGCAACCAGTTGCAGGTCGTCTTCCAGGATCCCTATGGCTCGCTCAGTCCCCGCATGTCGGTGGGCGATATCGTCGCCGAAGGCCTGAAGGTGCACGAGCGCGGCCTGACTGCCGACGAGCGCGACCAGCGCGTCTGCTGGGCGCTGGAGGAAGTGGGGCTCGATCCGCAGACCCGCTGGCGTTTCCCCCACGAGTTTTCCGGCGGCCAGCGGCAGCGTATCGCCATTGCCCGGGCCATGGTGCTGAAACCGCGCTTCGTCATGCTCGACGAGCCGACCTCGGCGCTCGACATGAGCGTCCAGGCGCAGGTGGTCGACCTGCTGCGCGATCTGCAGCGCAAGCACGATCTTGCTTACCTGTTCATCAGCCATGACCTCAGGGTCGTCAAAGCGCTCGCCAACGATCTCATCGTCATGCGCTACGGCAAGGTGGTGGAGCAGGGCGAATCGGCGCAGGTGTTTCGCGATCCGCAGCACGATTATACCCGCGCGCTGCTCGCGGCGGCATTCGACATCGAGGCGGTGCACACGGCGGCATTGCCCCATTAGCGCCGCTCGACGCGACGGGCGATGCGGAACATTCCAGAGGTCAGCCCGTTTCCTGCTGCCGGGGGATGCGCATGGAGGCAGCGCCCTCGCAATTCGAGGAGAAGACAATGGCACCCGTAGACCCCAAGGATCGTTGGCAGCAGCCGGATGGCAACAGCACGCTCGATGGCGAGCTTCCCGCGACCAAGGCACGGCAGGGCAGAGCCGGACGCCGCGTGCTGACCGTGCTCGTCGCGGCTCTGGTGCTTGCCTTCATCGTCTGGATCCCGGTCGAGATATGGGGCGCCAAGAAGGCCGATCAGGCCTCGCCCGCCGCCGAAACCCAGCAACCGACCGCGCCATCGACATCGGCACCGGCAACGCCGGCCGAGGCGGATGCCCAGCACAACTAGCCAGGCTTGACCGGCCAGCGGTTCGCGGCGAGTCGATACAGACCACAAACCTGTCTCGACGGACGTTCTCCGCTGGACTCTTCGGCAGCATTTTTCGATAAGGATAGCCGCGATTCCCCGCCTGTTGCGCTCAGTGCATCCAGGGGGAACAGTGCAGCATTCGGTGACACGGGACGACCAGGATGACCAAGACGGATATCGCCAACCGCGTCTACAATCACGCGTGGAAGCTCGATCCCATCGTGCGCAGCCTGATCGATACGGACTTCTACAAGCTGCTGATGCTGCAGATGATCTGGAAGCTCTATCCCGATGTCGACGCCACCTTCTCGCTGATCAACCGCACGAAGACGGTTCGTCTCGCCGACGAGATCGATGAACACGATCTGCGCGAGCAGCTGGATCATGCCCGCACCCTGCGTCTGTCCAAGAAGGAAATGATCTGGCTCGCCGGCAATTCCTTCTATGGCCGGGCGCAGATCTTCGAGCCTGAGTTCCTCACCTGGCTGTCGCACTTCCAGCTGCCAGACTATGAGCTCACGAAGAAAGACGGGCAGTACGTGCTGAATTTCCACGGCTCCTGGAAAGAAACGACGATGTGGGAGATTCCAGCGCTCGCCATCATCAACGAACTCCGCTCTCGGTCAGCCATGAAGGCCTTGGGGCCGTTTACGCTGGATGTCCTTTACGCCCGTGCCAAGGCCAAGATGTGGGGCAAGGTGGAGCGCCTGCGCGAGCTGCCCAATCTTCGCATCTCCGATTTCGGAACGCGCCGCCGCCACAGCTTCCTGTGGCAGCGCTGGTGCGTCGAGGCACTGAAGGAAGGCGTAGGGCAAGCCTTCACCGGCACCAGCAACGTCCTGCTGGCCATGGATTCGGATCTGGAAGCTGTCGGCACCAACGCCCACGAGCTGCCCATGGTGGCGGCAGCCCTCGCAAGGACCGACGAAGAGCTGGCAAACGCCCCTTACAAGGTGCTGCGCGACTGGAACCGGCTTTATGGCGGCAACTTGCTCATCGTGCTGCCGGATGCCTTCGGGACGGCAGCCTTTCTGCGCGACGCGCCGGAATGGGTTGCCGATTGGACCGGCTTTCGTCCGGACAGCGCGCCGCCGATCGAGGGCGGCGAAAAGATCATCGCCTGGTGGAAGAAGATGGGGCGCGATCCTCGCCAGAAGCTGCTGATCTTTTCCGACGGCATGGACGTGGATGCGATCATCGACACCTATCGGCATTTCGACGGCCGGGCGCGCATGGGCTTTGGCTGGGGAACGAACCTGACGAACGATTTCGCGGGCTGCGCTCCAACGGAGATCCGTAGCCTCGCGCCGATCTCGATCGTCTGCAAGGTCATAGAGGCCAACGGACGTCCTGCCGTCAAGCTTTCCGACAATCCGCAAAAGGCGACGGGCGAGCCGGCCGAGGTCGAGAGATATCTGAAGTTCTTCGGAACCGAGGAAAGGGTCGAGCAACCCGTTGTCGTCTGACGGCTACATCGCCGTAAAACCGTTGTCGACAAACAGATGCGCGCCATTGACGAAGTTGGATTCGTCGCTTGCCAGATAGAGCGCCGCCCGCGCCACGTCTTCCGGTTCTCCGATGCGCCCCTGCTGGGCCGCGATTGCGGCATCAGAGACGTCGACGCCGAGCGCCTGCAGCTCGGCAACTTCCTTCAGCCCGTGGGGTGTGCGGATGAAGCCGGGGCAAACGGCATTGCAGCGGATATTGCGATCGCGGAATTCCACGGCGATCGCCCTTGCAAACATGTGCACGGCTCCCTTCGTCGTATCGTAGAGCACCTCCATCGGCGTGGCAGCAACCGCTGAAATGGACGACGTACAGACGATCGATCCTCCCCCTGCCGCTAGCATCTGCGGCAGGACGGCCTTCGTCATCAGGAACATCGAGCGGACGTTGACGGCATGCAGCCATTCCCAGTCCGCGAGCGTCGTTTCCAGAAACGGTTTGATGACGATGGTGCCGGCATGGTTGAAGAGAACAGTGGCCGGTCCGAAAGCCGCTTCGGCGGCAGCGACGGCAGCGTTGACCTCATCTTCCCTGGAGACATCTGCCGTCCAACATTCCGCGATACCGCCCATACGGCGGATATCCGTAACGGTTTCGGCCGCAGCATCGCGATTGCGATCGATGATGGCGACCTTCGCGCCCTCAGCCGCAAAGAGCCGGGAGGAAGCTCCGCCCATGCCCGTGGCACCTCCGGATATGATCGCAACCTTGTTCTTCAGCCTGTCGACCATCCGCAATCTCCTCGTGTCACCGTTGCCACCGAGGATAGCGGTTTCGTGCGTTTTGGCAATGGAATCAGAGCGTGGAGGATGTCTTCCCATTCCCCAACCCTCGCGTCAGGGGTCTCCGGGGAGTGGGGAACGCGGCCTTTCGCCAAGCGCATGGCGCATAGCTGCTTTGCGAATTTTTGCCTAGGCTTTGAGCAAATTCCCGGTATATTTTACCTCATCGAAGCAATGCATCTCCTCCCGCAGCGCTTCGATGTTACGGAAAGCCCACTCCTCCTCCCAGGGTTTTCCGTAGGATCGACAACACTCCTCCTCCCGGTTGTCGATCGGTTCTTTTTCGAAAAGCCTGCCGCACCTCCTCCCGCGGCAGGCTTTTTCGTTTTCAGAGCATCGTTGCGACCCGCGCCGTGCGGGCGCAGTTATGTCAGGCGAGCGGCATCTTGCAGCGAAATCGATGATGTATCGAGTGGTTTCACGTCCGTTTTCGGGTCGCCGGGGTGGCCGAGCAGGAGGTAGCCGGCTGCCACGATGCAGGCCAGCGCAAAAATCACTGCGACGAAAATCTTGAAACGGCCACGAACCATATTGCCACGTACCATGATGCACTCCTTGTTGGTCTCTGCCCCGCAAACCGTTTGAACGGCAAATCGGTTCCCGAATTGTGCCTTGTTTCCCGTGTTTCTTCCTTTCCGATGCCGTTGAACTTGTTCGGTAACAGCGCCTTGCACCGTCACCGCCTGCGGCTTTGCAGGATCGCTTCGCCCCAGCCCACCGACAGGCGGAACATTTTGGCCAGCCGCCGGTTAGGCGACGTGAATTTGTCGTCGTTCGAAGAGAAAGTATCCCCGTGAGCCTCACCCATTTCGGCCCCGTCTTTACCGCAAGCGGTATGCTTTTCCGTCTCTGGGCGCCCCGTCAGCAGGCAGTGTCGCTGCGGATCGATGGCGCTCCTCCCGTTCCGATGGTTGCGGGTGTCGATGGCTGGTTCAGCCTTTCCTGCGAGAACGCGCGGGCAGGGACTGCCTACAAGTTCGTCCTGGAGGACGGCCTGGAAGTTCCCGACCCCGCCTCCCGGTTCCAGCCGGAGGGCCCGCATGGGCCGAGCGAGGTCGTCGATCCCCATGCCTATGCCTGGCAGTCGACGGAATGGTCGGGCCGCAACTGGGAGGAGGTCGTGGCCTATGAACTGCATGTCGGCACCTTCACGCCGGAAGGGACGTTCCTTGCCATCATCGATCGGCTGGATCATCTGCAGTCGCTGGGCGTGACGGCGTTGCAGTTGATGCCGGTGAACGATTTTCCGGGCGAATGGGGTTGGGGCTATGACGGCGTGCTGCCCTACGCGCCACACGGGAGCTACGGCCGACCGGAAGACCTCAAGGCCCTGGTCGACGCGGCCCATTCCAGGGGGATCTGCATCTTCCTCGATGTCATCTACAATCATTTCGGCCCCGACGGAAACTACCTGCCGGCCTATGCGCCGCTGTTCACCGACAAACACAAGTCGCCGTGGGGGCAGGGTATCAATTACGATGGCGAGGGGTCTCAGTTCGTCCGCGAGTTCGTCATGCAGAACGCGCTCTACTGGCTGCAGGAATTCCGCGTCGACGGCCTGCGCTTCGATGCGGTGCATGCGATCGTCGACGACAGCCGCGAGCATCTCCTGAAGGAAATGGCCCGCCTGATCCGTAGCGAGATCACCGGTCGCCATGTCCATCTGATCGTCGAGAACGAAGAGAACAACAGCTCCCTCCTGTTTCGCAACAATTACGGCAAGCCGGAACTCTACACCGCCCAGTGGAACGACGACATCCATCACGTCCTGCATGTTGCGGCGTCCGGAGAGGAGTTCGGCTACTACGCGGATTTCGCCGACGATCCCGCAAAGATCGGCCGCGGCCTGGCCGAGGGATTCGTCTTTCAGGGCGAGCACATGGCCTATCGCGGCGCTGCACGCGGCCAGCCCAGCGGCGGGCTGCCGCCGACAGCCTTTATCGCCTTCATCCAGAACCACGACCAGATCGGCAACCGCGCCTTCGGCGATCGACTGAACGAAACGGCCCCGGGCGAGGCCATGCGCGCCATGGCAGCCATCTATCTCCTGTCGCCGCAGATTCCGATGCTGTTCATGGGCGAGGAATGGGACGCGAGGCAGCCCTTCCCCTATTTCTGCGACTTCGACGAAGAACTCAACGCGATCGTTCGCAAGGGCAGGCGGGAGGAACTCTCGCGCCTGCCCGGTTTCGACGATGACGTGGCCGACGTGCCGGATCCGACACGGCGGGAGACCTTCCAGTCGGCCAAGCTGAACTGGCAGGACGCCCTCGAAGGGGACGGCGCCGAGCGGCTCAGCCTTTACCGTGAGCTCCTCGCCATCAGACGCCAGGAGATCGTTCCCCGTCTCGCCAATATCGCCGGCGCCAGCGGCCAGCACAGCGTCGAAGGCAAGCGCGTGTCAGTCAGCTGGACGCTTGGCGACGGAACGTCTCTCAGGCTCCTCGCCAATGTCGGTGCCGAAGATCTGTCCCATCAGCAATCCCCGGACGGCCGTGTCATCTGGTCCAGTGGCGATGTCGAGAACGGGACCTTGGCTGCCTGGTCCGTCATCTGGTCTATCGGTTAGACCGGCGCCTGCGACGAGAGATCGACGTCCGCACCCTCGCCGGGTGCGGCGCGACGCCGAAACGACCAGCGGCGATGCAGCTTGGCAAGCATCACATAGATGATCGGCGTCGTGTACAGCGTCAGAATCTGCGAGATCACCAGGCCGCCGACGATGGTGATGCCAAGCGGGCGGCGCAGCTCGGAGCCGGGGCCGGTGGCGATGATCAGCGGCACGGCTCCCATGATGGCGGCAAGCGTCGTCATGAGAATGGGCCTGAAGCGCTGCAGACAGGCTTCGAAGATAGCATCCTGTGAGGAGAGGCCGCGCGTGCGTTCCGCTTCCAGGGCAAAATCCACCAGCATGATGCCGTTCTTCTTGACGATCCCGATCAATAGAACGATCCCGATGAAGGCGATGATGGTCAGCTCCGTGCCGCTGATCTCGAGCGCCAGCAGGGCACCCAATCCCGCAGACGGCAGGGTCGAGATGATGGTCAGCGGATGGGCCAGGCTTTCGTACAGAACCCCGAGCACGATGTAGACGGCGACCAGCGCTGCCAGCAGCAGCAAGGGTTGGCCGCCGGATGAAGCGTTGGCGGCATCGCCGGCGAAGTCGGCATGCAGCGAATCCGGCAGGTGGAGATCGGCAACGGCCTTGATCACGCTGTCGTTGGCGGCCTGCAGGGTGCTGCCGAGTGCCAGGTTGTAGGAGATTGTGACGGCCGGAAACTGTCCCTGGTGGTTGACAACGAGCGGTGCCAGCGTCCGCTTGACCTTAGCGACGCTGCTGAGCGGCACCTGCGTACCGTCGGATGCGGGCACGTAGAGGTTAGTAATTTCCTCAGGATCGCGGGCATAGGTCGGATCGGCCTCGAGGACGACGCGATACTGGTTGCGCTGGGTGTAGATCGTCGAGACCTGCCGCTGCGCAAAGGCATTGTTGAGTGCGCTGTCGATCGACTGGATGCTGACGCCGAGGCGAGATGCCTCGCCGCGGTCGATGTTGACGGTCGCCTGGAGGCCGTTCGGCTGGCGATCGGTTGCGACATCAGTCAGGGCAGGCTCCGCCTGCAGCGCGGCCAGCACCTTCGGTGCCCAGGCGACGAGTTCGTCGTAGTCGGAATCCCAGAGCGTGAACTGATACTGGGATTGCGACGATCTTGCTCCGGCGCGGATGTCACCGGGAGAAAACAGAAATGTGCTCAGGCCCGGTACCTTCATCAGTTGCGTCCGCAGCCGCGCGATGACCTCGTCTGTCGAAATCCGTTCCGACGCCGGTTTCAGAGAGATAAGCAGCTGTCCCCGGTTGATGGAACTGGAAAAACCGCCGCCGCCGACGGATGAACCGACGCCGGAAACGGCGGGGTCGGCCCTGGCGATCTCCGCCGCCTTCTGTTGCAGCAGCACCATGGCGGGATAGGAAATGTCCGTGGAGGCTTCCGTTCCCCCTTGTATGAAGCCGGTATCGTCCTGCGGAATGAAGCCCTTCGGGACTTTCACATACAGAAACGCGGTGACGGCAACGCAGCCGAAGATGACGACGATGGCGAGGGCGCGATGGTGCATCACCGCCTTCAGCGTCCGCCCGTATCCGCCGATGACCGCCTCCAGCGCGCGGTCGACGTTACGGGTGAAGACGTTGGGCTTGGCCTGGTTGTCGTGGCTTCGCAGCCAGCGGCCGCAGATCATCGGGGTCACGGTCAAGGAGACGACGGTCGAGACGACGATTGCAAAACCGAGCGTCAGCGAAAAGGCCTGGAAGAACCGGCCGATGATTCCGCCGAGAAAGAACAGCGGTATGAACGCGGCCAGCAGCGACAGGCTGATCGAGATCACGGTGAAGCCGATCTGCCGCGCGCCTTCCTTGGCGGCCTGCATCGGCGACAGGCCTCTTTCGAGGTTTGCGTAGATGTTCTCGATCATGACGATGGCGTCGTCGACGACGAACCCGACTGAGACCACCAGCGCCATCAGCGACAGATTGTCGATCGAAAGCCCGAAGGCCCACATCAGCGCGAAGGTGCCGGCGAGCGACAGCGGCACGGTCACCCCGGCGGCCAGTGTCGGCGTCGTTCGCTGCAGGAACACGAAAACGACGGCCATGACGAGGAACACCGTCGCCAGCAGCGTCCACTGCATATCGTTGACGCTGGCATGGATGGTGGTCGTCCGGTCGGACAGAACAGCGATATCGATGCCGGCAGGAATGGTCTTCTTCAGCTCGGGGATCAGAGCCTTGACAGCGTCGACGGTCGAGATGACGTTGGCATTGGCCTGCTTGGTGATATTCAGAAGCACCGATGGCTTGCCGTTGTACCAGGCGTCCGAGCGGCTGTTTCGAACGCCGGGCTCGACCGTGGCGATGTCGGACAGTCGGACCGATGTGCCGTCGCCGCTGCGGATGACGATGCGCCCGAAAGCCTCTGGCGTCTTCAGCTGCGCGTTGATGCCGATCGCGAAGGCGGAGTCGCTGCCGTCGATGGAGCCGATCGGGCCGAGCGTGTTGGCATTGACGATGGCCGTGCGGACGGCATCGAGCGACAGGCCCATGGCCGAGAGCCGGTCGGGGTCCAGGCGCACGCGCACGGCGGGCTGGTCGGCACCGCTGGCTGTCACTTCGCCGACGCCGTCGACCTGCGAAATCTGCTGGACCACGACCGTATCGGCCGCGTCGTAGACGGCACTGGGCGACAGGTTGTCCGAGGTCAGCGCCAGGATCAGCACCGGGGCTGCCGCAGGGTTGACCTTGCGGAACGACGGCAGGGTCGGCAGATCGGCTGGCAGGTCGATGGCCGCAGCGTTGAGCGCCGCCTGCACGTCCTGGCCGGCGCCATCGACGTTGCGCGACAGATCGAATTGTATGACGATGCTGGTCGAGCCCAGCGAACTCACCGACGTCAGCTCGGTGACGCCGGCAATCGTGCCGAGATGGCGTTCGAGCGGTGCTGCGACGCTGGCCGCCATGCTCGCCGGATCGGCGCCCGGGCGGCTCGCCGATACGATGATGGTCGGCAGGTCGACGGTCGGAAGGCTGGCGACGGGCAGGAAGAAATAGGACACGAAACCGAGGATCATCAAGCCGATCGACAGCAGCACCGTGCCGACCGGTCGGTTGATGAACGGCTCGGAGATATTCATGGCCGGCCTCCCGCGCCGCTCGCCTGCGGCGCCGGGGTGCCGGTCGGCCGACCGACGATCCGACTACGCAGCCGCTCGAAGGCGAGATAGATCACCGGTGTAGTATAGAGCGTCAGCAACTGGCTGAGCACGAGGCCGCCGACGATGCTGATGCCGAGCGGGATGCGAAGCTCAGACCCCGTGCCGCTCGCCAAGGCCAGCGGCAGCGCGCCGAACAGGGCGGCAAGCGTCGTCATCATGATCGGCCGGAAACGCAGGATCGACGCCTGCAGGATAGCCTCGCGCGGCGGCAGTCCACCGCTCCGTTCGGCCTCCAGCGCAAAGTCGATCATCATAATCGCGTTCTTCTTGACGATTCCCATCAACAGCACGATCCCGATCAGCGCGATCAGCGACAGGTCCTGGCCGAACAGCATTAGCGCCAGCAGCGCGCCGACCCCCGCCGATGGTAGCGTCGACAGGATGGTGACCGGGTGGATGGCGCTTTCGTACAGCAGGCCGAGAACGATGTAGATCGTCACGACTGCAGCAAGGATCAGCCAGGGCTCGCCGGCAAGCGACGAGGAGAACTCCTCCGCATCCCCCGAATAGGCCCGCTGTATCGAATTCGGCATGCCGATGTCGCGTTCGGCCGCTGTGACCGCGCTGACGGCATCGCTGAGCGAGGCCCCCGGTGCGAGATCGAAGCTCAGCGTGGCGGACGGAAACTGCGAGTCGTGGCTGATGACCAGGGGCGCCGTGGTGAATGAGGCGGTCGAGAAGGCGTTGAGCGGCACCTGGACGTCACTGCTGCCAGCGACATAGAGCTTGTCGAGCGACTTCGGATCGGCCTGGAATTGCGGTGCGGCCTCGACGATGACCCGGTACTGGTTGGATTGCCCGTAAATCGTCGAAATCTGGCGCTGTCCGAATGCGTCGTTCAAGGTGTCGCTGACCGCCTGCATCGATACGCCGAGGCGCGAGGCCGTCTCCCGGTCGACGTCGACGAAGATGCGGCCGCCGCCCGTCTGCACTTCCGAGGATACGTCCACCAGGGTCGGCGCCTGCTGCAGCTGGGTCGCCAGCTTCTGCGCCCACTCGCCTACGGCTGCGGCATCCGTGCCGGTAAGGGTGTACTGATAGGGCGCGCGGCTCGACCGGGTGCTGATGCTGATGTCGCGGACGCTCTGGAAGGTGACGTGGACCCCCGGCATTCCCGCCACCTCGTTGCGCAGGCGATCGATGATCTCGGTTGAGGACGAGGCGCGGTCGCTGCGCGGCTTGAGCACCAGGCTGACGGTTCCGGTGTTGAGCGTCAGGTTGTTGGCGCTGGCGCCGACCACGGTCACGATGCCGGTAACGTCCCGGTCGTGGCGCAGCCGATCGGTGACCAGGGCCTGGGTCCGCTTCATCGATTCGAACGACGTCGTCGGTTCGGTTTCTATGACGGCCGTGATGAGGCCGGTGTCCTGCGGCGGCAGGAATCCCTTCGGAATGAAGATATAGAGACCGATGGTCGCAACCAGCGTCAACACGGTCAGGACCAGCATCAGCGGACTGCGGTCGATGGCCCAGACAAGGCTGCGTCGATAGCCGCCGATGAGGCGATCCATCGCCCGATCGGTTCCCGCAAGCATGCCCCTGCGGCCTTCGGCCGGCTTGCGCAGGATACGCGCGCACATCATCGGCGTGAGCGTCAGCGAGATGATCGCCGACACCACGACGGCAATCGTCAGCGTCAGCGCGAATTCACGGAACATGCGCCCGACAATGCCGGTCATGAACAGTAGCGGAATGAACACGGCGACCAGCGAGAAGGTCAGCGAAATGATGGTGAAGCTGATTTCGCCGGCGCCCTTCAGCGCCGCATGCATGGGGTCGTCGCCCTCCTCGATGTGGCGGGCGATGTTCTCGATCATGACGATCGCGTCGTCGACAACGAAGCCGGTGCCGATGGTCAGGGCCATCAGCGACAGGTTGTCGAGGCTGAATCCGGCAAACCACATGACGCCGAAGGTGGCGATCAGCGATAGCGGCAGTGCGACAGCGGCAATGATGGTGGCCGTAATGGTGCGCAGGAAAACGAACACGACGAGAATGACCAGCCCGACGCTCAGCGCCAGCGTCCATTGCACGTCGTGGATGGAGGCGCGGATCGTCTCCGTACGGTCGTTGACAATATCGAGCGAGACGCCGGCCGGCAGCGCTTCCTTTAGCTGCGGCAGTTGCTTGAGGACATCGGCGACCGTCTGGATGACGTTCGCGCCCGGTTGGCGCATCACGTCGATGATGACGGCCGGGTCCCCCTGGTACCACGCGCCGACGCGGGTGTTTTCCAGCCCCTCGACGACATCTGCCACGTCCTTCAATTGGATGGGGGCATTGTTCCGGTAGGCGACGATCACCGATTTGTAGGCCTGCGGATCGACAATCTGGTCATTGGCCGCCAGCGTGAAAGACTGGTGCGTGCCGTCGAGCGCTCCCTTGGCGCCGGCCACGCTGGCCGCGACAACGGCGCTACGGATATCCTCGAGCGCAAGCCCGTAGGAGGCGAGACGGGAGAGGTTGGCCTGAATGCGGATCGCCGGCTTCACGCCGCCCTGGATACTGACATTGCCGACGCCGCTGACCTGGCTCAGCTTCTGCGCCATCATGGTGTCGGCGAAATCGCTGAGATTGCGGATCGTATAGGTCGAGGAGCGCAGCGCCAGGGTGATGATCGGGGTGTCGGCCGGATTGACCTTCGAATAGGTGGGCGGATAGGGCAGCGTTTTCGGCAGCGTCGAGCCTGCGGCATTGATCGCGGCCTGGACGTCCTGCGCGGCACCGTCGATGTCGCGGCCGAGATCGAATTGCAGCGTGATCTGGCTGATGCCGAAGGCGCTCGACGATGTCATCGATGCGAGCGACGGGATCTGGCCGAGCGGTCGCTCGAGCGGCGCCGTCACCAGTGATGCCATCGTGTCCGGATCGGCACCGGGAAGCTGCGTCGTGACCCGGATCGTCGGAAAGTCGACCTGAGGCAGCGGCGCCACCGGCAGCTGGGCATAGCCCAGCAACCCGCCGAGCAGGACGGCTGCCGCAAGCAGGGATGTGGCGATCGGTCGGTTGATGAAGAGCGAGGAAACGCTCATTGCGCCGCCGCCGGCGGGCTGGCCGGTGCCGGAGAGTCTGACGTTGCCGACGGGCTGGCGGGAGCCGTGCCATCCTTCGCGGGCGCGGCGGCGCCTTCGCTGTTATGGTGCCGGCGGGGCTTTCCGTCCGTGCCCGCGGCCGGCGGATCGGCGATCAGCGACACGTACGGGCTCGGCGTGACGG
>CAZZZI010000031.1:0-27750 GCA_964658415.1 uncultured Sphingomonas sp. | reverse complement strand
CGAACTTCAGGAGAGAATTTGTTCGTCGTTTTGCTTGTCATAGACCCTACTTCTCGCGAGTTGGGGTCTCCGGCAAACCCGGTGCGGTTCATCCTCTTATGCAAACGCACGATATGTTGTCACTTTGCTGCACACGCGGCAACAGGTCTCAAGTGGCGAGACTTCCGCCTTTGGGACGACGAATTTCGAACATCGGCGGCTTAAGCGAACGTGAGCGCCACAGCCGGCACTACACCTTTTTACAATTGGGTTTCAAAGGCTTGCACCGAAACTTCTGCTATTTGTTTCATCAGGGGTATTTGATCGAGGGGCAAGTCCGATGCAATGTCGCGCCCGACGAGCGCCAGTTGTTTCCAAGGAGAATGACGCGTTTTTCCATTACCGCGCATCGCGAGCGCTGATATCGCGCATTGCCGCGCCCAAAAGAGCCGGCGTTCCGGCAGATAGGTCTTCATGAGTTTGGCCACGCGCTTTTTGGAACCTTTGACAGGATAGAGCAAATCCTCCAAAGCCTCACCGGCTTCAAACCATTGATATTGCAATTCAGTCTCGAGTAGATCGGCATGCGCTCTAGCCACGGCGGTGGAATTTTTTGCTTCTGGAGGCAGATCAGCCAGGAGGTCCGTAATGATCTCTATTGGCGAAGCGCTATCAGCATTTACCGGGCCCAGCCCGAGGCTCTCCACTACTTCAACCAATTTGAACGGTGGCAGCGTTCCGGACGCGAAATTGTCGGCAATCGCCAGTCCCACCATCCGAGACATACCGGCGAGATCTGTTTCAGAAACAGGCATTGCGGATTTCATCTGGCGAACGATACCGTCCATCTCGGATTTTGATAGGTCGCTAAGAACCATAGATTCGGCAACCCCCAAAGATTTCATCATGACGCTTACAAGCTGATAGCGAGCGCCGGCTCTTTGCGTCGCGAAAACACTTCTCGTTCCTGATCCGTCGCAGATCGAGGCATGGCATTTGATAAGCTTTGGCAACTCGGTTTGGACCGGCGGTAGAGCGGTCAACCGCATGGCGCGAATGGTTGCGTCGAGATGGGTCTGTCGGGTCTGAGGCAGCCATGGCCGCATGCGGACAAGCCGTTCAATCATCGAGCTCTCAACGGGAGTTTGCCGAGCGGATGCCGCCAGAGTTTCCGCCACAGACTGCGCGACAAGGGCGTCAGGATGCAACACGAACCCGGCGACAGCCCGATTGATCACTGCCTGCTTCCCAGCGACGAGCTCAAGCAGCAGCGTGATACTAGCCTCCGGCGGAAAGCCGGCCATAAGGGAGTTCACGCATTCATGGACATCATAAGGATTTTGGCCGACCTGATCGGCTAATTCTAGCATTGATGATACGATATCATCCCCGGTAAGACGTTGCGTACCCAGCGGGCCTGTTCGCAGCGCCTCAGCCATAGCGCTTCTCAGGCTATCGGGAACAGCCCATCCCGCATCGTTGAAGATCTTACTCGTCATCATCATGGCGATTGGATGCAGCGAATGAGTTTCAATCGCATTGTCCAGAAGATCATGGATGGCTTGGATTTTTTCGCGGGCCTCCCGGTCACCGCCATTCGCGTTCACTCTAACGTCGCTCAACTCGGCAACCAAATCAGGCAAGAGGTCGGCTTCCACCTCTTCATGGAGATTGCCCAGCGCACAGCTTTCCAGATATTCAGCGAAGAGACCGACAATATCCTCGGAAGCGAAAATCATGTCATCCTGTACGGTCTGCATCAGCATGGCGATCAAGTCTTCGTCCATATTGTCCAGCATGTCCGGAATGGGATTGCCCTTCCCCTTGCCCTTTTGAGCCCTCGGTTTCGCTTTCGATGGCTTCCGAACTTTATTTTCGTTCTTCATCGTCTTGATCCTCTGACTAGCCGCCGTCTTTTCTCCATCTTAAGCAAATCTGCCTAAGCCACCAAATGCTGAGTATCCTTAGCCGGCAGGTTTTCCAGGCATTCTTGCCACAGGAGCCCACGCGTACGCGTTTCCGCGTGAACCTCACAGAGGCTTCAGGGCTTTAGCTGGCCCTCCCCTACCCCGCAGTAAAATCGTACGGCAAGATTTCGGTAAAATTCTCGGTCAGCGCTTCATTTTAAATCGGGAGATAAAAAGGTAGAGGCACGCGACTTGCCCTTGTGCGCCATCGAAACCGAGCCGGACCGTGCTCTTCATCCCGCCGTCAAAGCAGGCTTCCTGTATTCCCCGGTTGATTGTAGCTGGCGACATTGAGCTCAATTGTCAGTTTTTGGTGGCTTCCGTGAAAAAAGTGCGATGAGCGCGCTATTCATTGACAAGGGAAGCAACAGGTGGGAATAGAGGTCGGGCCTTCCCCGCTCTCACCACCGAACTAATACCAGTCGTCGGTAAGGCTGACTCTCTTGGGGATTCCCAACGGCGGACGAATCTGAATCTGTGGTGCAAACAGGAGGTTTGCGATGGGTTCAGCGCTTTCATTGCGGTCGGATTTCGACGGGGTCAGGTTGCGGCGGCTAGCTCGTCAGACACGCGATGCCGATCAGGCGCGGCGGCTTCTTTCGCTCGCATCGATCTACTGCTGGAGACCTGACGATCTGCGCAACCAGCCCTTTGGGCCTCAATACCTGCTGAAGCGGCGTCAACTGGTCAGGCAGAACGCTTGCCGGGAGCCGGCATCGTCGAATTTCTTAGGTTCGAGGTTGGCACGCCAGGGCGCCAAAAGGCTGACATTTGGATGCCGCTCCAACAGGGTGAAGAGCTCGCCATCTTGGCCATCGCTCAGCGATTTGCAGTGAGCGAAACCGACGAAACCAGTTTCAGATTCGAACGCTGCTCAACTGCCGAAGGTGGTACGGCAACCTTTTGAAGGAATTCAAAAGAGGCTAGGTCGAAGTGCTCGTCGCTTCCCATAACCGCGACGGTCCAGAACTCGGATGAGGTGCCGAACACCGTCGACACCTGGACAATTTCCATCTCATTCGGGCCAAGGATTGGCGCACCCTTCGGCAGGCGAACGCCCCAGTAGAAGTGGTTGGGTTGCAGTTGCTCGATGCCTATCGTGTTCATGTGCTTGCCCCCTAGACCTCAAAGCAAGTTAGCGCAGAACATCGGAAGAGTCTTTCGGGGCTTGTCGGGATTCACAGGAACTGGTTATCCATACCATCGAACCCGCTCGCGATGGCATTCAGCCGGCGATCTACACGGGGTGGGATACTGCCCTGCGAACGGGATCGGTGCCGAGACCGCAACGTTAAAGGTGAAATATGCCGATTTCAATCAGATAGCCCGAAGCATAACGGTTTCGGTGCTATTCCGCGAGGTCCAGAGCTCCTGATGATCGTTAATGCGCTAGTGGAGCCGGTGTTTCCGGTCAGCAAGGAATAAGGCTGCTGGGCGTCACCCTATTCTCGCTGAAAAGCGCTGCCGGCTTGGATCAACCTCAATTGGCACTTCTTCTGTGGTCTCCCCTTCCCTCAGGCCAGTTCCACTGGCGAATTTGCATCCTCGTCCTTGCCTTTATTGATCAATACCCCACCTCGACGAATGTGCAGGGAGAATGGGAAGGGTCAAAATGGCTTTGCGATTTGGAAGTTGCAGGTGCGGTCAAGTAAAATTTCAGGTTGATGCCGAACCCAAATATGTCGGGATCTGCCATTGCGCTGATTGTCGCCAGGAGAGCGGATCGGCGTTTACGTTCTTCGGTGTTTGGGATGCTTCGTACTTCGAGACGACGGGAGAGACTATCGACTGGGAAGGCAGAGAGTTTTGCCCAGCTTGTGGGTCGCGGCTTTTTTCGGTCGACGACAAGGAAGTGGAGATCAAACTCGGCGCACTCGACGAAGCCCCTACCACTTTGACCCCCACATACGAACTCTGGGTCAAGCGCCGCGAGGCCTGGTTGCAACCCGTTGCGGACACCGAGCAATTTGAAGAGGATCGGCCTTAGAAGGAACAAGCGGTAAGAAACCTCCCCGGCCTATATGGTGCGCCTCATCATATCAGCGAACGGGCCTGGAAACTGCGGATCTCCGCAACCTGTGACATTCGCTCCGCGCAAGCTCGTTAACTTCTTGTTAACTAGATGGGTCCAGCCTTGAGCGGATTGGAGACCACTTGCGAGATATGGAGGCAGCCATGCGGCTTGTTGCAATTCCCGATAAGATTATTCCCCAGGGCGGGCACACACTCATCATCATGGCGGATGGAGAGACCAAGCATGCAGTCTGCGTTCAATGCGAGAAAAGCGAACTGGCGAGCGGGGACCACGACATCGGTATGATCGAGCACTTAGCTAGCGTGAAGACCGAGCGAGGAGAGCGTGCCTATGACGGGCGCGTCTGGATTTCAGCATCTGAGCTGAGCCGTCAGTAGGTCGTCGTTCCAGATAAACGACGAATATAGAGGTGCTGGTACCCTCACGTTCCTTAGAGAGAGTGTCATTTCTCGCCAATCGGAACGGATCCCAATTGGAGCTCCTTGCGCATCCATTAACTTCAGAATAGTTTGGGCGGGGGCCTGTAGCTCAACTGGTTAGAGCCGTCGGCTCATAACCGATTGGTTGCAGGTTCAAGTCCTGCCGGGCCCACCACATGTATGGGGATCACCTGACCGCCATCCCCAATTTAGACCAACCTTGCTTGAAGAAATCGCGGATGGCGCAATAGGCCGATTTGTTGACTTCGAATAGCCCTGTTCCCGGTACTAAGATTAGAGCTTTGGTTCGTCACCCAGCAGAGATTGCGAGAATAATGGTCGCCTCACTATGTAGACGGGAAATGACCAGAGCTAAATAGGAATGGGGCGAACACGATTTTCTACCAAGCCAACGGCATCAATGATACTTTTTAATATTGCTTTGCGGGCGTGGGACGCCGTCATGTTATGTTCTGCCCCGGGTGCAATTCTGACGGTTGCGTGTTTGTAATCCGCAGGTTGCAGCTTTCCAAAATGCCGCGCTAACTCATCCAAACCGCCATCATTCTCAGCGTACACCAAAAAGACGACCACACTGCGGTGAAGTAGGTCTTGGGCATTCTGCACTATCGTGTTGGTCAGATCTGTAGAGTTTGACGATATGCCAAACAACTGTGGGGCAACTAGCGAAAGCTGCTGCTTCATCACAAAAACACCCTTCCTAACGAGAGAGAGCATCGATTTGCGACCTGTGAAAACGTCCTTTACAAGCTCCAGCGATAAAGCCCGTCGGCGATATTCGGCTAGCGAGGATGTACCCGCGCCCATGATCTGATCGAAGCCCTCCCCAGGCGCTAGCCCTAGTCTTACCGTGTTGACTGCAACAAGCCCTTCCACTCTGGTATCTGCAATAGCCGCCTGGAGCGCCGCATAACCGCCGCTACACCGACCTGTCAGTAAAATAGGACCAAGTTGAAAGGTATCGATAATTTCAACTGCATCGATGACATCGTTGATTTGTCTATCGACGTAAAATAGCGGACCTTCGACGTCGGCAGCATCGCCAATACCCCCTGTATCAATGCGAAAGCTGGCGATGCCTTCGCGTGCTAAAGCACGGCAAAATTCAACATGCATGCGTCCCCAACCAGTATGGTTATTCTCCCCTGAATTAATCAGCACAACGACCGCGCGGGAAGCTTTTCCCAGAGGTCGACAAATAATTCCGAACAAATTATCTTGCGGACCAAATAAGATCGGCTGCTCGCTAAAGTCTTCACCTCTCAGGATATTAACGACAGGATAGTTTTTCAAAGTTTTAGTCCTGGGGTGGACGGGCACCGTATCAATGAGCCAACGTCGCACATCTCCGAAGTCTTCAATTGGTGCAACAGACGAATGGGTGAACCCAACGAAGCTTGTCAGACCAGCATAGTTTAAGGTGCTTACCGAAAAACCAGCCTCAGCAAGCCGCGTCGTCCAATCCGATCCGCTCGTACTTTGGGCAGGCAGCATTGCAAGCGCGGGGATTGGCGTATGCTTCTGGTCGCGCAGCTCAAGCTGAAGACCAGCAATCTCTGATGCCAATGTGACCGAGATCGAATGGCCAGCTATTTCAATGTTCTCGTTCGACGGGTTGTCTGACAATCGCAAGAAAGAGCTGACCATTTTACTTGCTATCTTCATCTCGCGTAGTCCAGCTTTGCCAGGGCTTTGTGGAGCCATAAGCACGACAGCCTTTGCAGCGACGAGATCGGCACAATGCGGCGCTAGCAAGCCGCCGATGCCATGACCAACCAGTACAATATTCTCAATACCGTATTGTTGGTTGAGGAGCTCAGCCGCGGCGTTAACGGAATTCCTCCAATCAGTGAAGGAATGGACGTCGCTTCCATCACCGAGACTATCGCCAAAACCCGGCCAATCGAACCGCAGCGCACAATACCCTGCTTCAGCCAGCAGATCCGCAAAGATGGCCCATCCGCGCCGGATTGTTAATTCCTCTAACCCCCAGGCCGGAAGCATGATAACGCCGACTGCACCGCCTCCATCATGGACAAAGCCTGCGCACCCAGAAAAGTTAACGGGGTTTCCCATTTGTCGTTTCACGCCTATGCCCCGCAGTCTTATCGCCACTGTTTCTTTCAATAGGAAAAAAGCTAACTCCTTTGCACCGAGTATTCCAGAGGCCGTCTTTAACATTCTGGCTGGTAACTGAAGCAAACGACAAAATTGCAGGCGAGACGCCTCCGATACTTGTGCATTTTTCAGCCAACGCGGTAGTCCGTGCCTTCAAACCCTTTTTAGCAGGAGGGCAATTGCAAGCCTGAACATCACAATATGAGCTAGCCGTGCCACCTACATCAGGGGTTTGAAAGATCAGCGTCTGGGCCGCACTGTATGCACAGCCGAAGGAAATATCTAACGGCTGTTGAATGGCTGAGCACCGATATCTGACGATCTGTGTCGTCTAGTGTGTTGCCTGCCGGTACGTTAACTATGGATTAACTTTTATATTGCGGAGGAGAAAAGATCGTCTATCGCTGTTAAGACTTTAGGAACAGGTGATAGATGGGCAGCAACACTGTTGCGCGAATACCGGCTTTGGATGGCGTTCGAGTGCTGGCCCTTATATCCGTGCTGGGATCCGATCAGGCACATCGTCCAGCTCCAGGGTGAAACTATCTATGTCCAATTTATAGATGTCTGGAAACTGTAGCCATCTTCGCAATATGCAGATAGATGCCACTCTAACCGAGAAACAATATGGCAATATCAAACGAACGAAAATTGCGCGTGTTGTCCATTGCGCATCCTGCGGTGTCTCTCGACATTGGGCGTCGCAGATACTATGCCTTCGGAAACAGGCCTGATATTGAGTTGCATCTATTGGTGCCAAAGCGCTGGTCCGAGTACGGTCGCACGATCGAAGCCGATCCAAGCGATGGTTCAGGCATTCATTTACATATTTTGCCAATATGGCTTCCCCGTGTGCCGATCGCCAAGTGGTATTGTCACATCTATCCAGGGCTTGGTCGCTTAATTAAAGAAATTGACCCTCACGTTATTCATCTTTGGGAAGAACCGTGGGGCTTTGTCGCGCTGCAGGCATGCTTGCTAAAACGAAAAGCCGCATTCCTGCTAGAAGTGGACCAGAACATCTTGCGGCGCCTCGGCTTCCCTTTTGATACGATTAGAAAATTTGTGTTGCGTAGCACCGACCATGTGTTGCCTCGCAGTAAAGACGCCGAAGATGTTGTTCGTGGGTGCGGGTATCAGGGGCCCGTTACGTCTATAAAATACGGCGTTGACCGAGAGACGTTTTCTCCCGATAGCCAAAGCAAGCGCCGGCCAGAGGCTCCTGGACTGAGGCTTGGGTATGTAGGTAGATTGGTTGTGGAGAAGGGTTTGGATGATGCGATCGAGGCGCTGGCATCAACGCCATCAAACGTAACGCTTGAGATAATGGGCGAAGGACCTTACCGTGTCTCACTCGAGACTAGGATCTCTTCCCTCGGGCTCCAAGATCGGGTGAAGTTTCGCGGCTGGGTCAGCCAACTCGAGGTTGCAGCATTCATGCGGACGCTTGACGCACTCGTGCTTTTGCCTCGTACAAGCCGAACTTGGCGCGAACAGTTTGGAAGGGTCATTATCGAATGCCAGAGCTGCGGCGTGCCCGTGATAGGCTCAGCTTGCGGGGCTATTCCGGATGTTGTTGCGGATGGCGGCTGGATAGTTCCCGAATCCAATCCTGAAGCGCTTGCCGAATGCATCCGGTCAATAATAGCGGATCGGACCGAGCTGCACCGACGCGCAGCGCGGGGGCTGATAAACGTCGAGACGCATTATACCTACGGTGCAGTTGCACAAGCGCTTGAAAGCTCGTGGATTTCTGCCGCACGGGCGATCGAGGGCAAATGAGGCTGTCACATGGCGTTGGTGCACGCATCATAAGCACCGTGAATGGCGTTGAGGGTGGCCGTCCCTCCTCGCTCTCTATTCATCTCGGGCGCACCAAATTAAAGCGCGTCGCATTAAATTACCGGCCCAGTCGTTGGTGGGCTACAAGCCCAACGACTATTCCGTCCCGGTCCACGGCCATCAGGATGTCTGGGTTCGGGGCTACCCTTGAGCGGAGATCATTCGAATGCGCCGCCGTTCCCATTGCTGAGCCCTCCGAATAAGACACGCCCCATGGGTTCACGACAATCGCTTCGAGCCCCCTCGATCGCACCTGATGCAACTCTAATGCAGAATGCTCTAGGCGTCGGGAAGCGCCTTGCGCCGGGGAAATAACTCGCGGATCCGGGCGGCATCCCCCAGCACCCGCCGTCCAGTCGGGAAGCAGCCCAGCGTCACGCCGGTCGCCAGGTAGCCGATCAGGACCCCACCGCCGAATTCCAATGTGGGCGGGAGGCCGTAATGAACCGACAGTAACGAGAAGGAGCAAACCGCGAACGCGGCGCCGACGATGGCAAAGGCGACGGGCGCCAGCATCGCTAGGAAATCGGTGAGCGAGACCGGGCCGTCGCGCGTCGCGGCCCACACGGTCAGGCCCTGGATCGGAAGCGAGAACGCTGCGAACGACAGCGCGACCCCGGTCACGCCCCAGAAAATCCCGATCAGCAGCGCGAGGACCGACACCACGTTGCCGATCAGCCCGTAGCGCAGCATCTGCGCGGTGCGGCCCTGGGTGATGAATAGCCAGCTGGCGATGGTGCCGAGCGGGGTCATGAGGCTGCCGAAGGCAAAGAACGCCACGATCGGCGAGCACTCGATCCACGCCGGGCCGTACAGGAGCTTGACAGCGGCGTCGGGCATCATCGCGATGCACAGCAGGCCCGGCAACGCCATCAGCAGCAGGGCTTCGGCAATCCGTGCAAACACCCGACGGTATTGCGCATCGTCGCCAGCGACGCGGGCCAGCACGGTTTCCGCAATCCGGGAAATCGGTGCCAGGATCTGCATGTACGACATCGAGACCAGCTTGAAGGCGCGATCGAATAACCCGACCTGCACCACGCCGTACAGGCGGCCGATCAGAACCGGGCTCAGACTGGCTGCAAAAAACGATCCGATGTTCAGACCGGTCAAATGCGAGCCGAAGCGCAGGATCGGGATCGCATTGCGCAGGTTGCGCGGCCATGACGGCCGGAAATCCGATGCGATCCAGGCGACCGATCCGGCCGTCAGCGCGTGGGTCGCCTGGCCGATAATGATCGACCAGTAGCCGAGGCCGTACCGCGCGGCGGCGATCGAGACAATGACATTGCCGATCACCGGCAGGATGTCGATGATCAGCAGCGGCACCGGACGGATGCCGCGAACCAGCAGGGCGACTTGCTGCGACGACAAGCTGTTGATCAGGATCAGCACCGACATGGCAATTAGCACGGCAGTGACGCGGCCGTCGCCGTAGAAACGGGCAGCGCCTGGCGCGATGGCCATGATCGCCACGGCGATAGTCAAGCCAAGCGCGGCATTCATCCAGAAGATCGTATTGCTGTCGTCCCGGGTCAGGGTCGGCCGCTGGATCGTCGCCTGCGAAAGGCCGAGGTCATTGAAGATCGAGAGAAACGCGAAGATAGGTGCGCATATGGCGACGATGCCGAAATCGATAGGGTTCAACAGGCGCGCCAGGACGACTTGCGAGCCGAAAAGCAGCACCGCCTTGACAAGTTGTGTCGCCACGCTGAGCACGGCCCAGCGCGATGCCTTCAGCATCAAATCCGACGATTCAGCTATGTTCACCGCGCCATCCCCTATGTCAACCGGCTGCCGGTGTCTTCTGTGCTATCGTGAGTCGGTTAATACTCCCCGACAAAGCAAGTATCCCGGTATGTCGCTGTTCATATTCCCTTAGGGCAGGCTTATTATGCCTCCGGCAATTGAACGACCGATAATTTACTAGTGGATCCTAGCCTCCGGATTTCTGGGAGATTAACTAATTGTGAAACATCCGATTGCTCCAATTGCGTGTGCTAGGCTACGTTAGCCTGATGCTTTTACCATGGCATCCCTGCGGGTTGTCATCAAGTCCTGGAAATAATGGATCGTCACCATATGACTTTAGCCGCCATTTGTCCCGCCTGTGCCAAAGGCGGTCTGCAATCGCATTTTTCGGTGACCGCGACGCAGGCCGCCCAGTCTATCGTCTTGCCGACCAGCGACTTTGACCGCAACCAGCGGCTGGCTGCGCACATCCATCACCTTTGGGGGACGGATCGCTGCGACATAATGAAGTGCAGTCATTGCGGCTTCGGCTTCGCTTCTCCCTTTGTCGCGGGCGATGCCGACTTCTACAATCTTGCGAATTCCGACGTCTCGTATCCCACTGCCAAATGGGAGTTTAGGCGAACCATCGAGGCGCTGAAGCAGGCCCCCCGGGCTGATCCCACGGTGCTTGAAGTCGGCGCCGGAGACGGATTTTTCCTCGACATGCTGGGCGCCGTGCCGGTCGAACCCCGCAACATCACAGCCGTCGAGTATAATACCAAGTCGATCCGCAATCTCGAGAGCCGCGGCTATCGGACCATAGCCAGCGATATCCGCGAGGCGCGGTTCGATGAGCATCAATCGGCGTTCGATTTCATCTTCCTGTTTCAGGTGGTCGAGCACATGGACGAGCTGGACAAACTGTTTGGCCGATTCCGCCATCTGTTGAAGCCCGGCGGCTCGGTGTTCATCGCCGTCCCCAATCCGCGGCGGATCGAATATCAGGAGAGCCACGATTCTGTACTGGACATGCCGCCCAACCATGTCGGGCGCTGGACGCCGCGGGCGTTTGCCGAGCTCAGCGCGCGCCAGGGCCTGCGTGTCGTCACCACCGAAATCGAGCCGATGGACTGGGCCGAGTTTCTCAAGCATGACATCTCCTACAGCCATATCAGGCGCACTCAACTGAATCCTTATGGCATTCCGGCGCGCATCCGCAGCCTGCCGCGCGGCAAGTTCCGACGCTTGGCTGAGGCTGCGGCCGCGGCGGCGTATATTCCGGCGCGCCTGGGTTCATGGACTGCCGCATACCGCGACCGCCACACTTTGGGCGGGTCGCTCTGGGTTGAGTTGCAGCATTTCGCGCACTGATCGCCCGCATCGGCGGCCTGCTGTCGCACCCTTTCGTTGGTCGTTAGTGCGGATGTTAGAGAAATGCACAGGCCGGCAGACTTGAAAACAAATCTCGCGTTGTTATCCGCCCTAGAGTCTGTTCGAGAGGGGAGGACAGCGACGAGCCCATCGTGCTACTCGAATATCAACCGGCCGCGGCCAGGTTTATCCGCAGGCCTTCCTCGGTGAGTACTGCGGCATATTGATGAGCGATGGCTACGCCGCCTGGCGCACACCGAACGGCGCGACCCATGTTGGGTGCATGGCCCAGGCGTCGCTTCGTTGAGGCGCTCAAGGCAAGGAAGAAAGGCGGCGGTCCATCGGATCAGGCGCTCAGGTTCTTCGAGCAGCTCCACCGGATTGAAAGCCTGGCGAGAAACGAGAAGCCGGACAACGGTGAAACACAAGTTGATTGCGTTCACCGGTTCCGCCAGAAGCACAGCGTTCCCATCCTGAATGCTCTCAAGGCATGGCTCGAGGACATCGCGCCGAAGGTCTTACCCGATACTAAGCTTGCCGATGCGGAGCCCTACACCCTGAATCGATGGGAGTACCTGACGCGCTATACAGAAGACGGCAGGATGCCGGTCGACAACAACCTCGTCGAACGCGATATCAGGTTTTTTGCCACTGGAAGAAAGTCATGGCTGTTCCGCGACACCGTGAACGGAGTCAGGGCCAGCGCTGTCGTCTACAGCCTGTCATCACAGAACTCCATTGTTCCGAAATATACGGATGTCCGCAATTTTCGCAACTCTTGCGCGGTCGGGCATTTAGGTGAAACATAATTCGAAGATCCAACCGGCCGAGGATAACGCGGTCCTGCAGCCCGCTGGGGAACTGGATGCGCTCGGTGCGATCCTGCTGTTCGATCGTCGCGATCAACTTGCAGAACTGCCCACCGACGACAACGTCGCGACGCTCAAGTATCTGGCCAGCGAAGGCATGGGCGACGATACCATGCGCGCGCTGGCATCTGATCTCGCCCATCTGGGGGGCAGGACAAGGGCAGTTTCGAATCCTGCGCTAAAACAAAACATACGTCGAACGGTGTAGGTCTCAGAATTGTTAACAAGTGAACCATGTCGCGACGTGCCGCCGGAGACGTTTACCATCGAAATCTTCACGTAACGAAATCCCTGATCGCATCGTAAATCTCCCGTTTGTGGCAGAGTTTCAGATTTACCGCATTTTGGGAAGGCCAAAGAGTCGAAATGAGCGAGGCTGCGAATTTGAGCCTGCGATTGTTGCTAGGACAATGTGTGATGACGGACACCACAATAGCTACATCGAGAGTATCGCTCCACCGGCAACGTAAAAAGCCCGGCTCGAATGCCGGGCTTTTCGTGATCGGCAAAATCGAATCAGAATGTGCGCTGGAAGCGAAGAACGCCACCAAAGGTGTCGGAGTCGCGAACAGCGTTGTCATACTTGACGTAGGTCAGTTCAGGCTGAACCTTAAAGCCCTTGGCGATGAAGTAGTTAATGTTTGTCGTCGCCTCGAAAGTCTTGCTGTCGGAGTAGGCAAGCTGGGTGTTCCAGTCGAGCTTGTCGTTGAACTTGACAGTCGTGCCGCCCCAAACAGTCCAGTCGCCCGTGCTTGCGCCGCTTGCATCGCCGTTTGCATAACGGTTGATCTTGTCTCCGTCTGTGTTCCAGGCACCCATGAGGAATGCCGAGAAGGTGCCGAAGTCAACGTCGAGGCGAGCCTTGATGGCGCCTTCTTCAACGACCGAATCGTAGCCGCCGACAACCTTCAAACCGAATGCGCCCGTCTTGTAGCCGATACCGGCAACAGCGTCGGGAGCGTAGTGGTCGGACATGTCGCGACCGTTGTTCGGGTCGGCTGCACCGGAGCCGGACTGGCTGTCTTCGACCGACAGAACGCCCGTGAAGCCGTTGCCGCCGTCGTAGACGTAGGAGAGCTGATTGAGCTCGTAAGGTCCATCGCCGATCACGTCGTCGTTGATGACGTTGCCGGCATAGCCGATCCACTGCATGTACTGAGAATCAGTCTTGCCCACGATGAAGCCGCCGAGGCTGATCGTTGCGAAAAGAACCTTCGAAGCGTTTGCACCTTCGGTAGAGTCGAAACGATAGACCATGTTGGTCTTCAGAGGACCGTATTCGGTGTCCGTAGCCGTGTCGACGTTGAGTTCGGCGCGGGTGTGCCACTCGGTGCCGGTCTTCTGACGAACTCCAAAGGCATAGGGGTCATGCCACAGGGCTTCGGTGCGAACCATGCCGCCGACCTTAAGGCAGGTCTCAGTGCCGGGGATGTAGAAGTAGCCAGCGCCGTACGCGTCGCAGATGCGAACATATTCCAGCGGCTCCGGCTCGGCAGCGACGATGGCGTCTGCGGCGTGCGCGCCGGATGCTGCGGCGAGTGCTGCAGCGGAGCCGATAAGTAGGCTCTTGATGTTCATGATTGACCTCCAGTTCAGAATTTCAATGGTCCCAGCGAGAGGCTGCCCTGGGGCCTCCCTGCCCCATAGTCGAGAAGCAGACGTTCACGGTCTCACTTTCATTAGTAAGCATGGCTTCGCAAGCGTCCGCGCGCAATCGAATTCTTTATTAGAGGCTGTTCCAGAAGCGCCTCTGCAATCAGATGTTGCTGGAATGGCACAACCTGCTGCCCGTTGCCGTACCTCTGGCATTCTTAGTTTCGCAAGATTACGGGAGTGAGCGACTAACCGTTTGGACTGCTGGATTAATTATCCTGAAGCGCGTGATCCGGGTAAATAGTCCTGAGCGCGATCTGCGTACCAAAGTCACCGGGATCGTGGCGTCAGGCCTCAGAGAGCTTTTGAGTGAAAACGGCTGGCATCACATCTGTAAACGCCCGCGCCTAAATATTTAGACCCGTCCCGGAAAGTTTGCTTCCGTGCACTCACCGCCTAGTTCAGTGCGTAGGTGACGATCTGGTGCGGATGATCCACCCGGAACCGCGAAAGCATTTCCGAAGCCTGTACGACCGCAAAGCCAGCGTTCGCGAGATCGTCACGCGCCCAATCGTCCGCGTTAACGCGGATTGCATCGGCTATTCCTTGGGAGACCGCAGCGAGATGCTTGTTCCCTTCCACCGATGCCTCACCTGCAACACCTTCGAGAGCAACAGCTAACCCGATCAGCAAATCCTCGCGCTCCTCGACGCTCAAAATCTCGATTTCGGCCATTTCGGAGTCGAGCGTTCTCATTCTAACTTCCTCAGATCTGTTGCAGACACTTCAAATCGGCGTTCGACAAATCGGTATATTGAGACGAACCGACTGCAGGTCAACATTGCAGCTCATAAACTCGAAGGGCAACACAAAGTGCGGCACTTCACGCAATGAAATGTTCGGTCACTTAAAATGAGTTTTGTTTTTCGCTCGATCAGGGCATTTGACTGTAAAACTATCTAACCGCGCTCTCCTCTGTGGCGCGATCAAGAGTGGATTGCATGGAAAAGCCAATTGCTGTCAGTCGCCTGGCTAAGAACACGGTCTTTCGAGAAGGCGATGTTTTTGTGCTTTTCGGCGAACTATTCGGCCGTGGATATGCGACCGGCCTCCTCGATGAGGCACGGGCAGCGGGCATGCATATTGTCGGCATCACGGTTGGACGCCGAGATGGAAACAATGGTTTGCGCCCGCTCGACGCCGAGGAACTCTCCGCTGCCGAGGCTCGATTGGGTGGGAAAATCATCAATATCCCTTTGATGGCAGGATTTGACCTGGACGCTCCCGATGGTGGACCGACACCAACCGATCTTCTCGGCGCGATGACCTTGGAGAGCTGGCGAGACGAGAAACTCGACTGGGACTATCTCGCTCAGTGTCGGGCATTGGGAACAACCCGATTTACAGGTGCGCTCGCAAGGGTGATGAGCACGCTCGATGGTATGATCGCCGACAGCAAGAACGTCTTTTTTGCGCACACTATGGCCGGCGGCATCCCGAAGGCCAAGGTGTTCCTCGCGGTAGCCAACCGCATCTACAAAGGGCGCGGAAGTCGTCATATGTCGTCGCAGGCCTTGCTCGACAGCGATATGGGCAAACTGATCCTCCAGAATTTCGATGAGGTATCAGCGGACACGTTCGGTCATCTCATCGAGTTCAGCTCCGCGATCCGCAACAGGATCGAAAGCCAGGGCGGCGCAGTTCGGTATACGGCCTATGGCTATCATGGCTCTTCCGTGCTCATCGATGGCGCTTACCGGTGGCAGACCTACACCAACTACACCCAGGGCTACGCGAAGATGCGGCTTGAAGGCATTGCCACTCGTGCATGGGAAGCCGGGGTCAAGGCGACCATCTACAACTGTCCGGAAATCCGCACCAATTCTTCGGACGTCTTCACAGGCATAGAACTGCCGCTTATCCCGCTCCTGCTGGCGCTCAAGCAGGAAGGCGGCGGGCGCTGGGTCGAGGAGCAGTGGACGGAGTGCGAGCAACTTCTCGCGGACGGGTTCACTATGGCCGATGTCTTCCGCAAGATAGGCGATATGCAGGCTAATGTCGTGATGCGTCCCTTCTACGATTTCTCGGCATGGCCTATGGCAAACAGCCAGAAGCAAACCGATCTTGTCATTGGCACCTCAAACGACATCACCCAGATGCATCGCGACGGCAAGGCCCTTATCAGCGATTGGTTGAGCAGTCTGGTCGTGAACGCCACCGGGCAGCTTATATTTAGAGAAACCTCGGCCCCGACAGGCCCGGTTCAGTGGCTCAACCACGATATCGTGGCGCGGCAGCTCATATCTTCGCATTCTGACCGTCTACAAGAGCCTCAAGACATCGCAGCTTGAGGCATTATCAACGCACTTTAATGTTAACAGCACAGCGTTCAAAGTGTCGTCCAATGAATTTCAAACATTCGCCATGTGATTGGATGCGGAATAGGCGGCCTTCGAGCGGCATCATCGGTAGGGCCGAATTCTTGCTGCTCAAGCAGGCTTGGAACACTGCTGGTGCCTACGAGTTGCGGGAAATCAAACCTAGATACGAGGTGGCCGAGATGCCTGTGATTGCAGACGGGAAGGAAGACGACCGCATTCTTCTCAACCGGATCGATCCCACCCGGTTCAAGTTCATCGCCCGCAATGCTCCAGCTGGCGATAAGGGCATAGACGAATGCGAAAAGGCACTACCGAATGCCGTGCTCATCGTCAACGGGAGCTACTTTCGACCTCCATGCGCTTCCAGACACTCCGATCATTCGTGAAGGCGTCGCGATGGAGCCAACGTGCGCCTGATGTATGGGGGCACTTAGTCCATTTGGAAAACGCGATCAGCAACACTTGATACTGAAAACATAAGACAGATGATGGTGGCCAATGTCATTCAAACCATTCTAGATCGCTATTGGCGCGATCCGGCCATGACCGCAGACGGCCCTAATCGGACTTGTGACTTATCTCGAACGTGGTTGTTGCTAGGTTTCTGTGGAAGTGGTGGAAACAGCGGATGCGCCATGGAAGCAGGCAGTGGAACAACGTGCGCTTGAAACGTCCCAATTGGTTGGTACTGGGAGGGTGGACAATCGCGGTTTCAATAGCCCCCGGCCAGAACGGACTCGAATCGCTGTTTACCGGCGAGATCTTCGGCCACACCTTATACAAGGCATTTCGTTTGTGGCCGAGCAGGCCTGCGCATTTACGTCGTATCCGGAGGCTAGCGCAACAGCCCGTCGCGTCCAAACTCTTCCCAGCCTGCAAGCGGTAAAGCCTCCTCGCTACCATCCGAAGACGTCGGCGTGGACTGAACAGTCTTTGGTGAGCGCGCCATTTTCCTGTTCCATGCCGCATGCTGCTTTTTCTCCGCTGCGACGATGGCATCCTCTTCTCGCCAGTCATCCACCGCGCCCCTGTCAAGCAGGTCTGCGACGAGACGCGGGTCGAATACGTGGAAGGTTATTTGTTTTGCGCGCCCGCGCAGTCTGACAGTCCGCGTTCCTGCGCTCGGCAATCGTCCGTCCTTAAGCCAGCGATGTCGCTCGGTAGTGGTGATCGTCAGAATATCCTGAATCTCACGCGGGATGACCGGCAAACCGTCAATACCCGCAAGCCTCTCGCTGACAACAGCACATGTCGCACGGAAGTGCGCTTTGGCGCTCTCGGGCATAACCAATCGCATGCTCGCTCCCTCGAGATCCAGCAATTTCCTGACCGGTAGCGGCAAATGCGTTCTGACCTCCTGAAGTATTCCCTTGATCCGAATAGACGAGCCCAGTGTAGCTTCCGGCGAGATTTTCCACTCCCTGATCAGTTGTGCGATGTCGCTCTCATCGATCTTGTCGCTTTTGCTCATGACTGCAACATGGGTAAGGGTTTGCAACACGTCAATATGGCCCTGCTTCGGTATGCGGCGGGTCTCCATCCGTCGCAGACCTAGTCTACAGGACACATTAAGATGGCAACCGCGTCGGCTCAGTTATTTCTGACGTGGTCCTTTCGATCGCGTCTGCGTGGAACTATGCAGGCCTGTCCCGGTTTCGTGCCATACAAAGCAGAGGACTTCAAATGAACCCACAGCCGGAAAATCTCCTGGTCGCCACCCGAACAGCCTTCAGCCAGCTGGCTGCGCTCGCCGTCCAATATTCCTTCTCCGTCGTTGGTGCAATCTTGCTGCTTGTGGTCGGATGGATCCTTTCTGGCATGATCAGCCGATGGGTTTACAAAGGTCTCTCCAGTATCCACGGGATCGATGAAACCCTTGCTCGTTTCTTTCAAAGCGTCGTTCACTACGGGCTGCTGGTGATGGTCTTCGTTGCGGTGCTGGGTCAGTTTGGTGTCCAGACCACCTCGTTGCTTGCGGCCCTGGGTGCCGCAGGTCTGGCGATCGGTTTGGCGCTGCAGGGCACGCTCCAAAATATCGCAGCCGGCATCATGTTGCTGGTACTCAGGCCGTTGCGGGTCGGCGAATACATCGAGACCGGCAGCGTTAAAGGCTTCATCGTTGAAATAGGGTTGTTTGCTACGGAAATGAAAACTGTCGACGGCTTATACC
The DNA here is from genome assembly GCA_964658415.1 of uncultured Sphingomonas sp. Taxonomy (GTDB): domain Bacteria; phylum Pseudomonadota; class Alphaproteobacteria; order Rhizobiales; family Rhizobiaceae; genus Rhizobium. Next base: position 9,251 of record CAZZZI010000031.1, on the reverse strand, counting down.
TCCTGGCTCCCAACTCCACGCTCTGGAATACGCCAATTACTAATCATAGCAGAGAACAAGAGCGTCGCCAGGAACTGTCCGTGGGGATCGGCAATGAAGTCGATGCAGCGGAGGTCAAGAAAATGATTATGAACATCGTGACCGCTGACACGCGGGTCCAGACGTCCCCGCCCCCACGTGTTTTTGCTGACGGTCTGACGGCGGACAAAACAGTGTTGACGCTGCAGTATTGGGCGACCACGTCGCAGTGGTCGGAAACCCGCTATGACATGATTGACGCTTTGAAGGACGGCCTGAAAGCGCAAGGGATTGATTTGAAGTAAAAAGACCGTCAGCGCGCGTGACGTCGCATGGCGGCGCTGGTTTGGTCTGCCGTGTTGGATAGGTCCAAGCCACGCCTTATTGATGGGGCGACAAAGCCACGGCGTCCGCGACGACTGCACCGCGTGCACCTAAGGGCCTCGGCTGACCAGTCGTTGTGTCTTTTTCGGTTTGGCGTTCCAGCTCGGCGTTGAGCTCGCCGCCCACGATCAGGATCGTAACGGAAAGCCAAGTCCAGACGAGAAATCCAATCAACGCACCGAGTGTGCCATAGGTCGCATCGTAGTTTGCAAAGTTGGAAAGGTAGTAGGAAAGACCGAGAGACATTGCGATCAGACCTATGATCGTCAGAGCCGCTCCCCACGTCATCCATCGAAACTTCGGGGGCTCCCTGCTCGGACCGAAGCGGTAGATCGCCAACACCGCGATCGCAACGACGACCATCACGATAGGCCATCGTATGAAAAGGAGTGCGCTTTCCTTGAACTGATCCAGCCAGATGTAGGACAATATGCCCGGCAATACGGCGACCAAGCCGATCATCATCACTGCCAACAACATCCCACAGATCGTAAAGCACAGGGCAATTAAGTTAAGTTTGACGATCCCCCGCTTTTCGCTTTCCTCATAGGCAATGTTCATCGCGTCGAATATCGCCAATGTTCCACTGTGGGAGCTCCAAAGCGCAACCGCCAGGCCGAAGAAGAATGTAATGCCAAGACTGCTGTCGCGTTTCTCGGCAAGACTCCTTATCTGCTCGGCAACGAGGTCGAAGGCACCGGGCGGTAAGATGGCAGTCAGTTTTCCAAGGTTGTCCGAGATTGTGGCGGGATCGGCCATCAGACCATATAGCGAGACAAGAGCCGCGAGAGCTGGAAAAAGGGCGAGCAACAGATAGAAGGTGACACCTCCCGCGACGAGCGTCACGCGATCTTCCGATACCTCGTGGACGACCCGCCAAAATACGTCTCGCAGTCCTCTTGCTGGAATGGCTTCGGGAACTTCCGCGGTAAGTCCCCGCTCGGGGATATCGACGCGACCCGGCTGACCGTTGGGCGATGACCCCGCAACCCTAGCGGCCATCAGCCCAGCGCAGAGCGAGACAGCGGTCAGCGCTACCGCTTGTGTGAAAGATAGACGGGCAGCCATGGTCGTACCTCGTGGTTTTGTGCAATCAGATCAGGAACATTGCGAGGTCCGGAATGTTCCAAACCCGCCGCAGGCGTTCACGGGAAACTTCGGGAAAGCTGTCCGGCTGACCGGACCTTGCCCTGAGGCGCGGCAGGCACTTCAAATGTTGAGCGCCAAAACCAATCACAGTCCGCTGCGCGAAAAAGGTGATGCTATCTTATCCAGCTCGAAAATCGTCGCTGGTCCCGCAAGTTCGTCCGCGCAGGCTCTTTCATGTTCTTGCGATGTTGGTTCCGCCCGCCAGAATGCTGCCCCTGTTTCATATGAGGTGGCTGCAGCAGGAATAGGTGCGGTGGTCGTCTATCCGACTGTGCCATGTCTGGATCTGTGCTTCAGACAGGTACATTCGCTCGCAGATCCTTGCATGAACCCATTTGGGTCGTTCAGTAGCATATCGGTCTAGACGTCCGGACTTCGTGTCCGGCGTCACCTTGTTCACCAAAACAGGCTTGTATAATGCGGAGAGGCAGTCTTGCTCGCGGAGCACCGCGTTTCGGCGTACCACACTTCTACATCTAGGCTTGCAAGAGCCTCACGCAATGTTTGTGTTCTGCACTCAGGTATCCGATGATAAAACACAAAGGCCGGGTCAGACGTCCGAGATTTTTGCATGCAGGTCACTTCGTCGGCATCAAGACAAGGACCCGGTCGCTCGACACTCTCTTCGCTTCCGGCGCTCCCCCCTTTCGCTGGCTCGTCGGCCATTTCGGTGATTTCGCTGTCACTGCTTCGTTATCTCGCGAATGGAATCCGCCGTTCGAGGCTCGCGCGTCATAATCTTCACATTGGGCAGCACTCCGACGTCGGAGTTCCCAGTAGAGCTTCCCTCTTCCGCAGACCTGGAGTGAAATTCGTCCTCAGCAAGCATCCAATGGCGTATATCCTCGCCATGCGGGCGCTCCTCGCTCTCCCATAATTCATAGGCGCGCTGACGGATGCAATCGTCTGTTTCATCGCACATAGTGTTGGCCCCATTCTACGGGATGCAATGCCGCTGGCTGGAGATGTATAGCCGGCGGCATTAAACTTTAATGCAATGTGACCAATTTGAGAACATGCATCTTATGAGTCTCAAGCTTCGGCAGTGCCTTGTGTGCAAACGCCCGAATCGCTACATTATCCCCAGCCTTGGCGTAGGTCGCAAACAGCGTGACCGCTTCCATGTGCGCCGATGTCTGCATGTCTATGTAAAGCGACTCAAAATCAGTACCTGACGCATCGGTCAGCAGCTTTATCATAGCCACATGCTTCGGTAACATTATCGGAGCGGTCTCACCGAGGTTGGCAGCTTTTTTGAGACCCTCGGCCGCCTCGGTGTGATCAGAGATCATCATCTTCGCAAACGACTTCACGGCCGCGTCGCTGGCTTTCTGCTCAGCCAGTTTGCTTGACTCGATCTCGAACTCGTTCGAACTGGTAACGACCTTCACGAAGGACGGCGTGTCTACGGCCATGGGTGGGGCCGCCGTATCTGCGCTGGCCAGCGTTTTCGCGCTCAGAATGGTTGGTGAGGCGGATAGAATTGCGAGCCCGACAAATGCTGCCTTGATTTTGTTGTTCATGGTCATTTCCCTTACTTAACCTTGGCAAATGCTGATTTCAGATCGGCGATGGCCAGGTCGTTGGCCTCCTTCGCCTGCGGCACCACCTTCGCCATTCCGAAGAACTCGTGCGTGACGTTGGGGAACATCTTGGCATCTACATCGACACCCGCCTCCTTGAGCTTCGCAGCATAGGCCTCACCTTCCGACCGCAGCGGATCGATCTGTGCTGTGATGATCGTCGCAGGCGCAACCCCCGCCAAATCCGTGCGACCCACCAGGTTTAACCGCGGATCGGACGTCTGCTCTATCGATGCAAAAGTATTCTTGACGAACCATTCCATGTCGGCCTTTCCGAGCGGTTTAGCGTCGGCGTTTTCTTTATAGGAGGGTGTGCTCATGTCGTTGCCGGCGACAGGATAGACGAGAAGCTGGTAGACCGGCTGTTGCGTCTTCATCTCCTTGGCCATCAAAGCAACGTTGGCAGCCAGATTTCCGCCTGCGCTCTCGCCCGCGACCGCAATTTTGCTAGCGTCGCCGTGAAGGTCCCGGGCGTTTTCAAGCACCCATTTGTAGGCATTCCATGCATCCTCATGGGCAGCGGGGAATTTGTGCTCGGGCGCATGACGATACTCGACAGAGATGACAACCGCACCCACGCCGAGAGACAGCCCTCGCGGCGCGGCGTCATACACGTTCAGATCTGCCACGACCCAGCCACCGCCATGGTAATAGACGATGACCGGGAAAGGACCTCTGCCCTCAGGGGTGAAGACACGAGCCGCAAGCTTGCCACCGTTTGTCGGGATCGCAATATCCTTGGTCTTCACCTGGGCTTCAGGGGTTGACGGGATACGCTTGTCCCATTGGACGGCCTTTGCCGCATCCGCAGCGCTTGCCTGAATGCGTGCCTCCGGAACCGTGATCGTCGAAAAGGGTTTCGAATTGAGCGCAGCAAGCTTGTCCAATACTGCCTGCATCTCTGAGGAGGGTTTCGCCATCTCTTGGGCAAATGCGGGAATGGCGATGGCGGAGGACAGCAGAAGGGCTGAAACTGGAAAAACTAATCTCGTCAATGGCATTCTATCGCTCCTTCGATGTTGAGCTCATAGAACCTAAACAATCAATCGTTGTTCCAGAGGGACCCGCCAGAAGATGTTTACCGTCGGTGCTGCAGCATTGGCGCAGTGGGGCAGCCCATGCAATGTTGTTAGACGGCAAGAGGTATAGCTTTGCGCACTATTAATTTCTCCTGCGACCGCCCGAATATTTTCGCATGTGTCCAAGTCCCATTTCCCGCGCTAAAATTGATCGCGCCTCCGCATAGGCGGCAGCGACCATGGGATATTCAGCCGGAAGACCCCATCTAGCTCGATAGTCATCTGGGGAGAGATCGTGGAAAGCCATGAGATGTCTTTTCATCGATTTGTACTCTCCGCCACATTCCAAACATGTTATGCTATCGTCTCGAAGGGACTTGCGAATGGAAACGGCTGGCTTTTGTTTCTCGACTTTAGACGGTTCGAGCCCAACCGCTTCGGCGGGTCTAGCGATCACCAAAAGGTGGTTTTGCATCGTTGCAATTAACGCTGATAGGGCGGAGCGAGGAACGACGTGCTTACGAACGTATGCGGCTACAATTTTCGCTGCGCGTTTTTTGCAATCGGCGTCGGGCCGAGATAAGCTTGTCTCGATCATTGAATTTCCTTCGTCCTAAACGACAACGCATGCGCGGCATTTCGGCCGCACCTCATTCTTGCAGATAGTTTTCGATTTTCTCCAGATAGCCAGTCGGGACTTTGCTAACAGTTGGTTACCTTCCACAGATAGCTGTATCGAAGCGTGCCGCGTTTCGCGGCTTTTCCTCCCGGCAGGAGCAGCGGCCTCGATTGCCACTGGTCGAACCGGCTCACCAAACGAGCTCCGGACTCTTTTTGTCTCTTTGACCGCAGTGAGCCAACCACCGTGAGCGATGCTCGCAATTGTGGATTAATCGAGCAATTTGCCGCGCCCAGCTGGCCGTCCAACGAATGAGCATTACTGCCATCTCCCCCACGTTCGTCGTTGCCGTATTTAAAACTTCTGCCATTCCTCGCCGTTGATGCCAAGTCTAATGCCGAGGCGCGACAGCCGCGTCGCTTCAGCCAGCCTTCAAATTACTGAAAATTCCGCGCTTTCACCTTCAACGTGTCGATATGCAAATCCCTGACGAAGATGTCCCTCGGTTTCCCCGCCGCCGCCCGATCCCGCGAGTCGGGGCTTCCAGCTGATCCGTGAGCGAACTCGTCACCCCGGCCCGTCGGCAACCGAATATGGACGTCGAGGTCGGCGAGGCCCGATAAATCCCCGGTCAAATCAAAAAGCTGCTGCGCCACCAGATGAACGACATCCCCTTCCCGCTGGATTTTCCCGTGGATCGCCATCATGGATGACCCGAGAACGATACGACGACGGCGCTCGAACAGGCTGGGCCAGACAACGATGTTCGCAGGGCCAGTCTCGTCCTCGATGGTTATGAACATAACCCCTTTTGCCGAGCCTGGTTTTTGCCGTACGAGCACCAAGCCTGCGGTACAGACCCAGCGACCATCGCGGGCGCTCATCGCATCCATACAGGTGACGATGTTCCGCCTCCTGAGATCGTCGCGGAGAAAGGCGACGGGGTGCTGCCGGAGCGTCAAACCGGTGTGTCCGTAATCCTCGATGACGTTGTGCCCTTCGGTCATCTGCCTGAGTTCGACTTCGGGCTCCTGCTGCTCAAGAATCGCCTTCTCCTCGCGCTCGGCAGCCGCTGCAAACAATGGCAGCGGCTCGTCGCGCAGCGCCTTGATCGCCCAAAGAGCATCTCGGCGCTCCAATCCGAGAGATGGATGAAACGCATCAGCCTCAGCCAGCTCAATGAGCGATGCGGCCGGGATGCCGGACCGCCTCCACATATCGTCAATGCTCTGAAAGTCGGAATTCATCCGGGCAGCGACGACCCGGGCAGCATCCGCCACCGCGAGCCCTTTGACCATCCGCATGCCCAAGCGGACGGCATGACGGTCACTATTCCCGTTGCGCTCTAGCGTGCAGTCCCAGCGGGATTTGTTGATACAGACCGGCAGGATTGCGACACCGTGGTTTCGGGCATCACCCACGATCTGCGCGGGCGCGTAAAAGCCCATGGGTTGAGAATTCAGCAGGGCGGCGCAAAAGACGTCCGGGAAATGGCGCTTCACGTAGTTGGAGGCATAGGCGATCAGCGCGAAAGATGCAGCGTGGCTCTCCGGAAAGCCGTAGGAGCCGAAGCCTTCGAGCTGGGAAAATGTCTTGTCGGCAAACTCCTGGGTGTAGCCCTTGCTCATCATTCCAGAGACGAGCTTGTCCTTGAAGCGACTGACCCCGCCGGTGAATTTGAACGTTGCCATGGATTTGCGAAGCTGATCGGCCTCGCCGCCCGTAAACCCCGCGCAGACCATTGCTACCCGCATTGCCGACTCCTGGAATAGCGGCACGCCCAGTGTCTTCCCAAGGACCGCTTCCAGTTCCGGTGTTGGGTATTCTACCTTCTCTTTCCCCTCGCGACGCCGAAGATAAGGATGCACCATGTCGCCCTGAATGGGACCCGGTCGGACGATGGCGACCTGCACGACCAAATCATAAAAGGTTCGTGGCTTCAGGCGAGGCAGCATGGCCATTTGCGCCCTGGATTCGATCTGGAAAGTACCCAGCGTGTCGGCCTTTCTGATCATCGCATAGGTCGCGGCGTCCTCCTGCCTGATCGTCGCAAGATCGAGATCGTCATCCTTGTGCTCGCGGATGAGGTCAAAGGCCTTCGACATGCAGGTCAGCATGCCGAGAGCCAGGACATCGACCTTCATGAATTTCAAGGCCTCGACGTCGTCCTTGTCCCACTCGATGATCTGCCTGTCGACCATAGCAGCAGGTTCGATGGGCACCAGGTCGTCGAGGCGGTCATGGGTGAGCACGAACCCGCCGGGGTGCTGACCGAGGTGTCGGGGTGCGCCCATCAGCTGTTGAGCGAGCTGAAGTGTCAGCACCAGACGGCGATCATCCGGATTGAGGTTCAATTCCTTGACGTTCCGGTCGCTTACCGTTTCCGACCAGGACCACATTCCCGACGACAGCGCCTTGATGAGGTCTTCGGGAAGACCTAGCGCCTTTCCAACATCACGGATGGCTCCTTTTGCCCGGTAGCGCGTCACCGTGGCGCAGAGTGCAGACTTGTCCCTGCCATAGGTTTTGTAAATCCACTGGATGACTTCCTCCCGACGCTCGTGTTCGAAGTCGACGTCGATATCGGGCGGCTCGTCGCGTTCCTGGGACACGAACCGTTCGAACAGCAGGTCGTTGGTTGAAGGGTCGATGCTAGTAACGCCGAGGATATAGCAGACCGCAGAATTGGCTGCCGATCCCCGCCCCTGACACAGAATGCCCTGTGATCTCGCAAAGCGGACGATGGAGAACACCGTCAAAAAATAGGGCGCGTATTTCATTTTCTGGATGAGATCGAGTTCATGCCGAACCGTTCTCAGCACTTCCGGTGGCAGGCCCTCTGGATAACGATTGGGGACGCATTGCCAGAGGTAGTGCTCCAGCGACTGCTGGGCGCTCATGCCAGGGACGATGGCCTCCTCGGGGTATTGGTAGGTCAACTCTTCCAGGCTGAACCGGCAGCGGTCGACGATTTCCATCGTTCGCGCCAGGGCCTCCGGATATCGGGGGAAGAGGCGCTCCATCTCCTCAGGTGGCTTGAGGTACCGATCCGCATGGCGTTCCCGCTCGAAACCGACTTCGTCAATTGTCGTATTGTTGCGTATGCAGGTGACGATGTCCTGCAACTGCCGTCGACTGGGTTCGTGGAAGAGAACGTCGTTGGTGACGACAGTTTTCACCTTGTGGCGAAGCGCCAAATTCGAAAGCTTGTGAAGCCGTAGCTGGTCGTTGGGGCGACGCCTGAGGGACATCGACAGGTAAGCCCGATCCCCGAAGATGTCTGCCATCTTCCGAAGCTGCACCGCGCAGGTGTCATCAGGCTGGTCCGGCACGAGAATGCCGATCAGGCCTTCGGCGTAGACCGCAACGTCATCGAGATGCAGGATGCAGTTGGTCTTGCCGCCACGGCTTTTGCCAAGGGTGATCAGGCGCGTTAGCCTCGAATAGGCCGCTCGGTTCGTGGGGTAGACGAGAATGGACATTCCATCCTGCAGATCGAGACGGCAACCCACGACCAGACGGACGCCCGTTGCCCGTGAAGCCTCCAAGGCGCGGACGATCCCCGCCAGAGAATTTCGGTCGACGACGCCAATCGCCTCAAGGCCCAGTTCCCTGGCGGTCGCAAACAGGTCATCCGCGCTGCTGGCTCCGCGCAGGAATGAGAAGTGCGTGGTGACCTGAAGTTCGGCATATCTCATGCGAAGATGCCCTGGACGAACCATTTGTGGGAGCCGGTGTCGCCATTGACCCCGTCTCCAGACCGGAAAATCCAAAGGCGCTCGCCGCTGTCGTCCTCGACCACGAAATAATCGCGGACGGCCGCCCACTCGGATGTCCGTTCCCACCATTCCCCGAAGACGCGTTCCGGACCATCGGCGCATTTCACTCCTCGACGCCTGCCGCGCCAGGTAACGGTGACAGGCGGATGGTCCGGAAGCAGCGCCATGACCTCTATCAGTTCCGGATGCGCCAGGAGGCGAACGGGGCGCGGCCAGCTCTGCGACCATGAAGCCTCAATATCATCGGACGCCGCCGGAATGCGGCGGACGCTGCGCTCCGGAACGTCGGAGGCAACCGGGGCCAAACGGTAGACCCGTTGCCCTCTATTACCAAAGATGTCGATCAGAGGGGTGATGTCGGTCACCTCGTCCTCAACCAGGGACGATGCGCGTTGGGTCTCCTCCAGCGGTTCGGCAAGCACGGCCACCAACGAAAGCTTCTCGATACCGAAGCCTGGATCGATCTTCTCCGTGCGATCCTTGAACAGCTTGGTCAACCAAGCCACGTCTCTTGCAGGCCTCGCCGTCCCAGCGCGGATTGCCTGCACGGTGTTATCGACCTTCGAGACAATGAGATCGCAGCGCCGGACCCCGAGGCCCTTCTTTTGCAGTTCTGCGCAAAGTTGCACGACCAGACGACTGACGTACTTGTTGATCGTTTCAGCCGCTCCAATGGGCTCCTGAAAAGATCGGCTGACTT
>CAZZZI010000030.1:0-27760 GCA_964658415.1 uncultured Sphingomonas sp. | reverse complement strand
GGCTTGTCTTGCTGCATTCGACATCGCCGGCGACGACGCCGTGGCGGATGACGACGATGCGATCAGCGACCTGGAAGGCCTGCTGCATGATGTGGGTGATGATGACGACGCCAATGCCCTGGTTGGCGACGTGGCGGATCATGTCGAGCCCGCGACGTGTCTGCTCCACGCCGAGCGCTGCGAACGGCTCGTCGAGCAGCACCAGCTTTCCGCCCCAGTGGACGAAGCGGTTGAGCTCGATCGCCTGCCGCTGGCCGCCGGACAGGTGCTCGACCTTGGTACGCATGGAGGGAATGCGGGTGCCGGCGCTGGAGAGTGCCTCGCTGGTGATCTTCTCCATCGCCTTCTCGTCGAGAAAGGGAATGCCGGCGACCTTGCGGGTGATCTCGCGGCCCATGAAGAAATTGCCGACCACGTCGACATTGGTGCAGAGCGACAGGTCCTGGTAGACCGTCTCGATGCCGGCCGCCTTGGCCTCTGCGGGCGTCTTTGCCTGGAATTCCTTGCCTTCGAAAAGCATGTGGCCGGCAGTCGGCTGCAGGCCGCCGGAGATGATCTTCACCAGCGTCGACTTGCCGGCGCCGTTGTCGCCGAGAAGGGCGACGACCTCGCCCTTGCCGATCGAGAAACTGATGCCCTTCAAGGCTTCGATCGCGCCGAAGTTCTTGCGAACACCATCCAGGACGAGCAGTTTCTCGGTCATACGGCAATCCCCTTTTCTCAAGTTTCAAACATTTGGCCGAAGCGCGGCGAGAGAGCCCCGAAGACTGCGAGCGCCGCTGCACCGCGCAGCGCCGAGTGCTGACAGTCTGTGGCCACCAGCACGCGCGGATGGGAGCGGTCGGAGCGGTCGGAAACCGACGTGTTGAGCCCGTCGACCAGCGTTGCGAGTTGCTCGATCAGCGACTGTGGCGCCAGGCCGCCGATGACGACGGCCTCGGGATCGAAAAGGTTTTCGATCGTGCGAATGGCGTTTCGGAAGATCGGCGCGATCTCGCGCACCCAGTCCGCTTCGGACAATCCGCGCCGGTTGAAGGCGTCGAGGGAGAGATAGCGTTCCAGGCAGCCGCTGTTGCCGCAAGGGCAGGGCTCGCCGTCCGGCACCGCGGGCATATGGCCGATTTCGCCGGCATTGCCCCACGCGCCGCGCATGACGAGGCCGTCATGCATCATGGCGCCGCCGAGGCCGACGCTGAAGAACAGATAGTAGTAGTCCGTCAGCTGCTGGCCGAGACCGTAGAGTTGTTCGCCCAGCGCTGCAGCCGCCATGTCGTTCTCGAAGAAGGCGGGCAGGCCGGTGGCATCGGCGAGGCGCTGGCGTATGTCGACATTCTTCCACCCGGTCATGGTCGTCGAGCCGACGAAGCTCATGGATTCCACGTCGAACGGTCCCGGCAGTGCCATGCCCGCACCGAGCAGCCTGCCGCCGCGAAGACTTGCCTTGAGCTCGGCAATCATCTCTTCGATCAGGGCAAAGGCATCGTCGGGCTTTGGGTTCAACGTGACGCGCTGGCGGCTTTCGACGACGTCGCCGAGGAGATTGACGAGTGCGGCCTCGATGCAAAGCGGCGTCAGGTGGATGCCGATGGAGAGCCCACCCTCGGGGTTGATGGTGAGCGTCGAGGGCGGGATGCCGCGTCCCTTGGGCTCTTCCTTTGCCGAAAGGATGAGGCCCTGTTCTTCCAGTTCGCGAACGATCGTCGAAACGGTCTGGACCGTCAGCCCCACTCTGCCGGCGATGTCGCCGCGCGTCGTCGGCCCGTGCAAGCGGATCGATTCCAGCACGATCCGCCTGTTGTAGGGTCTTCCCGACTCCTGGTTGGTACCACGCAATGCCATGCCGAAACTCCGTGTGAAGTCAGGATGGCATCGCAAAATTATTTAGTCAAATGGTTTTCATAAATGATATTGTCTTGCTCAGGTGCCTTTTCTGTAGGCAGCCAAACCAATCTCGATCGTGCAATCAACCATCCCAGCGGCGAGTGGTATCGGTACTGCATGATCTTCGGTTGACAGCCCGTCCGCGCTTGGTGACCCTCGCGTGCGAGGCGATGAGTCGCCATATCGACGCCGATAATGCACAGGAGTACCGGTGATGCTGCACGCCCGTCCACACGAAATGATGCCACAGCCGGGGGATGCGATCGCCGACCTCTCGACGCCGCGACCGATCATCGACGAGGACAGGATGCAGGCGAATATCGAGCGGGTGCAGGCCTATGCCGATACTCACGGACTGGATTTTCGTCCCCATATCAAGACCCACAAGCTGGTGAGCGTCGCCGGGCAGCAGGTCGCGGCCGGCGCCAAGGGCATCAACTGCCAGAAGGTGACCGAGGCGGAAGTCTTCGCCGATGCCGGTTTTGACGATATCCTGATAACCTTCAACATTCTGGGTCCCGAAAAGCTCGATCGGCTGGTGGCCCTCAACGACCGGATTTCCACCCTCAAGGTTGTCGCCGACAGCTCCGTAACCGTCGACGGGCTGTCAAGCCGTTTCAACGGATCGAAAACGCTGACGGTCCTCGTCGAATGCGATACCGGCGCCGGTCGCTGCGGCGTCGCCGATCCGGAACAGGCCTTTGAATTGGCGAGACATATCCACGAGAGCCCTGGCCTCGTCTTCGGTGGGCTGCTGACCTATCCGAAGCCGGATTCCGCGCCCGCCGTCCAGGCCTATTTCGCGCGGGCGGTATCGCTGCTGGCGGAGGCCGGTATCCCGTGCCCGGTCATCAGCCATGGCGGCACGCCGAGCCTGTTCGGCGGCCACGAAGTGAAGGCAGCGACCGAGTATCGGGCGGGCACCTATGTCTACAACGACCGCTCGCTGATCCGGGCCGGCCATTGCACCGAGGCCGATTGCGCCATGACCATCCTTGCGACCGTCGTTTCGCGTCCGGCACCCGGCCGCGCCGTCATCGATGCCGGTGTGAAGACCCTGACCAGCGACCTGCTCGGCTTTTCCGACTACGGCCTCGTCGTCGATTTCCCCGGCGCTGTCATCAAGGCCCTGTCGGAGGAGCACGGCGTCATCGACATCTCGGCCTGCAGCGACAGCTTCCCGCCCATCGGCGGCAAGATCCGCATCATCCCGAACCACACCTGCGTCGTGACCAACATGTTCGACACGATGGTCTTCCACCGCGACGGCGTGGTGACCCGCGTCGAGGACGTGGCTGCCCGCGGCATGGTCTGGTAGGCCATACGGGATCTGGCGGCGTCGGGCGGACTTACAGCCCGGCCGCCGCCACCTATCGCGTCTCATCCTCCAGCAGCGCGGGTGCCTTCACCTTGCCGACGCCCCTGGCGATGATCGACGCCAGCAGGGTGTAGACACAGCAGCCGAGCGCCTGGGTGGAAAGCGGTATTCCGGCATCGATCATCAGCCCCATCAGGACGGGGGATGCACCACTGGCAAGCACGGCACCGGCCTCGACGGCAGAGCGCACGCGCGCCAGTTCGAGCGAGCCGAACAGTTCGACCCAGAGCGCGGTTGCCAGCGTCGAGCCGAACGCGGCGGATATTCCCATCAGGACCATGTAGACGGGGGCGACCCAAGGTGCCGAAACCAGCCCGAGCAACAGCATGGCGCCTGCCTGGGGGATGAGGAAGAATGGCAGGATGCGCCTGGTGCCGAGCCGATCGATCGCAGGCCCGATGGCGATGACGGCGACCGCCTGAACGATGGCGAAGGCGACGAAACCACCGGCGAGCCAGCCGATGTCCCAATGCTTCTGCTCGGCAAGGCGGGCCTGGTGGAAGAAGAAGCCGGTGACGATGAAGGGGCTGGCGAGGACAGCCGGCAGCGTCATCAGCAATCGGGCATCCCGCCAGAGCGGCCGGGCGGACGCATCCCTCGACCGGTCGCCCTTGGCCTTGCGTTTGCGGACCGCTGTGTCCGCAAGACGCGGGAAAAACTGCAGTGCCAGGGCGATGCCAGCGATCACGACGATGGCGTTGACGACCCAGGCGAGACGCCAGCCGATTGCATCCATCGTCGCCACGGTCGCAAGGGGAAGCAGCGCCTGCGCCGCCGACATGCCGAGCGCCACTATTCCGAGCGCCTTTCCGGCATTGGCCGGAAAGGTTCGGGCCGTCGCGGTCAGTGCCGTATGGACCATCAGGCCCTGCCCGCCGAGGCGCAGAAAATAGAAGGCGATGGCCAGAACGATGAAGTTCGGGCTTATCGCCACGAGGAGACAGGCGCCTGCGAGCAGAACGGCCACGCCCCATGTGAAGATGCGAACGGTGGTATAGTCGATCAGCCGGCCGGCCCAGGTCAATGTCAGGGCGCTGACGAAGGTGCCTATCGCGTAAGTCGTGCCGAGGCCGCCGTCGCTCAGCTGGAACGTCTCGCGAAAATGCGTTCCGGAAAGCGAAACGAAGTAGGTCTGGCCGAAGCTCGACAGCGCCATCAACAGGGCGCCGAAGGAAAGATGCCGCCAGTGGCTGCGGGAAAACTGAAGGTAGGCGCTGATCATGGTGGTCTTTCAAACAGCGTTGACAGAAGCGCTCGACACGCCCCCGGCTTTGACGTTCCGGCGGCGGGTCGTATCCGGCGGGGTTTCACCTGACGGCGGGCACCCCGGTGACGGCAGGCGCCCCGGCGACCGGCTTTTTCAACACGATCCCCGGCAGGATGTCGGCGATGTCGATGAAGGCGTCGGCGCGATCGAGGAGGAGCGGAGACGGGGCGATGGTCGCGACTGCACGGAGCGTCGACACCAGGGTCGTGCGGATGCCGTCGTCCCTGAGCGCGCCCAGTAGAGGCGCAAGCTTGAGGTCGGCACCGACGATAACCACGTGGTCGCCGGCTCCGGCCAGAAGCAGACTGTCGACCGCGATTTCTATCAGGTTGGTGCCGTAGCGTTCACGGGGCTCCCGGGGGTCGTGCGCCCGACCCTTGACGGTAAACCCGTTGTGCCGGAGCCAGCCGAAGAGCGCTTTCTGGCGCTCTTTCTCGCTCGCATCCCGCACGTCCCGATAGTAGATGGCGTGATCCGGCAGCCTGCCGCCGGTCACGATGTCTCGAAGCCTCAGCAGATCGAGGGGTGTCTCGAAGACCGATTTCAAGCGGTCGTAGTGGCTGCCGTCGATCAGCAGGATGGTCTGGTGTTGTTCCGACATGTTGGCTCTCCCCAGCATCGGTGACGGGATGACGTGCCTGCGCACACCTGGCGGGCGTGATCGCCCGCCAGGCTGGGGTCAGCGGAAGATAACGATCGGAACCTTGCAGGAGCGGATCATCTCGGTGGTGGTCGAACCGATGAAAAGGGAGCGTAGCCGCGAGTGGCTGTAAGCCCCCATGGCGAGGAGATCGTAGCCTTCCTGCTCGACGATGGCGGTGATTGCCGTGCCGGTCTGTCCGTCGATCATGGCCGTCTGCGCTTCGAAGCCGGCCGCCTTCAGGATGGCTGCGGCGTCCTCCAGCTTTTTGCGGCTTTCCGGCGTGTCCGAACCGACCGTCACCAGCTTGACGCCGAGACCGTCCAGCACCGGACTGCGGGCGACCTGATCGACGGTCTTGATCGCCAGTGCGCCGCCGTCGTAGGCGATCAGCAGCTTGCTGACGGGCCTGAAAGCATGCGGCGCGATGACGATCGCCTTGCGGGTCGAACGGACCACGCGCTCGAGGTTGGAGCCGACCGGCCCCCTGGCGGCGTCCGCACCTTCACCGCGCTTGCCGATGACGATGATATCGGCATTGGCCTCGAATTCCTGCACGGTCTCGACCAGGTCGCCGTTGCGCAGCCTGGTCTCGACATTCGGGACACCTGCGGCCTGAAGGTGGGCTTTCGCCTCGTCGAGCAGGAGGCGTCCGCGTGCATGCGCGACCTTGGCCTTCTGCGCGTCGAGATCAGCGAGCTCTTCGAGCAGGGCGGTGCGGGCGCCGAGGCCGATATTGCCGCTGAGGTTCACCGGCTCGCTCGAAAGGTCGAGGCGGCCGATGACATGCAGGATCTCCACCGTAACCTCGGTCCTGCCGGCGATCCAGGCGATGTGATCGCAGACGCTTCGAGCATAGGTGGAGCCGTCGATCAGTCCGATGATTCTTGTCATGATTCAGTCCTTCCTCAGTGGCCCATCAGGCGTTCCATGGCGCCGGGCTTGTCATGGATGGCGAGTTTGTCGACGATGGTCTCGGTTGCCCTGTTCATGCCGGCAATCTCCACGTCGGCGCCTTCGCGGCGGAACTTGAGGACGATCATGTCGAGCGCGGCGACGCTCGAAATGTCCCAGATATGGGCGCGGCCGACGTCGATCGTGACCTTGTCGAGTGCTTCCTTGAAATCGAATGCCTTGTTGAAATCCTCGACCGAGGCAAAAAACAACTGACCTTCGATGGTATAGGTCCGATGCGATCCGCTCGGGGAGAGCGTCGAGGTGACGCGGAAGATCTGCGAGATCTTCCAGGCGAAGAACACGGCCGAAAGCAGCACGCCCACGAGCACACCGACCGCGAGGTTGTGCGTGTAGACGACGCCGACGACGGTTGCGACCATGACGATGGAGGACGAGGGGGGATGGTCCCTGAGGTTCTTGATCGACGACCAGGAAAATGTGCCGATCGACACCATGATCATGATGGCGACAAGCGCTGCCATCGGGATCCGGCTGACCAGATTGCCAAGCACCAGGATCATGAACAGTAGGAAGACACCGGCGCAGAAGGTCGAAAGGCGACCGCGACCGCCGGACTTCACGTTGATGATCGACTGGCCGATCATGGCGCAGCCGGCCATGCCGCCGATGAAACCGGTCGCGGTGTTGGCAATGCCCTGGCCGATGCATTCCCGGTTCTTGTCGCTTGGAGTGTCCGTCAAGTCGTCGACGATCTGCGACGTCATCAGCGATTCGAGCAGGCCAACCGCTGCGACCGCCGCCGAATAGGGCAGGATGATCATCAGCGTTTCAAGGTTGAACGGGATCTGCGGAATGAGGAAGACCGGCAGGGTCGAGGGCAGCTCGCCCATGTCGCCGACGGTGCGGATGTCGAAGTGGAAGTAGATCGAGATCGCCGTCAACACGACGATGCACACCAGCGGCGAGGGGACTGCCTTGGTCACGTACGGAAAGAGATAGATGATGCCGAGGCCGGCCGCGACCATCACATAGGTCAAGGTCGGAACGTTGGTAAGTTCGGGAAGCTGCGCCATGAAGATCAGGATGGCGAGCGCGTTGACGAAGCCGGTCATCACCGACTTCGAGACGAACCGCATGAGATAGCCGAGCCTGAGAATGCCGGCGATGATCTGCAGGATGCCGGCGAGCACCGTCGCTGCCAGCAGGTATTGAAGCCCGTGGTCGCGCACCAGCGTGACCATCAACACGGCGGTGGCTGCCGTTGCGGCCGAAATCATGCCCGGGCGACCGCCAACGAAAGCGATCAGGACGGCAATGGAGAAGGAGGCATAGAGGCCCACCTTCGGATCGACGCCGGCGATGATGGAAAAGGCGATCGCCTCGGGAATGAGGGCCAGCGCGACGACGATGCCGGCCAGCATATCCGCCCTGACGTTGCCGAACCATTCGGCCTTGAGATTACCAATAAAGTCACGATTCAAGTGTGTTCTCCGTGCCGGCGACGCCTGGGAGACCGTCTGCGCGGCGTTTGATGGATAGACGAGTGTCGTCGCGCGCACGGAAGGTGAGCGTGTTGGGCGCGGTTAAGACCGCGACGGCGACCGACATCGGTTCTGTGGCGTGTCTAGGCCAGATTGTTCATGTGGGGGTCCAATCGGAAGACTCGCTGCGGCTATATCGAAAGGGATATTTGCAGGAGTTAGCTGGTTGCCGGGGGATAGGCGCCCGGAGAAGCCACCCGCGATGCGGGTCCGTTGATGGCGTCATCATTGCGGCAAATGATTTGAAGATCAAGAGGAAATTCGGCACGTCTCGCTTTTGCGAGCCCGGGGAGGCCGCCAGCCTCGCCACGGTGACCGGCGACCTCCCGCCATCGAGCACTGCCCGGACGCTCGGTGCCCGGAAGGCGGCCGCAGCCTTTACGGGATTGCGTTCTGCGACGCACTTTTTCCGAACGGTGCCCCATTGCTAAATTGAACAGGCGCCACACTTGCGTCCTATCCGCGAAATCGACGAACAGACACACCGCGCGGGATGGGAGAGAACATGGCCGCGATAGACGGTTCGATCGCTGCAACGCAAGAAGTGGGCGCCGTGAACGGCCCCGAGCAACCGCGATCCAAGTTTCCGCGCTGGGCGCTGATCGGGCTGTTTCTTTACGCGTCGGTTTTCACGCTCAACTTCGCCAAGGATTTCCTCGTCCCGATCGTGCTCGCCTTTCTGCTGTCGATGGTCTTCGCGCCAATCCGCAGGTTCTTCGATCGGCGCGGCGTCCCGTCGAGCCTGACCTCGATCGTCATTGTGTTCCTGCTTCTCGGTGGCCTGGTGATGCTGGTGAGCGCCCTGGTCTTGCCTGTCAGCGGATGGATAGAGCGGGGACCGCAAATCCAGAGGGATGTCCAGAGCAAGCTCAGCGGCCTGTCGAGCACGTTTTCGGGCGTGGTGGATGCGGCGTCGCGCCTAAGCGAGCTCACCAAGAGCCACTCGGTCGACGTCCAGCAGGTGGAGGTCCGCGACAGCAGCTTCATCGCCAGCGCCGCGCTGTTTGCGCCGGCCGCCATGACCCAGTTTCTGTTCACCCTTATCCTCCTTCTTTTCCTGCTCGCGTCCGGAGACATGTTCTACGAGAAGCTCGTCCACGTCATGCCGACGTTCAAGGACAAGAAGAGGGCGATGCGCATCGCCCATGACATCGAGCGCAAGCTGTCGCGCTACCTCCTGACGATCACCATCATCAACGCTGGTCTTGGCGTTGCCATCGCGGTGCTCCTCTGGCTGGTCGGCATGCCAAGTGCGATCATCTTCGGCGTCCTCGCATTTTTCCTGAATTACGTGCCCTATCTCGGGGCGTTCGCCGGGCTGCTGGTTGCCATGGGTGTTGCCCTGGTTTCCTTCGACGGCCCCGGCTGGTCTCTGGCGGTCGGCGTTCTCTATCTTGGCGTTACCAGCATCGAAGGTCAGTTGATAACGCCCTATTTCGTGGGCAAGAGCCTGCGCCTCAACACCGTCGTCGTTTTCATTGCGGTGTCTTTCTGGGCGTGGTTGTGGTCGGCAGTGGGCATGCTGGTCGCGGTGCCGCTGCTGGTCGCCGTCAACACCTTCTGCGAGCATATCGACGGGCTGAAGGGGCTCGGAGACTTCCTGTCCGAGCGGCATTCCGAAAAGGCGGACGACGGTGCGCTGGCGACGTCGGGATAGGGCGGCACAGCCAGTTCAGGCGCACCGCTGTCCCGCCCGATGCGTAGAGCCGGTTGGAGTGGCTACCCCTGATCGTCTTTGACCGGCATCGAGGTCACCGTCTTGGGGACGCGTCGGATCTGCGTCCAACGCAGGATTGAATATACCTGCCTTGGATTTGACGGAGATCATGGCCCGAGCCCGCAGCAGGGCTAGTCTCTCTCCATGGAGCCACTCACGGCTCGGAAATGGAGGCAGCCCATGTCAGTCAAGACAGCTCTCGTAGTCATCGGAAATACCGATTCTCATGTCGATATCACGCGCGCTGTGGAGGTGGCAGGCGAGGTCGGCGCCCATCTGTCCATCGCCGTCCTCGGCTTTGCCATTCCGCCGACGGGCAGCGAATTCGATATGGGGGCGGCCTGGCTCGACGTCAGGGATGCGGACATGGATCGTCTCGAAGCCATCAAGGACGACGCGGCTGCGGTTTGCAATGCCAACGGATTGTCGTTCGACGTCGATGTCGTCTACACGCATGGCACGATCGTCGAGGCGGAAATCCTTCGGCGCGCGCTCTATGCTGACCTCGTGTTGATCGGCGACGGCGTCCGCCAGGACCATATGATGACCAGAGCGGTGGTCGAAGGTGCGCTGTTCGAGGCGCGCAAGCCGCTTTTCCTCATACCCAAGCGCCGACCCGCGAGCCTGAACCCAAAGCGGATCCTCGTCGCCTGGAATTCGCGTCCCGAATCCGCGCGTGCCGTGCGCGAGGCTCTGGATATGGCGTCGGCTGCCGATGAGGTCCATGTCGTGCTCGTCGACCCCAACAGCTCCCCGTGGATCAATGGCGGAGAGCCGGGGGCCGATATCGCGACCTATCTCGCCCGTCATGGCCTGAAGGTGGTGGTCGAACAGCTGACGAGCGGGGGAAGGCCGGTGCAGGACGTCCTCACGCAGCACGCACTTGCCATGGATGCGGATCTGCTGGTGGTGGGGGCCTACGGACATTCGCGCGTCCGCGAACGGATTTTCGGCGGCGTCACGGCTTCATTGCTGAAGGACTGCGAATACCCCGTCCTGCTTGCCCGCTGACACCGGTCGTCTTCGATGATGCTTCGAAAGTGCGGTGGCTATGCCGCCTTTCGAGACAACTCGGCAATCAGCATTTAAAAACCTGATGCTGTTAAGTCAAATCACTAATCTACCGGAGGTTTTGAAAGGCAATAAAATCTTCACTTCCACCATCCGAGCCAGTTGACAAGTTTGGAACGTTCCAAATAGATTGCCCGGCATTGGTGAGGACAGGGGAGGGTTCGATGACCAAGGGGAGAGTGACGGTCATCGATATCGCGAAGGCCGCCGGCGTTTCCAAGTCGACGGTTTCGCTCGTTCTCCAGGGGTCGGCCCTCGTCAACGAACAGACGCGCTCCAAGGTCAACACGGTCATGCGGGAGCTTGGCTATGTCTACAACAGGGGCGCCGCCAGTCTTCGTCAGGCCAAGACCAAGTCGAGGGTTATCGGTATCGTCGTCAACGACCTGACCAACGGCTTCTTTGCCGAACTCGCAGTCGGCGTCGACGAGACGGTGCAGTCGGCAGGCTTTGTGCAGTTCCTGTCGAGCACCGGAGAAAACATCGATCGCCAGCGCGAGGTCATCGCCTCAATGCGGGAGCATGGGATCTCAGGACTTATCATTTCGCCCGCCAGGAAAACCTCGGTGGCCGATTTCAAGCCTCTCATCGCTGCCGAGATCCCCGTGGTGATCGTCGTTCGAAACGTGCCGGGAGCCAAGGTCTCCTCGATCGTCTCCGACAACGAAGTCGGCGCAAGCGCTGCGGTCAAGCATCTTGCCTCGCTCGGCCACAGCCGGATCGCGTTTGTCGGCGGATTCCCGGATACTGCGGTTTTCAGCGAGCGCGTTGCCGGTTACCGCAAGGCGATGGAAGCAAGCGGTCTCGGCTTCCACGAGGATCTGATCGTCTCGTCGGCGCCGTCGCGCGCCGGTGGGGCCGAAGCGATCGGACGGGCAATGGGCTTGCCTGAAACACCCACCGCCGCCCTGTGCTTCAACGACGCCGTCGCCTTCGGTGTGTGCGACGGACTTCGTACGCTGCACCTGGAGCCAGGCCGCGACTTCGCCGTCGTCGGGTTCGACGACGTCATCGAGGCCAAGGCTGCCGTGCCCGCGCTGACGACGATTTCAGTCGATCCGCAAGGCATGGGCCGCAGCGCCGCCGAGCTTCTTCTCAAGCAGATCAATTCGGGAAAGGCAGAAGCGGAGGCGATCGTCTCTTCCGTGCGGCTGGTGGTGCGGGAAAGTTGCGGCGCTTCGCTGGCGAGGGCGGGCAGGGCGCGCTCATGACTACTCGCAGGGACTTCAAGCGCACACGTCAACGCGGGCCTGCTGCCGGGGAAAGCGGGATCTGGTCGCTGGCCGAAGGATTGGCCGTCGCCGAGGCGGGGCGGCGTAGCCGTCGAGGTTATTACGGGACACTGAGGAAGACATGAGCAAGCACATTACCCCGGCCCAGGCGGCCGCCCTCATTCCGGACGGTGCCGTTGTATCGGTCTCTTCGTCGAGCGGGCTCGGCTGCCCCGATCTGATGCTGAAGGCAATCGGCGATCGCTTCGATGAGACCGGCCATCCACGCGATATCACGACGCTTCATCCGATCGCTGCCGGGGACATGAGCGGGATCAAGGGTGTCGACCACATCGCCAAGAAGGGCTTGCTCAAGCGCGTCATCGGCGGCTCCTATCCCTCGGGGCCTTCGACATCGGAGCCGCCTCTGATCTGGCAGATGATCACCAACAACGAAATCCCGGCCTACAATATTCCCTCCGGCATCATGTTCGACATGCATCGCGAGGCAGCCTCGAAGCGTGCAGGGGTCCTGACGAAAGTCGGCATGGAAACCTTCGTCGATCCGCAGCGCGAAGGCTGCGCGATGAACGCCGCCGCTGCCAAGGAGCCGGTCGTCAAGCGCGTGACGTTCGAGGGGGAAGAGTGGCTCCATTTCCCGTCGATCATCCCGCAGGTGACGATCATCCGCGCCACCACGGCAGACGAGCGCGGCAACCTGACCTATGAGCACGAAGGCGCCTATCTCGGCGGCCTCGACCAGGCGCTCGCCGCCCGCAACAATAACGGCATCGTGATCGCCCAGGTCAAGCGCATTACCAAGGAAGGGACGCTCAAGCCACACGATGTGCGCGTGCCCGGAATGCTGGTCGATTACATCGTCGTCGACCCGGACCAGAAGCAGACGACCCAGACGCTCTATGATCCCGCCATCTCCGGTGAAATATTCCACCCTCTCGATACATTCCGCTTGCCCGAGTTCAACATCCAGAAGGTGATCGCGCGCCGCGTCGCGCAGGAACTGGAAGCGGGGAGCTGCGTCAATCTCGGCTTTGGCATCTCCGCCAACGTGCCGCGCATTCTCCTCGAGGAAGGGCTGCATGGCAGCGTCACCTGGGTCATAGAGCAGGGCGCGGTCGGCGGCGTTCCGCTTCTGGACTTCGCCTTCGGCTGCGCATCGAACGCGGATGCCTACATGCCGTCGCCCTACCAGTTCACCTACTTCCAGGGCGGTGGTTTCGACGCATCGCTGCTGTCTTTCCTCGAGATCGGCAAGGACGGTTCCGTCAACGTGTCCCGGTTGACCTTCCGCCCGCACGTCACTGCCGGGGCTGGCGGCTTCGTCGATATCACGGCACGGGCAAAGAAGATCGTCTTCTCCGGCATGTTCAATGCCGGCGCCAGGCTGTCCATCGCCGACGGCAAGCTGGTCATCGACAAGGAAGGCAAGCTCAGGAAGCTGGTGAACGAGGTCGAGCACGTCACCTTCTCCGGCAAGCGTGCCATCGAGCAGGGCCAGGACATCACATACGTCACCGAGCGCTGCGTGATGAAGCTCACACCGCAAGGGCTGGTCCTGACGGAGATCGCGCCGGGCGTCGATCTGCAGAGCCAGATACTGGATCAGTCCGAATTCGCATTGATCGTCCCCGACAATCTCAAGATCATGGATGCCAGCCTGTTCGGCGAAGCCGATATCGGTCTTTCCCTTCCGCAAAAGCGCGAACGGGTTCTGGAGGGCACGTTCAATGGCTAGCGGCACCGTCAGAGTAGACGTCCACGACCACATCGCCGTCATGACGGTATCGCGGCCGGAGAAGCTCAACGCGCTCGACCTCGACATGCTGAAGGCTCTGGCTGCGGCCGCAGACGAAGTCGAAGCCAATACTGTCGTCAGGGCTGCGATCATCACCGGCGAGGGCAAGGGGTTTTCGGCAGGGGGCGATATCAAGGCCTGGGGCGGGATGTCCGCACAGGAGTTCGGCCATGCCTGGGTCCGCTTTGGGCATCGGGTTTTCGAGCGGGTCGCCACATTGCGGGTGCCGCTGATCGCCGCGATCAATGGCCACGCGCTGGGCGGCGGGCTCGAGCTTGCAGGCCTCGCAGACATCCGAATTGCCGAAGAGCACATCAAGATCGGCCTGCCGGAAACAGGTCTCGGCATGGTGCCGGGATGGTCCGGCACGCAGCGGCTGGTCAAGCGCTTCGGCGCGCAGGTTGTGCGTCGGATGGCGCTCGGCGGCGAAATCTTCACGGCCGAGCAGGCGCGGGCGCTGGGGCTGGTCGATCTGACTGCGCCGACGGGCGGTTCGGTGTCTGCGGCGATGGAATACGCCCAGCGTCTCGTTACGCGCGGACCAGCCGCGCTCGAGGTCGCCAAGCTGATGATCGCGTCGGCAAGTGGCGAGGACAACGGCACGGCGGTCGAGGCGCTGGGATCGATTCTCGTCGCCAAGACCGGGGACCTCAGGGAGGGCGTCGCTGCTTTCAGCGAAAAACGCCAGGCAAGTTTCAAGGGAGAATGGTGATGACTGTCCTGATCAATCCGAAGACGATCGCCGACCTCAAGGTCCGTGAGTTCAAGATGCTCATCGACGGAAAATGGATTTCGGGCAGCGGCGCGCCGATCGAGCGGCTGGCCCCCAGCCATGGCGTCGTGGTCAGCAGCTTCCAGGGTGGAACCAAGGCCGATGCGGAGCGGGCGATCGGCGTCGCCCGCAAGGCGTTCGACACCGGTCCCTGGCCGCGCATGACTGCTTCCGAGCGCTCAGTCATTCTGCTCAGGGCGGCCGATCTTATCGCCGCCCGGTCGGAAGAACTCGCCTATCTCGATGCGATCGAGGCCGGAAAGCCCATTTCCCAGGTGCGGGGCGAGATCGGCGGGTCCGTGGATATCTGGCGCTATGCCGCAGCGCTCGCCCGCGACCTCCATGGCGAGAGCTACAACACGCTGGGCGATGGCACGCTGGGCGTCGTGCTCCGCGAGGCGATCGGCGTCGTCTCCATCATCACGCCGTGGAACTTCCCGTTCCTGATCGTCGGCCAGAAGCTGCCCTTCGCCCTGGCTGCGGGATGCACTGCGGTCGTGAAGCCATCCGAACTGACCTCGGGCTCGACGCTGGTGCTAGGCGAAATTCTGCAGGAGGCGGGCGTCCCCGACGGCGTCGTCAATATCGTCACCGGCACGGGACCGGAGGTCGGGGCGATCATGACGTCCCATCCCGATGTCGACATGGTTTCCTTCACGGGGTCGACGGGCGTCGGCAGGCTGACGATGTCGAACGCAGCGCAGACGCTGAAGAAAGTCTCGCTCGAACTCGGCGGCAAGAACCCGCAGATCGTCTTTCCGGATGCCGACCTCGACGCGTTCATCGATGCCGCCGTCTTCGGCGCCTACTTCAATGCCGGCGAATGCTGCAACGCCGGGTCGCGGCTGATCCTGCACAAGAGCATTGCTGAGGACGTCGTCAAGCGGGTCGCCGCGCTTGCGAGGTCGGTCAAGGTCGGCGACCCGCTCGATCCGGCAACACAGGTCGGCGCGATCATCACGCCGCAGCATCTCGACAAGATCAACGCCTACGTCTCGGGCGCGAAGGACAATGGTGCGGAAGTGGCGTTCGGCGGCGAGACGCTGGACTTCGGCATGGGCCAGTACATGGCGCCGACGATCCTTTCCGGCGTCACGCCGGGCATGGCCGTCGCCCGCGAGGAAGTCTTTGGCCCCGTGCTCTCGGTGCTCACCTTCGAGACGACTGCGGAAGCGATCGAGATCGCCAACTCCATTGACTACGGCCTGTCGGCCGGCGTCTGGAGCCGTGACTTCGACACCTGCCTGACCATCGGTCGGAAGGTGCGGGCTGGAACCGTCTGGATGAACACCTTCATGGACGGCGCATCGGAGCTTCCGTTCGGTGGTTACAAACAATCGGGCCTTGGCCGCGAACTGGGGAGGCACGCGGTCGAGGACTACACGGAGACCAAGACACTCAATATGCATATCGGCAGCCGCACGAGCTGGTGGATGCCGCAGAGGGAAAAGCTGGGTTAGCCGGCTGACGGAACTACGCCCGAGGAGGGTGGGTGACCGGCACGGGAATGGTTCCGTGCCAAACTTGCAAACTGGGAGGAACTCTATGCGCAAGTTCGTGACTATGACTGCAATAGCAGCATTGGCCGTGGGTGCTATGGGCGGATTGGCCCGCGCCGCCGACGTCAAGGAAGTCCAGATGCTCCATTGGTGGACGTCAGGCGGCGAAGCGGCGGCGCTCCAGGTGCTCAAGGGCGATCTTTCGAAGGAAGGCTACGCCTGGAAGGACGTGCCTGTCGCCGGCGGTGGTGGGGATGCCGCCATGACGGCGCTGAAGGCCATGGTCGCTGCCGGCAACTATCCGACAGCGTCGCAGATGCTCGGCTACACAGTTCTCGATTACGCCCAGGCAGGCGTGATGGGCGATCTGACGGCGACGGCGAAGAAGGAAGGCTGGGACAAGGCCGTTCCGGTCGCGCTGCAGAAGTTCTCGGTCTATGACGGCAAGTGGGTCGCCGTTCCCGTCAACGTCCATTCGGTCAACTGGCTGTGGATCAACAAGGCCGTCATGGAGAAGATCGGCGGCAAGCAGCCCAAAACCTTCGACGACCTGATCGCGCTTCTCGACAAGGCAAAGGCTGCTGGCGTCACCCCGCTGGCACTCGGCGGACAGAGCTGGCAGGAGGCCACGATGTTCGATTCCATCGTCGAGTCGACCGGTGGGCCGGAGTTCTACAAGAAGGCCATGAACGACCTCGACGAGGCGTCCTTGAAGTCCGACACGATGAAGAAGTCGTTCGACAATCTCGCCAAGATCATCACCTATGTCGACCCCAACTATTCGGGCCGCGACTGGAACCTGGCGACCGCCATGGTCATCAAGGGTGACGCGCTCGTGCAGGTCATGGGCGACTGGGCGAAGGGCGAGTTCGTCGCCGCCAAGAAGACCCCGGACAAGGACTTCCTTTGCTATCGCTTCCCCGGCACCGAAGGCAGCGTGATCTACAACTCCGACATGTTCGGCATGTTCAAAGTAGCGGACAACCAGAAGGCAGCCCAGGTCGCGCTCGCTTCCGCCACGCTTTCCAAGAGCTTCCAGTCCGCCTTCAACGTCGTCAAGGGCTCCGTTCCCGCCCGCACCGACGTTCCGGATACGGATTTCGACGCTTGCGGCAAGAAAGGCATCGCCGACCTGAAGGCAGCCAACGAAAGCGGCAAGCTGTTCGGCTCGCTGGCCCAGGGCTATGGCGCAGCTCCGGCGATCGCCAATGCCTACAAGGACGTCGTCACCAAATTCGTCCACGGCCAGATCAAGACATCCGACCAGGCCGTCACCGAACTGGTGAAGGCCATCGACGACGCGCGGTAGTCCGCAGGCAAATCCTCCCCCGCCCACAGGCGGGGGAGGTCTCCGAGACCTCATGTATTCCTGGGAGGGGAATATATCTATGAGCACCGTTGCAGCAACCGAACCTGTCCTGAAGAGGCGCCGCGCGTCGAAATACAGCGTGCGCGAGCGCCTGCAGGACGCCCTGCCCAAGATCGTCCTTGCGCCCAGCTTTCTGATCACGATCGTCTTCGTCTACGGGTTCATCCTGTGGACGGTCTACCTGTCCTTCACCAATTCCAAGACCTTCCCGAATTACGCCATCACCGGCGGTCGCGCCTACCAGCGCCTGTGGACCTGGACCTTCGAAAGCGATCCGCCGTCCTCCTGGTACACGTCGATCACCAACATGGGCATCTTCGCGGTGCTCTACATCGGCATCTGCCTGGCGCTAGGGCTGTTCCTTGCAATCCTGCTCGACCAGAAGATCCGGGGCGAAGGGCTGCTGCGTCCGATTTTCCTCTACCCGATGGCGCTCTCCTTCATCGTCACGGGCGTTGCCTGGAAGTGGTTTCTCGATCCGGGTCTCGGTCTCGAGCAGACGCTGCACCATTTCGGCTGGACGAGCTTCCATTTCGACTGGATCAAGAACAAGGATTTCGTGATCTACACGGTCGTCATCGCCGGCGTCTGGCAGGCCTCGGGCTTCGTCATGGCGATGTTCCTGGCGGGCCTTCGCGGCATCGACAGCGAGATGATGAAAGCTGCCCAGATCGACGGAGCCTCGACGTTCCAGCTCTACCGCCGGATCATCATTCCGCAATTGCGCCCCGTCTTCCTATCGGCCTTCATCGTGCTCGCCCACCTGGCGATCAAGTCCTACGACCTCGTGGTCGCCCTGACGTCCGGAGGTCCCGGCGGATCGGCCTGGCTGCCGTCGAATTTCATGTACGAATACACCTTCAAGCGCAACGAGATGGCGGTCGGTTCGGCCAGCGCCGTGATCATGCTGATGACGATCTCGGCTATCATCGTTCCCTATCTCTATTCCGAGCTCAAGGAGAAGGCACGATGAGCGTCGCCGCCTCGACCTATTCCGCCGCGCCCAGATCTCTGCGCGCCAGACACTTCAACCGCATCTTCATCTACGGGCTGCTGATCCTCTTTGCGATCGTCTACCTGATGCCGCTCTTCGTCATGCTCGTCACCTCGTTCAAGACGATGGATGAAATCCAGAACGGCAACATGCTGTCGCTGCCGCAGTCGCCGACTTTCGATCCCTGGATCAAGGCCTGGGGGGAGACCTGCGTCGGGCTGACCTGCAACGGCATCAAGGGCTACTTCTGGAACTCCATCAAGATGGTTGTTCCGGCCGTCGCCATCTCGACGATCCTCGGCTCGCTCAATGGCTACGTGCTGACGAAATGGCGCTTTCCAGGCCACACCCTCGTCTTCGGCCTGATGCTGTTTGCCTGCTTCATCCCGTTCCAGTCGGTGCTGCTGCCGATGGCAACGGTCCTTGGCACGCTTGGCCGGTTCGGCAACACGCTGCGCAACGAGATCGGCATGTCGCTCGGTTTCGGAGACCCGACGGTCAATCTCGTCATCGTCCACGTCATCTACGGGATCGGCTTCACGACGCTGTTCTTCCGGAACTACTACGAGGCTTTTCCGACCGAACTCGTCAAAGCCGCCCAGGTCGACGGTGCCGGCTTTTTCCAGATCTTCTACCGGATCATGCTGCCGAACTCGCTGCCGATCATCGTGGTGGCGGTCATCTACCAGTTTACCAACATCTGGAACGACTTCCTGTTCGCCTCTGCCTATGCGGGCTCGGGGGACTCGATGCCGATGACCGTTGCGCTCAACAACGTCGTCAACACATCCACGGGCGTGGTCGAATACAATGTGAACATGGCCGCGGCCATGATCGCAGCCCTTCCCACGCTCCTCGTCTACGTTCTCGCTGGCCGGTACTTCGTACGCGGGCTGATGGCGGGCGCTGTCAAAGGATAAGACAATGGCCTTTCTCGAAATTTCCGGATTGAAGAAGCGTTTCGGCGCGTTGGAAATCCTCAAGGGCATCGACCTCGATCTTGATGAAGGTGGTTTCCTCGTGCTGGTCGGACCTTCCGGCTGCGGCAAGTCGACCCTGCTCAACACCATCGCCGGCCTCGAGGCCATCAGCGAGGGTGACATCCGGGTGGATGGCCGCACCATTGCCGATCTGCATCCGTCCAAGCGCGACATCGCCATGGTCTTCCAGAGCTATGCCCTCTATCCGAACATGACCGTGGCGGGGAACATATCCTTCGGCATGGAGATGCGCGGTGTGCCCGCCGACGAGCGGAAAGCGGCGATCGACAAGGTCGCCAAGGTCCTGCAGATCACCCACCTTCTCGACCGCAGGCCGAGCCTGCTGTCCGGCGGTCAGCGCCAGCGCGTCGCCATGGGGCGGGCCCTTGTGCGCGACCCCAAGCTCTTCCTGTTCGACGAGCCGCTCTCCAACCTCGATGCCAAACTGCGCGTCGACATGCGCATCGAGATCAAGCGCCTCCACCAGGCGACTGGCAAGACCATCGTCTACGTGACCCACGATCAGATCGAAGCCATGACGCTTGCAACCAAGATCGCGGTCATGAAGGACGGCGAGGTCCAGCAGTTCGGCACTCCGGCCGAAATCTACAACAACCCGGCCAACATGTTCGTTGCCGACTTCATGGGGTCGCCTGCCATGAACCTGCTTTCGGCCACGATCGAGAACGGGGCATCGGGCCTCGTCATTTCGCTGGATCGCCCGAACCAGCCACCGATGAAGCTTTCGGTCTCGCCCGCCATGGCCTCATTGCAGGCGCATGCTGGCCGGCAGGTCGTCTTCGGCATCCGTCCGGAGGCCCTGACCGACCCCGACGGCGCCGATCGCAACGCCCAGTCGCTCGCCGAAAACGATTGCCTGATCGAGGTGGTCGAACCTGCCGGCTCCGACACCTTCGCGGTAACCCGTCTGGGAGGCAAGGAAGTCGTGGCGCGCCTGCGCGCCGATGTGCGCATCCAGCCCGGCCAGAACGCCCGGCTGGCCTTCAACCTCGACAAGGTCGTCTTCTTCGACCCTCAGACCCAAGCGCGCATCTAATGGTTCCGAGTAGCTGACATGGAAACCACACCTGATATCATCATCATCGGATCCGGCGTCGGGGGCGCCACCGTCGCCTCCGGGCTCGCGCCAACCGGTGCCGAAATCCTCATCCTTGAGGCGGGCGATCATATCGAGGACCAGCCTGAAAACCGCGACCAGCGGGCGATCTTCCAGCGCGGTCATTTCCGGCCGAAGGAGATGTGGTACGAAGCGGACGGCAAGGCTTTCAATCCCGGCAACTACTACAATGTCGGCGGAAATTCGAAATTCTACGGGGCAGTCCTCTCGCGCTATCGCCACGAGGATTTCGAGGAGATCAGGCATCAGGAAGGTATCTCACCCGCCTGGCCGTTTCCCTATGAAGAACTCGAGCCGTGGTATGGCCGGGCCGAGAGTCTGTACCAGGTCCGCGGCGAACTGGGCGAAGACCCGACGGAACCCGTTCATTCCACGGGTTACGACTTCCCTCCGGTGCCGGAGGAAAAGGCGATTGCCGACGTTCGCGCGCGGTTGAAGAAGAAGGGCCTGCATCCTTTTTCGCTGCCGCTCGGCGTGGATATCGATCGCTGGCTCGCCAAGGCGCAGACGCCGTGGGACGCCCATCCCAACTCCTGGGATGGCAAGATGGACGCGGAAACCGCCGCCCTGTCGACTGCCTTGGCTTACGGCAACGTCCGGCTCCAGACAAAATCGAAGGTGACCCGGCTCGAGGCCGGTTCAGACGGCAAGATCAACGCCGTCGTTTACGTCAGGGACGGGCAGACCGTCAGGGTCTCGCCGAAGATCGTGATCCTCTCGGCCGGTGCCGTGCAGGCGGCGGCGCTGCTGCTGCGGTCTGCGGACGGGAAATACAAGACCGGACTGGCAAACTCCTCCGATCAGGTCGGCCGGAACTTCATGAACCACAACTCCTCGGCCGTCATCGGCGTCTCGCCCTGGTACCGGAACACCTCGGTCTACCAGAAGACGTTCGCCTTCAACGACTTCTACCTGTCCGACGGAATCGGCGGACCGCCGCTCGGCAATGTCCAGCTGCTGGGCCGCGTGTCGGAAAAAATCCTGAAGGGATCGCTACCCCACGTTCCGGAGGCCGTTCTCCGGCTCATCACCGGACACGCGATCGATTTCTACGCCATGAGCGAGGACGTCCCCAATCCCGAGAGCCGCATCACGGTCGACGGCGACAGGATCGTGCTCAAGTGGCACCGGACCAATTGGGACGCCCATCTGGCCCTCGTGGCGCAGCTGAAGGGCATTCTCAAATCGATCGGCTTCCCGATCGTCCTGACGCGGCCGTTCGACAAGCGGACGCCGTCTCATCAATGCGGCACGGTGCGGATCGGCAACGATCCGGCGACTGCGCCCCTCGATCCGTTTTGCCGGGCCTACGATCACGATAATCTTTTCGTGGTCGACGCGAGCTTCCTGCCGACCTCGGCGGCCGTCAATCCCGCTCTCACAGTCGCAAGCCAGGCGCTGCGCGTCGCCGACCACATCGCTTCGAAGGACCTGAGAACGGGCGGGACAGCGATCCGTCTCGACGGCCATTCGTCCGCCATCAGCGCTGAACAAGGATAGCACGATGCGTTTCGACTATATCATCACGGGGGCAGGTCCTGCGGGCTGCGTGCTGGCCAACCGCCTGAGCGAGGCTCCTGATGTCAACGTCCTGCTCCTGGAAGCCGGTGGCGGCGACTGGAACCCGCTGTTCCACATGCCGGCAGGATTTGCCAAGATGACCAAGGGCGTCGCGAGCTGGGGGTGGGAAACCGTGCCGCAGAAGCACATGAAGGGCAGGGTCCTTCGCTACACCCAGGCCAAGGTCATCGGCGGCGGTTCGTCGATCAATGCCCAGCTCTACACCCGCGGGAACGCGGCGGACTACGATCTCTGGTCCAGCGAAGACGGCTGCGACGGCTGGGACTACCGCTCTATCCTTCCCTACTTCAAACGGGCGGAGGACAACCAACGCTTTGCCGACGACTACCATTCCTATGGCGGGCCGCTCGGTGTCTCGATGCCCGTCTCCGCTCTGCCGATCTGCGACGCCTATATCCGCGCCGGGCAGGAACTCGGAATTCCCTACAATCACGACTTCAATGGCAAGCAGCAGGCCGGGGTGGGCTTCTATCAGCTCACGCAACGGGATCGGCGAAGATCGTCGGCTTCGCTCGCCTACCTCAACCCCATCAAGAGCCGGAAGAACCTCGTCATCCGGACAGGGGCGCGGGTCTCCCGGATCGTGCTCGAGAAAAACCGCGCGGTCGGTGTCGAAATCGTGACAAAAAG
The DNA here is from genome assembly GCA_964658415.1 of uncultured Sphingomonas sp. Taxonomy (GTDB): domain Bacteria; phylum Pseudomonadota; class Alphaproteobacteria; order Rhizobiales; family Rhizobiaceae; genus Rhizobium. The sequence continues at coordinate 5,357 of CAZZZI010000030.1, read as the reverse complement.
CGGCAGCGAGATCGTCCGCGCCGAGCGGGAGGTTCTCGTGACCTCAGGCGCGATCGGTTCGCCGAAGCTCCTGCTTCAATCCGGCATAGGGCCCGCCGATCACCTCACGTCTGTCGGCGTCAAGGTCCTGCACGATCTGGCCGGCGTCGGCGGCAACATGCAGGATCACCTCGACCTGTTTGTCATCTCCGAATGCACGGGCGACCATACCTATGACGGCGTCGCCAAGCTGCATCGAACGGCGTGGGCGGGCCTGGAATATCTCATGTTCCGGTCTGGTCCCGTCGCATCCTCCCTCTTCGAGACGGGCGGCTTCTGGTACGCGGACCCCGACGCCCGTTCGCCCGATATCCAGTTCCACCTCGGTCTCGGATCGGGCATCGAGGCCGGCGTCGAGAAGCTGAAGAACGCAGGGGTTACGCTGAATTCGGCCTATCTTCACCCGCGCTCGAAAGGCACCGTCAGGCTCTCCTCTTCCGATCCGAGCGCCGCGCCGCTGATCGATCCGAACTACTGGTCCGACCCGCACGACAGAAAGATGTCGATCGAGGGCCTGAAGCTTGCCCGCGAGATCATGCAACAGGCCGCGCTGAAGCCTTTCGTCATGGCCGAGCGCCTTCCGGGGCCGAAGGTGATGACCGACGACGAGCTGTTCGACTACGGCTGTGCGAACGCCAAGACCGATCACCATCCGGTCGGCACCTGCAAGATGGGACGAGGGCCGGAGGCGGTAGTGGGGCTGGACCTCAGGGTACACGGGATCGACGGGCTGCGTGTCTGCGACTCCTCGGTGATGCCGAGGGTGCCGTCCTGCAACACGAATGCACCGACGATCATGGTGGGCGAGAAGGCGGCCGATCTCATCAGGGGCATGCCTGCCTTGCCATCCACGATCTTTTCCTATGAGCGCAACGATGTCCGCCCGCGGGCCCGAGCCGACGTCCGCTAGCGGCTCCGGACATCGCGACCTCTTTGCCCGGCGAAGGCGCGCGGGTGGCAGCCGACGAACCCGGACCTGAATACGACCGCAGGGATGACACGGCCATGAACATCGACGTTCCACAGCATATCCTCGACGCTCTGACCGATGTCGACATGCCGCGCCTTCCGCCGGAGCAGGCGCCGTCCGAATCGCTCACGATCGGCGGCATCGACATTCCGGTCTATCGGGCGGGATGCGTCATCGTCGGATCGGGGGCGGCGGGGCTGCGTGCTGGGGTCGAGCTGAAGCGGCGCGGCAACGCGGTCGTGGTCATCAGTCAGAGCGCCTGGGGAGGGACCTCGGCCTGCTCCGGTTCCGACAAACAGACGCTTCACACCGCCAACACCGCCGACCAGGGCGACAATTACAAGGCCATGGCCCATGCCCTGAGGAGCGGCGGCGCCATGGACGAGGACACCGCCTATGTCGAGGCGGTCGGCTCCTCGCGGATGATGGCGTCGCTGCAGTATCTCGGACTGCCGCTTCCGCAGGATCGTCTGGGCGGGACCCTTCGCTATCAGACCGACCACGACGAGGTCGGCCGCGCGACCAGCTGCGGCCCCCGCACCTCCAGACTCATGGTCAAGGTCCTTGCCGATGAGGCGGTCCGGCTCGGCGTGCCGATCTTCAACCAGACCATCGCCGTGAAGATCCTGGCCGAGGGAGAAGGGAGCTGTCGTCGTGTGGCAGGCGTTCTCACCATGCGGTCAGGCGACCGGTCGGACAGCAATCCATTGGGGCTGGCGGTCTTTGCGAGCCCGGTCATCGTGCTCGCCGCCGGCGGGCCGGGCGAGCTCTATCGGGACAGCACCTATCCGAACGGCTGCTTCGGCGCGCTTGGCCTTGCGCTCGAAGCGGGCGTTGCGCTGGTCAACCTGACGGAGAGCCAGTTCGGTATCGGTACGCGTCGCGACGGTTTTCCCTGGAATCTGTCCGGTACCTACGTCCAGGTCATTCCCCATATCTACTCCATGGACGCGGACGGAAACGAGTATCATTTCCTCGGCGATTACTACAGGACGACCCAGGAACTGGCATCCAACGTCTTCCGCAAAGGTTACCAGTGGCCCTTCCATTCGACCCGAATGCTCGATTTCGCATCGAGCCTTGTCGATCTCGCGGTGTATCGCGAAACCATGGCGGGGCGTCGCGTCTTCATGGATTTCAACCGAAACCCGCTTCCAGTCCCGGGCGACTTGCCATTCAGCCTCGACAGGCTCGACGACGATGTGAGCCAGTACCTCGCCAATGCGGGGGCTTCGCAGGAACTGCCGATCGATCGCCTCAGGCATATGAACCCGCTCGCAATCGAGTTGTACGGCCGATACAAGATCGACATCGCGGTCTCGCCGCTCGAATTTGCCGTCAACAACCAGCATATGAACGGCGGCGTGATGGTGGATACCTGGGGGCAAAGCAATCTTCCGGGCTGCTACGCGGTCGGAGAAGCCGCTGGAACCCATGGCGTCACGCGGCCGGGCGGTGCGGCATTGAACGCCGGCCAGGTCTTCGGGACCCGGGCGGCAGAGCACATTTCCGCCAGCGGCCGCGCGAAAGCCTCCGGTGGCGTCGACCTGACAGAGGCTGCCGAGAAGGCGGTCGGCGATCTCCTCGCCGGATTGCGGCCCGACAGTCCCATCTCGATCGCAGCCATCCGCAACGCGGTGCAAGCCCGGATGAGCGACAGGGCCGGCATCGTCTGCGATGGCGAAGGCGTGAAGGCAGCGCTTGCCGAGGCGGCAGCGCTCAACGCGGAGATCGCCAAGCATGGCGTGTCCATCAGCCGTCCGGGCGAAGCGGCGCGCGCCGTCCAATGGCAGCAGATGGCGCTCGCCTCCGAGGCAGTGCTGGCGGCGCTGGACTTCTTCATCGGCAACGGCGGAGGGAGCAGAGGTGCACGGGCGATCTGCGATGTCGCAGGCGACTCCCTGCCTCTCACGCGCACCGGCCCCCTCGAGGACTACCGCTTCCGCACAGAACGGGAAGAGCATAGGCATGAGCAGATCGTGCTCCGTCTGGAAGAAGGCAGGCTGCGCATCACCACGAGGCCGAACCGGATGTTCGACGAGACCTCGAAGTCGTTCTTCGAGCGCGACTGGCCTGCCTGGCTCACCGGCCGCATCTATGACAGCGCCGGCAAATAGGGGAATTCTGCAGCTTCAAGCCTCGGGAAGGTGTGCGCTATTGCGTAACTTCGTGCAGCTTGCTGTGAAATCTAAAAACCCCCAAGCTCGCGCCGCGCCGAAACATACATCACAATCACCGATATTTCGAATATGCGACAAATTCCGGCTTTTGGCACCTTGTAACGTTCCAACCGCAGCGATAGAGGCCGCCGGACAATAAGTGTGACACGCGACGCTTGTATCGACGTCGACGTCTGCCGCGCACAGTCGCCAAGGAGTGAAGAATGAGAGATGTTCCGGGACTGCCGTCCCGCAGAAGCTTTTTGAAAGCGTCTGCGGCGACTGCTGCTGTTGTGGGAATGACCCAGGCGAGAGCGGACGAGCCACCTGCTCCAGCACCGCTCGAGCAGTATCAGCCAATCTGTCTCAAGCCCCGTGAGTGGGCCTTCGTCTTGGCTGCGGCAGCGCGCATCATTCCGTCCGAAGGCGATGGACCCGGCGCGATCGAGACCCGCGTGCCTGTCTTCATCGACAAGCAGCTCGCCGGCGATTTCGGCAAGGCCGCCGACTGGTACATGCGGGGACCCTACGATCCGGCCGCAAGCCCGCTGCGCGGCTGGCAGACACCACTCAATCCGCTGCAAATCTATCAGCAGGCAATTCCTGTGTTCGACGACTGGTGCAAGCAGACCCACGGCCGGATCTTTGCCGAGCTGGATGCCGCAAAACAGGACCAGGCCCTGACGTCGCTTCAGAAGGACGAGATGAAGCTCCAGCCCGAGCTGCGCGAATTCTTCGGTCTTCTCGTGCAGAACACGAAGGAAGGCTATTTCGCCGATCCCATGTATGGCGGCAATCACGGCATGGCGGCCTGGAAATACGTCGGCTTTCCCGGCGCCCGTGGCAGCTACAAGGAATGGGTCGGCAAGTACAACGTCAAATACCCGCTCGGTCCCGTCTCCATTTCCGGCGAAAGGGGCTGAGAACGATGACACGCACGGAAAAGAAAAAAGACGTCGTCCTCGTCGGCTTCGGCTGGACAGGTGCCATCATGGGCATGGAACTTGCCAACGAAGGCCTCGAAATCCTGGCGCTCGAGCGCGGCCACGATCAGGCGACCGTTCCGGATTTCCAGTATCCGAACATGATGGACGAGCTGAAATACGGCATCCGCTACGGCATGATGGAAAAACCGGCCAATACGACGGTTTCTATCCGTCGCTCGCTCGATGAGACGGCACTTCCATACCGCAGCCTCGGCACATTCCTGCTCGGCACCGGGGTCGGTGGCGCCGGGACGCACTGGAACGGCCTGAACTGGCGACCGATGCTGTCGGAATATCGGCTGAAGTCGTACGCGACCGAAAAATTCGGGGCTGCCGTCATTCCGGACGGGATGACGATCCAGGATTATCCGATGACCTACGACGAACTCGAGCCGCACTTCGACCGGTTCGAATACGTCGCCGGCATTTCCGGCCAGGCCGGGAATATCAAGGGGAAAATCGTCGAGGGCGGCAATCCGTTCGAGGCGCCGCGCTCGCGCGACTACCCGATGCCGGCGATGCCATCCACCTGGGACGGCATCAAGTTCCGCGATGCGGCCAAGGCTGCCGGCTGTCATCCCTTCCCGGCGCCTGGGGGCATCGCCTCGAAGGACTACGTGAACGAATACAATATGCAGATGGGTCCGTGCAATCACTGCGGCTTCTGCGAGCGCTACGGCTGCTACAACTATTCGAAGTCCTCCCCGCAGACGGCAATCATCGATGCGTTGAAGCGCAAGAAGAATTTCGAATACCGCGTCAATGCCGAAGTGCTGCGCGTCGAAATGGCTGCCGACCGCAAGACGGCAACCGGCGTGACCTACTTCGACCACACGACCGGCGAGGAGGTTTTCCAGCCGGCGGATATGGTCATCCTCTCGGCCTTCTCGCTTAACAACGTCCACCTGATGCTGTTGTCGGGCATCGGCCAGCCCTACGATCCGAACACGGGCGAGGGGGTCGTCGGTCGCAACTATGCCTACCAGATGCTGGGTGGCTATACGATGTTCTTCAAGGACGAGGCGTTCAATCCCTTCATCGGCACGGGCGCCAACGGCTTCTGCATCGACGACTTTGGCATGGACAATATCGACTTCGGAAAGGAGGGCTTCATCGGCGGCGCCTACTGGCGCGCCGGGCAGACCAATGGTCAGCCGGCCCACACGATGCCGCTTCCGGCTGACGTCCCGACCTGGGGTGCCG
>CAZZZI010000029.1:23465-28572 GCA_964658415.1 uncultured Sphingomonas sp. | reverse complement strand
TCACCAACCCCGGCCCCGGCGTCACCGTCATGAAGGACGACAAGGGCAACAGCTATGCGGTCGAGGATCGCGTCGAGCTTTCCGGCGACCGCCTTGCCGATGCCCGCGTCTCGTTCGACCAGAACACCCGCGAACCGCTCGTCACCTTCCGCTTCGACAGCGCCGGTGCCAACCGCTTCGCCGAAATCACCCGCGCCAATGTCGGCAAGCCGTTTGCCATCATCCTCGACAACAAGGTGCTGAGCGCGCCAGTCATCCGCGAACCGATCACCGGCGGCTCCGGCCAGATCTCCGGCAACTTCACGGCTGAAAGCGCCACCACGCTGTCGGCCCTGCTGCGCGCCGGCGCGCTGCCCGCCAAGCTGACCGTGATCGAGGAACGCACCGTCGGCGCCGACCTCGGGGCCGATGCCATCAAGATGGGCATCTATTCCGGCCTCGTCGGCTTTGCCCTCGTTGCCCTCTTCATCTTCGTGCTCTACGGCACCTGGGGGATCCTGGCCAACGTCGCGCTGCTGATCCACACGATCCTCACCTTCTCTGCCCTGACACTGGTCGGCGCCACCCTGACGCTGCCCGGCATCGCCGGTGTCGTTCTCGGCATCGGCCTTGCGGTCGACGCCAACGTGTTGATCAACGAACGTATCCGCGAAGAAACGCGCAAGGGTCGCGGCGCCTTTGCCGCCATCGACAACGGCTTCCGCCGCGCCTACTCGACCATCATCGACGGCAACATGACGGCCCTGATCGCTGCCGCCATCCTCTTCTACTTCGGCTCCGGTCCGGTGCGCGGCTTTGCCGTGACCATGGGTCTCGGCCTGATCATCTCGATGTTCACCTCGGTCGCCTTCGTGCGCGTGGTGATGATTGCCATCGCCCGCCGGCAGAAGCTGAAGGTGATCAACATCCAGTCGTTGTTCCCCTTCTCGCCCTACGACCGGCATATCCAGTTCATGAAGGCACGCTTCTTCGGCGTGACAGTGTCGGCGATCCTGTCGCTGGCCTCCATCGGCCTGTTCATCTATCCGGGCCTCAACTACGGCGTCGACTTCCGCGGCGGCATCCAGATGACCGTCAAGACCAATGACGGGGCCGATCTTTCGACCTTCCGCGACGGCCTCAACACGCTCGGCCTCGGCGAAATCACGCTGCAGTCCTTCGGCGACAAGAACACCATCCTTGTGCGCGCACAGCGGCAGGAAGGCGGCGAAGAAGCACAGACGGCTGCCGTGACCAAGCTGAAGGCCGAAGTCACCAAAATCGATCCGAGCGCGACTGTCGAAGGCACCGATGTCATCGGCCCGAAGGTCTCGGGCGAACTGGCATGGGCCGGCATCCTGTCCGTCGTCATCGCCAGCCTGGCGATGCTCTTCTACATCTGGTTCCGCTTCGAATGGCCCTTTGCCGTCGGCGCGATTGTCACGCTGATCCTCGATGTGACCAAGCTGGTGGGCTTTTTCGCCATCACCGGGCTCGACTTCAACCTGACGGCCATCGCCGCCGTGCTGACGATGGTCGGCTACTCCGTCAACGACAAGGTCGTGGTCTATGACCGCATGCGCGAAAACATGCGGCTCTACAAGTCGATGCCGCTGCGCGAGCTGATCGACAAGTCGATCAACGAGACGCTCGCCCGAAGCCTCTACACCAACGCGACAGCGCTGCTGGCGATGCTGCCGATGGCGATCTGGGGCGGCAGTGCCGTCTCGAGCTTCGCCATTCCGATGGTCTTCGGCATTCTCGTCGCCGGCGCCTCGTCGGTCTTCATCGCCGCACCGATCCTGCTCTTCCTCGGCGACTGGCGCACCCGTCACCGTATCGCGGCAAACAGTGCAAACGCGGCGGAAGAAGAAGCGGCCAAGCCGAACAAGCAGCTTCCGGCAGCGGAATAGAAGCCAAAGGGCGCCCCAGTTGGAGGCGCTCTCGCTGAAATATCTATCGGACCGCTCGCAGTGCTGACCTTGCGAGCGGTTTTTCTTTGCCGAAATTTCTCAATCAGGCCTATCCGTCCGCCAAGGATGCCGCGTTCTCCACAGTCGGAAAACCGCTCAAAAAAATCGGGGATTTCGCAAGAGGCCCTCAAGTCCCACTTCGACGCTCTATTCTAGGGAAATTCTGGTCGCAAACGAGTGTCATAATAGCTGGATATGGAGGCTTGGCACCTCAAATTCAGTGAGATACAGCATGAAGCCCCTGTTAGGCGCAGCCTTCAAACTTGAAGCTCTTCGGATGCACAGAGATTGGCTGCTGGAGCGGCAGCGCGATCTCGAAATTCAGGATTTTACCTCCTCTCAGTCCGTGATCGACGATTGGCGGGATCGAGCAAGCGTCATCAAGGATTGCTTGTCTGGTCATACCGGACGGCTTGGTTTTCATGCCCCCTTTCTGACGCTTCCGATCAACGCGGCAGATCCAGATATCCGCTCGGTCGTGAATAAGCGTCTCCATCAAGCTTTGGATGTCTGTGACTATCTTGGCGCCACCCAAATGGTCATCCATTCGCCTTTCAATATGTGGAATTTCAGCAATTTCCAATGGAAGGAGAAGGCGCAGGAGAGGCACATTGAGCGCATCCACAAGACGATCGGCGATGTGGTCGAGAGGGCGAATGCAGTAGGGTGCATGTTGGTTATCGAGAACGTGGAAGATAAATGCCCTTCCCACCGCGTCGCTGTCGTGCGGTCGTTCAACAGTCCTGCAATCCGAACCTCTGTTGATACGGGGCACGCACACTTCCTCCATCTCGCCGGAGGTGCGCCGACATGCGCCGACTTCATCTATGCAGCCGGCGAGACACTTGAGCATGTTCACCTCCAAGACACCGATGGCTCCGGAGATCGGCATTGGCATCCCGGTAGGGGCACGATTCCCTGGGAAGACGTCTTCTCGGCGATTGGCGAAGTAGCAAGCAAAGCACGATTATTGCTTGAGATTCAAGATGCAGGCCGCTTCAAGGAAGGTGTGAAATACCTCATTGAAAGAGGTCTGGCAGAGTAGTCAGAACCATTTTTAATGACCGCTTCCGGCGGTCTCTGTTGCAAAAATTGGCGGCATAAATTCGCGTTCGCGACTTATTTCGGCGGCGGCAATTGCTGCACATTTGCTTGAGGGGCCGGCGGTCAGAAGCGCTTCCTGCGTCTCGGGAAGGTTCAGATGGTCGGCCTGTGGAGCGCCAGTCCCGGTCTGGGGGCCGGGATGCGCTCGATGGCGCCGTGCTCCTGTTCGGTGATCAGCATGTGCTTGCTATCCGTCGTGAAGGCGACGTTGCTTGGCAGGGCGCCATTTGTGCGGATATGACCGGTGATCTTTCCCGAGGTATCGATCAGGCAGATGTCGCCCTGGCCGTAGACGGCGCAGTAGAGGGTATCGTCCCGATCGAAGGCGAGGCCGGCCGGGCCCTTCAGGCGAGTGCCCATCGGCGAACGCAGGGCATGGGCAAAGATCTCCTGCCGCCCGCCGACAACCTGCCGGTAGATGGTGCCGGTCAGCATCTCGCTGTAATAGAGCAAGCCGTTGGAATCGAAAGCGATGCCGCTCGCCAACAGCAGGCCCGATGCCAGCGACCGCAGCACCCGGCCATCGGCCGGATCGATCTGGTAGATCCGGCCATTGTAGGGAGCGCTCATAAAGTCCGGCCGGATGGTTTGTCCCACCGCAAAATCTTCGATCCTGACGCCTGCATCGCTCATGTACAACAGCCCGTCAGGACCGAAGGCGAGATCGTGCGGCAGGAGGAACGGGCCGGTTTCGCTGCCTTCGATCATCTGCAGCATGCGGCCTTCGGGCGACACGCGCACCAGCGAATTTTCCGGACCGCCCGCCACCCAGAAGCAGCCGTCTCCATCGACAGCCAATCCGGCCGGGCGCCCGCCGGGTCGGCAGATTTCGCGGCGAACGCCATGCGGAGCGACCGAGGTCACACATCGGCGGCCGTCTTCCATTTCCACACATGCTATGCGTCCGTCCTGCAGTCCGACCGGCCCGTTGGGCTGGCGCAACCCGGCTGCAATCGTGTCATTCATTCGGACGCATCCCCAAGCTCAGGCCCAGCAATAAGGGCATTGCTAACCTTTCCGATTCGTTAAGTAAACGTGGGCACGCCGCGCCGCAGCCCCCGCACTTGCGCCAAACCGGTCCATTCCGGCTTGACAGCTTTCACCGATTCAGAACATTTAACGAACATTCGGGCAATCTAATGATGGCCGGATAATCTTCGGAAAATCGACACGGCATGGCAGCGGCCGCTCCGGAGCAATCGAGGAGAGAGCATGACCGCCGCCTATCTGGAAAAACTGAACCCCGAGCAGCGGCTGGCTGTCGAGCACGGCACCGATATCGACGGCAGCCATGTCTCCGGCCCGCTGCTGGTCATCGCCGGTGCCGGCTCCGGCAAGACCAACACGCTCGCCCACCGCGTTGCCCACCTGATCGTTAGCGGAGCCGATCCGCGCCGCATCCTGCTCATGACCTTTTCGCGCCGGGCTGCCTCGGAAATGGCGCGCCGCGTGGAAAAGATCTGCGCCCAGGTGCTCGGGCCCAAATCCGGGATCATGACCGACGCGCTCGCCTGGAGCGGCACCTTCCACGGCATCGGCGCGCGGCTGCTGCGCGACTATGCCGAACAGATCGGCCTCGATCCGGCCTTCACCATCCACGACCGCGAGGACAGTGCCGACCTGATGAACCTCATCCGGCACGACCTCGGCTTCTCCAAGACCGAGAACCGCTTTCCGACCAAGGGCACCTGCCTTGCGATCTATTCGCGCGCCGTCAACTCCGAGACGCCGCTCGAGCAGGTTCTGCGCGACGTCTTTCCCTGGTGCGCCACCTGGGAGAACCAGCTGCGCGAGCTGTTTGCCTCCTATGTCGAGGCGAAGCAGGTGCAGAATGTCCTCGATTACGACGACCTGCTGCTCTACTGGGCGCACATGGTGCACGAGCCCCTCATCGCCGAGGATATCGGTGGCCGCTTCGACCATGTGATGGTCGACGAATACCAAGACACCAACCGCTTGCAGTCCTCGATCCTGATGGCGCTGAAGCCCGGCGGCGAAGGTCTGACCGTCGTCGGCGACGATGCCCAGTCGATCTATTCCTTCCGCGCCGC
>CAZZZI010000029.1:0-23365 GCA_964658415.1 uncultured Sphingomonas sp. | reverse complement strand
AAGGTCTGACCGTCGTCGGCGACGATGCCCAGTCGATCTATTCCTTCCGCGCCGCCACCGTGCGCAATATCCTCGATTTCCCCGCCGCCTTCTCGCCGGCCGCCCGTATCGTCACGCTCGACCGCAACTACCGCTCCACCCAGCCGATCCTTGCCGCCGCCAACGCCGTCATCGATCTGGCCTCCGAGCGTTTTACCAAGAACCTGCGCACCGAGCGAACCTCGGCGCAGCGGCCGAGGCTGGTGACCGTGCGCGACGAGGCAGACCAGGCCCGCTATATCGCCGACATGGTGCTCGAGAACCGCGAGGGCGGCACGATTTTGAAGCAGCAGGCGGTGCTGTTCCGCGCCTCCCATCACTCGGGGCCGCTGGAGATCGAACTGACGCGGCGCAACATTCCCTTCGTCAAGTTCGGCGGACTGAAGTTCCTCGACAGCGCCCATGTCAAGGACATGCTGGCGGCCCTGCGCTTTGCCCAGAACCCGCGCGACCGGGTGGCCGGTTTCCGGCTGATGCAGCTGCTACCCGGCGTCGGCCCCTCGACGGCGCAGAAGGTGCTCGACCGCATGGACGACGAGGCGAGCCCGATCACGGCGCTGACCGAGATCCCGGCCCCGCCGCGCAGCGGCGACGACTGGACGGCCTTCGTCGAGACGCTGCAGGCGGTGAAGTCGGGCAAGGCCGGCTGGCCGGCGGAGATCGGCCTGGTGCGGGAATGGTATGCGCCGCATCTGGAGCGCCTGCACGAGGACGCCTCGACACGGCAGGCCGATCTGCTGCAGCTCGAACAGATTGCCTCCGGCTACCCCTCGCGCGAGCGGTTCCTCACCGAACTGACGCTCGATCCGCCCGACGCCACCAGCGACCAGGCCGGCGTGCCGCTGCTCGACGAGGACTACCTCATTCTCTCGACCATCCATTCCGCCAAGGGCCAGGAGTGGACCAAGGTGTTCATGCTGAACGTCATCGACGGCTGCATCCCCTCGGACCTCGGCGTCGGCACATCGGCCGAAATCGAGGAGGAGCGCCGCCTGCTCTACGTCGCCATGACCCGCGCCAAGGACAATCTCGACCTGGTCCTGCCGCAACGCTTCTTCGTCCACGGCCAGAACGCCCAGGGCGACCGCCACGTCTACGCCAACCGCACCCGCTTCATCCCCGCGACCCTGCTGCAGTTCTTCGAAGTCTGCGGCTGGCCAACAGCCCGCTCCGATTCCCCCGCCGCCCAGCAGGCGCGGCAGATCCGGGTGGATGTCGGGGCGCGGATGCGGGGGATGTGGCGGTAGGTGGTGTTTGAGGGCCATTTGGCGCATCGCCCGGACAAACTGCGGGAACGCCGCCTCCCTCACATCGGTTTTCGGAGAAGACCTGTGGCCAGGGCTTGAAAGGCTTCGACGGCCTTGGGCAAAACGGCCTCGGCATCCTCACTTGCGGCAACCCATAGCGCAGCATTCAGCGCAGCTCCGCTGAGGAGGCGGGCCGCCGCTTCGCCATTGAGGGATTTGATGATTCCCTTTTCCATCAGCCTTTCCACCGTCTGCCGCGTCACTTCAAGGCAGCTGTCCTGACTGGGCCATTTCGATGGGTCTCCTAAGACCGCCGGCCCGTCGAGCAGGACAATCCTTTGGACCTCGGGGTCGAGCGCCATCTCGATATAGGCCGTCGCCTCGGCGAGCAGCCCCTGCCACTCGTCTTTTTCCGCCGCAGCGATCTCCTTGGCGCGCTGGGCCATCTCGGAATCGATCTGGTTGACGACGGCGGCGAGCAACCCGCGTTTGTCTCCGAAATTGTGATAAAGCGCGCCACGCGTCAGGCCGGCATCGGCCGTCAGGTCGTCCATCGACGCCGCCGCATAGCCCTTTTCCGCGAACGCCCTGCGTCCGGCGGCTATCAGCTTGGCCCGGTTTTCTTCCATCGTCTCGGAACGTCGTTTTGCCATTCTCAAATCCAATTTCCCATACGTCGCGTATGTGGATTGACATACGCGACGTATGTAGCGTATTTTCGCATACGTAACGTATCTCAAATTGCCGTGCGTGGGAAGTCTGAGAAAGCTTTCCCGGGGCGGACATAAGGAAGAGAATGACCCAGCGCACCGCGATATTTCCCCCAGACAGACATGCACTCTACGAAGCGCACGGCTATTCGGCAGCCGTCCGGTCTGGCGATCTGGTATTTGTCTCCGGCCAGGTCGGCAGCCGCGCCGATGGAACACCCGAGCCCGACTTCCGGGCCCAGGTGCAACGTGCATTCACCAACCTGTCTGCCGTGCTCGAAGCTGCCGGCTGCACGTTCGAGGATGTGCTGGATGTCACGACATTCCATACCGATCCGCAAAATCAGTTCGAAACCATCATGCCGATCAAAGAGCAGTTCTTCGGCGAAAAGCCCTATCCGACGTGGACCGCAGTCGGAGTGACATGGCTCGCCGGGTTCGATTTCGAGATCAAGGTGATCGCCCGCATGCCGGGAGCGGCTTGAGGGATTGGCTGCATGACACTCCTTCTCGATCAGTTCGCCTCTGTCTTCGCAAGCGAACTGATCGAGAACCTCGAAAGAGCAACCGTGCAGGCTCAAGGGGGCGAAGCCTGCCATTGTCGCCTCACAACGGTGCCAAGGTCAGGTGGAACGTTCCGTTCGAGGTCTTCCGGATCGAGTTTCCGTCGCTGTCGATAACGCTTCGGACGGCGCGGCGCATGTTGGAGAAGCCGGGGAAGGTCACGGTGTCCACCGGCTCGTCGAGCCGGACGGAGACGGCGTACTGGTTCCCCATGGACGACAGGGCTTTGATCTCGCCCCTGAAGGGTTGCCCGAGATAGCGGCCCTGCACTCTTTGGCCGATGATGAAAGGGATAGGGGCTGCCTTTGCCAGGCGCGCCGACAGGGTGTTCCAGTCGCGCGCGCCGGACTGGTGGGCGATGACTTCGAGCGCCTGAGAATGACCCAGGATCACATCTTGGGCGGCCAAAGCGGCCTTCAATATCTTGGCCTGCGCCTTGGCTTCGGCAATGGTTTTGACAGTCATGATGCGCGCTCCATCCCCTCGAGGCCGATCCCGCCCGTGAACCTCCGCCTCTTCAGGGCGGAGGACAGCACCAGGACAGCGACAATTGCGGCGAGACTATCGGCCAGCGGGTAGGCGAACCAGATCAGATCGGCGCCCCCTATCGCCGCAATGGCAGCAATGAGGGCCGGCACCAGTATGAAAGGCTTGGCCACCGTCAGCAGGCCCGCAAGCGCCGGCTGGCCCACAGCCTGGAAATACAGTCCGAACACGAAGACCGGCCCCGAAACCAGATAGAGCGCAGCCATCGGCCGGAAGAGCCTCTCGGTTTCGGCGACCACATCGGGATTGGCGACAAACAATGCGCCGACCCTGCTCCCCGCGAGGAGCAGTAAAATCTCCACGGCGAAACAATAGACCAAGGCTGATGCGACAGCGATCCCCAGGGCCTTGTCCGAACGCGCGTGGAGGTGCGCACCGACATTGTTGCCGACGATGCTCTGCATGGCCATGGCGATTGCCATGATCGGCAAGAAGGTGAAGCCGAAGACGCGGGTGACGATGCCGTAGGCGGCGATGGATGTCTCGTAAGCCGCGCTGTCCCCGAGCCGCAGGGCGAGAAGCACGACCGTTCCCGAAAGAGCGATGCCCATGAAACCCAGGCTGACCGGCGCACCGAGCGCCACCAGCCGTCGCCAGTCGCCCTTCCAGCGGTTCTGCCAGAGGCTGCCAAGCGGCATCATGCCTTCGACATGGGGGCGCAAGCCGACCAACAGTGCCAATCCAAGAGCCTGTGCGAGCAGCGTGCCCAAAGCCGATCCGGCGACCCCGAACTCGAGCAGCACGATCAGGATGTAGTTCAATGCGATATTGACGAGCGTCACGCCCAGCGACATCAGCGCCATCGATCCGGCTTTGCCCTCGTTTCTCCAGGCGTCGGCATGAATTCCCAGCAGGAACTGCACCGGTGTTCCGGCGATACCGATCGCCAGGAAGACCCAGACCATCTCGGCAACCGGGCGGTCGGAGCCGGCACTGCTTAAGGAGAAGCTCCATCCTCCCGCCAGGAAGGCGAGGATCAGGCTCGCCGTGATCACCAGGGCCAGTCCATGGGCAGTGGCAAAGGTCGCGCCAGCGGCCTTTCGGGCACCGGCGCCGAGCTGGCGGGCCAGCAGACTGGACATCCCGGCACTGACAAGCGTCGAGAGGGCAATGGTGAACATGAGAACGGGAAAGGCGATGCCGACGGCGGCCATGGCTTGCGAGCCGACGAAATGGCCTAGAAAGGCGGCGTCGACGATCCCGAGAAGCCCATTCATCAGCATGATGGCTGCCATGGGCAGGACGGTTGCGGCAAATATTGTGTGCACGGGCGCAGTCAAAAAGCGGTTGTCGTGCGAATGTCGCGTGGACATTGCTCACTCCTCCAGAGAGGCACTTCGACTTGGATGGGAGCCCGCATTGCCCACCACCGAAATGCCTTCGAGGGTGAGGATAATCAATCTTCCGAGCTTCACCGTGACTTGGCGTCTGCAGGCGGCAGGTGCTCGGAACCTTGAGCACTTCAATCACTGCGGGAAACCGTTGTCAACAGGCCAGTTTTGCAGATGTAGTCGCCCGTCCGTCAGATTCTCTCGTCTCGGGATCAATCGATGTCATCAGGTATAAAACCGCCGGTCTGGAGCCTGGCCAGACGCGCGAACAGGCCGTCCTGGGCCATCAGTTCCTCCGGCGTGCCTTCCTCCACGATACGTCCACCATCGAGCACGACGATCCTGTCCATCTTGGCGATGGTCGAGAGACGATGGGCGATGGCGATGACAGTCTTTCCCTCCATCACCAGGTCGAGCTTCTCCTGGATTGCCGCTTCCGATTCGCTGTCGAGGGCCGATGTCGCCTCGTCGAGCACGAGGATGGGGGCGTCCTTCAGCAACACGCGGGCGATGGCGACGCGCTGGCGCTGGCCACCGGAGAGCTTTATGCCGCGATCGCCGACATAGGCTTCGTAGCCTTTGCGGCCCTCGCCATCGGAAAGATCGGCAATGAAGTCGTCGGCGCGCGCCATCCTTGCCACCCGCTCGATGTCTCCTTGCGTCGCGTTCGGCCGACCATAGCGAATGTTGTCGCCGACCGAGCGGTGCAGCAGCGCCACGTCCTGCGCGATCACGCCGATATTGCGCCTGAGGCTGGCCTGGGTGACGTCGCGGATATCCTGGCCGTCGACGCGGATGGCGCCGTCCTTGATGTCGTAAAAACGCAGGAGCAGGCTGACCAGCGTGGTCTTGCCCGCGCCGGAAAGGCCGATCAGGCCGACCTTTTCGCCGGCTCGGACGGTAAGCGAAAGCTTGTCGATCACCGCCTTGCCGGATTTGTAGGAGAAGCCGACATTGTCGAACCGGATCTCGCCGCCATCGACCGCGAGATCGGCGGCACCCGCCCGATCGACGATCGTCGGCGGCGTCGTCATGACAGGCATCGCGTCCCTGATCGTGCCCAGGGCCTGAAAGATCTGCTGGCCCATCTGGAGGAACACGAAGATCTGGGTCGATAGCCGCTGCAGGAGGTAGATGGCGCCGGCGAACTGGCCGACGGTCAAAAATCCCTTGACGAGGCCGGACAGGCCGATCGTCAGCATGCTCAGCCAGAGCATCGTATTGAGGACGACCACGCTCAGTTCGGACGTCCGGTAGATGCGTTGCTCGCTCTGTTGTGTGTGGACGGACTGCTGGATCGTACGGCGGATCGCGCCTGCCTCGCTATCCTCGGCGGCAAACTGCTTGATCATCTGCATGTTGGTGTAGAGATCGGTGATGGCGCCGGCCACCAGGCTGCGCTGCTTGGCGGTGCGGCGGGAACGCTCGGCGAAGGCCGGCACCGTCTTGATCGCATAGAGCACGTTGAGGGCGATCCAGACGACGACAGGCAGGGCCAGTTGCCAGGACAGCGTGCTGAGCAGGATGACCGAGCCAAGCATCTGCACAACGAAGCGCGGTATCGTCTGGAAGGCCGCAACGATCTGCTGCTGGACGGCGGAGGCGACCTGCTGCAGGCGGGATGCGACCTGGCCGGCAAACAGATCGTGGAAGAAGGCAAGATCCTGCCGCTCGACGGCCTTGTGCCCCTGCCACTGGATGGCGGCCGGCATGCCGATGCCGAGCGTGTGCGACTGCAGCGTGTTGACGAGGAAAGAGGCGATGGGCATCGCCGGGAAGATCAGGAGGCCAAGCAGGGTCAGCAGCGGCCACTCATTGTGCAGGAACGCTGACGCCCCCTGCTGCGTGACGCCGTCGACGATCATCGACGTGCCCCAGACGATCGAAAGGCCGATCGCCTCCATCGCCATGGCCGAGACTGCCAGCGCAATCAGTACGCCGCGGAACATCGAGATGAAATGCCAGAGGACCGCGACGGGCCCGTTCGTGGGCAGCGGCCGGTAGGGGATATCGAGCGGGCGGATCAGATTTTCAAAGGGGCGATAGAGCGCGTCTGAAATGGACATGGCTAGCTGAAGCTCTCTCGAAAAGAGAGGACATGGATTCAGTCGAGAGGAATCAATGCCTTCCGCATGTATCTGACGGGAGCATAGAGGTCATGACCGCCCATTCGCAATAGCCGTGCTCACGACAATCAATCTCGACTACCCTCTATCCTCCTGCCCCACGCCGCCTACCCACCGAATAGCGGTTGCCCGACGCTCATGAAAAAGCGCTCCAATTCCGCCTCGTCCACCCCATCCAGGCTGCCTGGCGACCATTGCGGATTGCGGTCCTTGTCGATGACAGCGGCGCGTATGCCTTCGTAGAAATCGGGCGTGACGAGGATCTGGCGACAGGCGACGAGTTCTCTTTCCAGGCACTCCGCCAGATCCCGGCTTTCGCGGCCGGCGCGCAACAGCCGCAATGTCAGCTTCAGGCTGGTCGGAGAGCGGGTGGCGATGGCTTTCAGGCTGTCTCCGGCAAACGCATCCGGCGCCATGGCCAATGCCGCCAGGATCGCCTCGACGCTGTCATGGGCAAAGGCACGGGCGATCAGCGCGGCGTTGGCGCCGAAAAGGCCCTCCTCCGGTACCGCAGCCCATGTGGCAATGGTCGCGTCGACCTCCGCGCCCGATGCACCGGCTGGCAGTCGTGCAATGGCGTCGACGACTTGACCAAGGTCGCTCGCGGCGACACAGCGGTCGGCAAGCCCGGCGTAAATCGCATCGGCGGCACCGATGGCAAGACCGGTCAGGGCCAGCCAGGTGCCGGTCTCGCTGCGCGCCCGGGGCAGCAGCCATGTGGCGCCGACGTCGGGGAAATAGCCGATGCCGGTTTCGGGCATCGCCAGCCTGGTCCGCTCGGTGACGACCCGGTGGCTGCCATGGGCCGACAGGCCGACGCCGCCGCCCATGACGATACCGTCCATCAGCGCGACATAGGGTTTTGGATAGTCGGCGATCATGCGGTTGAGGCGGAACTCCTCGCGCCAGAAGCGAGTGGCATCGCCGCTGCCCTCGGTGCCGCTCTGATGCAGCGCGCGGATATCGCCGCCCGCGCAAAAGCCGCGCTCGCCCTCGCCCATGACGATGACGGTGGCGATCGACGGGTCGGCCGCAAAACGCTCGAGATTCCCGGCGATGGCGCGCACCATCGGCAGCGTCAGGCTGTTCAGCGCCCTCGGCCGGTTGAGCCGGATGATACCGGCCGAGCCTTCGCGCGCGATGATGATCTCTTCCGTTGCCTGCATTGCCCTACTCCGTCCTGTTCAACAGGAGATGGGCAGGTCCGCCGGTCTGTCCAGCGCCGCGCCACCGGGATGGCAGTCTATCGTTCGCCGGCGAGGAGGCAAGGAAGCCGGCGCTTGGCGGTCAGCACGCGGCAGCTGCGGGGGCGCGATTGAGCAGACGCTCCGCGTCGCGGCGCTGCGCCAGATGCTCTTCCCAGGCCAGCGACGAGCGCACGATGGTTTCCATGCAGTTGCGCCGGGGCGTCCATCCGAGCACGTCGCGGGCGAAGGTGGCATCCGCGACGACGCAGGCCGCATCTCCCGGCCGGCGCGGGGCTCGGTGTATCTTGAAGGCGCGGCCGTGCACGCGGGTCACCATGTTCAGCACGTCAAGGACGGAATAGCCCATTCCATAGCCGCAATTGGCGACCAGCGAGCGACCGCCGGTCCGCAGGTGCTCGAGCGCCTTCAGATGCGCTTCTGTGAGATCGCTGACGTGGATATAGTCGCGCACCCCGGTGCCGTCATGGGTGGGATAGTCGGTGCCGTAGATGTCGACCTTGCGACGCATGCCGAGCGCCGCCTGGCAGGCGACCTTGACGAGATGCGTGGCGCCTTCGGTGGACTGGCCTGTCCGCCCTTGCGGATCGGCTCCAGCGACGTTGAAGTAGCGCAATGCGACGTAGCGGAAATCATAGGCGGCGGCGGCATCGCGCAGCATATATTCCGACATCAGCTTGGAGAGCCCATAGGGCGTCTCGGGATTGAGCGCGGCACTTTCCGGTACCGGCTCGCTCGAGGGCTGCGGCCCATAGACGGCAGCGGTCGAGGAAAACACGAGATGGCGGATACCGGCCCTGACGGCGGCGCTCATCAGCGCGCGCGTCGTGCCCGTGTTGTTTTCATAATAGGCAAGCGGATCGGTGATGGAGGCCGAGACGATGGCCGAGCCAGCGAAATGGATGATGGCCTCGATATCGTTTTCGGCAAAGATCGTCTGCAGCAGCGTCGTATCTGCGGCATCGCCGAGATAGAAGCGCGCGGCCGGGGCCACGGCCCAGCGGAAGCCGGTCGACAGCCTGTCGATCACGACCACGTCCTCGCCGGCATCCAGCAAGGTCCAGACCATATGGCTGCCGATATAGCCGGCACCCCCCGTTACCAATATCGCCATGTCTTGCATCCCTGGCTTGTCATTGCGGGAGCATTGGCTCGCGTCTTTTGATATTTGATTATCAAGACCGCTTGCGGCGACTTTGAAAGCTGCAGAATGGTAGCGTAGTTAGCAAAACCCTAACGAAATCGATGGGATTTTAGCGACAACACGCCGGGTCCTCGGCCCCGCGCGGGACGATCGAAACGGCTCAGCGGCTGAGAATATACTTGCACAGACGTTCTGCAGCATCGGCGATCTGGCCGGGGTCGCGCAGGAAACAGGCGCGCAGGAAAAGCTCTCCGCCGGCTCCGAAAGCAGTGCCGGGTGCCAGGCCGACGCCGGTCTTGTCGACGATGTCGAGGGCCGCTTGCCGGCTGTCGGTGATGCCGTCGATCTTCAGGAAGGCGTAGAGCGCGCCGTCCGGTTTCAGCGTCTCGACGCGGTTGGTGGCAACAAGCGCGTCGCAAAGGATGTCGCGCGACCGCGTCGCCTTGTCGATGTTGGACAGGACGAAGTCGTCGCCCTCGTTGAGAGCGGCAACCGCACCCATCTGCATGAAGTGGGCCACGCCCGAGGTCGAGTACTGCACGAGATTTTCCAGCACCTGCCCGGTTGCCGGCGGCGCCACGATCCAGCCGATGCGCCAGCCGGTCATCGACCAGTTCTTCGAGAAGGAATTGACGAAGAGGATGCGATCGTCCTCCTGCCTGATGTCGAGCAGCGAGGGCGCACGGCCGCCGGCATAGTGGAAACGGGCATAGATCTCGTCTGCCATGATCCACAGCCCGTGCTTGCGGGCGAGCGCCAGGATGGTGACGAGATCGTCGCGGCTGGCAGTCCAGCCGGTCGGGTTCGACGGCGTGTTGAGGAACAGGCCCCTGGTCTTCGGGGTGATCGCAGCTTCGATGCGGCCGATGTCCAGGGCCCACTTGCCACCTTCGAAATCGAGCTGGACGCCAACCGAACGGGCGCCTGCGATCTCGAGAGCAGCGGCGATGTTCGGCCAGGCAGGTGTCAGGTAGATCATCTCGTCGCCTGGCGAGGTGATCGCCTGGACGGAGAGCTGGATCGCCTGCATGCCAGAGCCGGTCACGTAGAAATTGTCGGGCGGCAGTGCGACGTCGAAATGGCGGGCGTAATAATCCGACAAGGCCTGGCGCAGCTGCGGGATGCCGCGCTGCCAGGTGTAGAAAGTGTCGCCGGCTGCAAGCGAAGCCATGGCCGCGCGGTTGATGAAGTCGGGTGTCGACAGGTCGCCCTCACCCACCCAGAGCGGCAGCAGGCCATCCCGGCCGCGCGCGTAATTCAGGACTTCGACGATACCGCTTTCGGGGGCTGCGAGCGCCCGAGGGCTGAGGCTGTTGACGATCGACATTCTGGATCTCCGGTTCGCGGCCTTCATAGGTCAGTTCGACGCGAAAATCCCATGACTTTGCTTGGATGACCGATCGATTTCAGTGATGGGAGGAACCCCGCAGGCAGACAACGGGGTTCCCAAGTCCGATCAGACGGCAGGGCGACTGGCCAGCAGGTCGCGGATTTCGGTCAGCAGCGCGACATCGGCCGGCGGAGGAGCGGCAGCCGTTGCCTTCTCTTCCTTGTGCTCGACCTGGCGGCGTAGCGTGTTGACGCCCTTGACCATCAGGAAGATGATCCACGCCAGGATCAGGAAATTGATCAGCACGGTGATGAAGTTGCCGTAGGCAAACACCGCGCCCTGGGCGCGGGCGGCGGCCAGCGTCGGCGCGTTGACGGCGCTGGACAGCCCGAAGAAATAATTCGAGAAATCGAACCCACCGAACACTGCCCCGACGATGGGCATGATGATGTCGTCGACCAACGACTTGACGATGCCGCCGAAGGCGCCGCCGATGATCACGCCGACGGCAAGATCCATGACGTTGCCGCGTGCGATAAAGGATTTGAATTCATTGAGCATGGACGGCCCCCCTTTGGCCTTGCCGTGACGAACAATCACGATCGATTAGCAACATCTTTCGCCATCTTGTTCAAGACGCGATTTTTTCAAGGCCTCGCGGCCGGCGCGGCCAGCTGCCGCTCTTTCCTCCATCATCACGCGGCGCACCCGACACCGGGGCTCGGCGGCTCATCCTCCGGCGCGCGAGACTGTGGCGAAAATGCGACATCGTCGCACAGAGTCTTTCTTCCGGAATGCCTCTTCCTGTCCGCTTGATCTGGCTCAAACGGGCGCCCGTCTCCGGGCGCGATAAGGCGCCTGTCAGAAAAAATTCGACAATAAGGACGCAGACCCATGAAACTCGATAGAACCCTCAAGATGCTGATGACGGCCGGAATGCTGGCCATCGCGACTTCAGCCGGTGCCGCCGATATGACGGCCGAACAGACGCCATCCATGCAGGCGCAGAGCCCCTGGCAGATCCGGTTGCGGGCGCTGGGCGTCATCCCGCGCGATTCGGGCCGGGTCGACGGCATCGACGGCTCCGGACTGTCCTTCTCGAACTCGGTCGTCCCGGAACTGGATGTCTCGTACTTCTTCAACGACAACATCGCTGCCGAACTTATCCTCGGCACGACCAAGTCGACGGTGCATGGCGAGGGAACGATCTCCAGCCTCGGCGATATCGGCAAGACCTGGATGCTGCCGCCGACCCTGACGCTGCAGTACCACGTTACCAGCCTCGGCGCGTTCCGTCCCTATATCGGCGCCGGCATCAACTATACGATGTTCTACAACCAGTCCGGCAAGAGTGCGCAGAGCCTCGACGTCAAGAACACGTTCGGCGTCGCTTTCCAGACCGGCTTCGACTACATGCTGGACCAGCACTGGGGCCTCAACGTCGATGTCAAGAAGCTGATCCTGCGGCCCGACTTCGACGCCAACGTCGGTGGAAGCCATGTCAGCGGCAAGGCCAACCTCGACCCCCTCATGATCGGCACCGGTATTACCTACCGCTTCTGAAAGCAGCCTGGGCGCCGGCAGGCCCGGCGTCCATACCAGCCAGAGCACTGGCCCCTGTTTGGACAGGCATCCAGTGGAAAGCCGCAAAATGCAAAAAGGCCGGGACAAGCCCGACCTTTTCTTAGTCTGTCTCTACAGGCTGCCGGCCTTAAGCCGGAAGCCTGCCAAAAGTGTCTTAGGCTGCCTGAAGGCGGTCTGCAGACATCTTGCCCGAACGCTTGTCAGCAACGAGCTCGTAGGAGATCTTCTGACCTTCCTGGAGTTCGCGCATGCCGGCGCGTTCAACGGCCGAGATGTGAACGAAAACGTCGGCTGCGCCGTCGTCAGGCTGAATGAAGCCGAAGCCCTTGGTTGCGTTGAACCACTTAACTGTACCTGATGCCATAACGATATCCTTTTCGAATCGCGTGTAGAGAAGAACGCAACCCGGAAACGCCCGGATCGCGGTGAAAACCGATTTTGAAGGGAAGTTCGCCAGCAACGGCTGAATGGCCGCACCAAAGTTCATCTAGCAAGATCGATGGCGGGCCTTATAACCGACCTCTGCCCTTCATTCAAGCCACGGCGATTGCAAACTCTCGTGTCCAAAAGCAGGTCGGCAATGCGGATTGCAGCGGCCATCGACCGGAACACCCGGAACGCTGGACATTTCACCGGGAAAGGGCTGCGAATGCCCGAATGGAAAAAAATGAAAATCCGACGGTGCCGATCCGTGCCTGCGGGAAAACCCGATGCGCGACATGCACGCTGGCGTTGCTGCGCGAGCGAGCGTGGCGAATCACCGATACCGATCGGCGCTGTGCCGGGTGCGACCGCACGATGCAACTTGATAGCAAGCTTACGATCAAAGTTGCCGGGCCTGCATTCCGATCGTAACGTTTAATTATTGTTAGCGTATAAACAATTAGCTAAACTTCCATTCCTCCCGCGATCCTCGGTTAGCACTGCTATCTCGACTTATATCAGCCCGTATATTGCTGCTTGAAATCGATTTTTATTAAAATTCTAAATATAATTTAGAGGGCCTTGTTCAAAATTAATGTTTACTTAGAAAGTAGGTTCTAAATTTTATTCGACTGATACGCGTAGATGAGTCGTCATCCAGCAACAGTCGGCGGTTTCTCGTGGGCAGGGCGCTATCGGTCAACAACCGGTTGCATCTCCGCCTGCCGCTTTTCACGGTCTGCCCGGTGAATGATTTGCTCGTGGCACCTTCCCCGAAATACAGATTTGCCGGAGTTGCAGGTGAAACACGTCTCTATCATTGGAAAATTTCTCATCATCATGGCTGGTTTCGGGCTGTTTGCGCTCGGCGTCTCGCTCTATTCGGGCCGAGAACTCACCAAGATCGATGCAGGCTACAGCGCGCTGCTGGACCACGAATCGGCGGCTGCCCTCTACATGGCCCGCTCGAACAGGAGGCTGCAGGCTTCCCGTGCAGCGATCGGCGATCTGATGGTATCCCGCACCGAAGAGCTCAATGCCAGCGCGGAAAAGGAGCTCAAAGAAAATACCGAAGGCTTCGCACAATACATGGACAAAGCCTTCGCGGCACTTCCACAGAACACCGAAATCGCCCAGCTGAAAGTCGAAGGCCTGAAGATTTTATCGACCACCTGCGGACCAAGTGTGGATGCCGGTCGCAAGGCGACAACCGCCCAGCAGGTTGAGGACTCGCAGAAGCTGTTCCTGACGCAGTGCCAGCCGGCATTTGCTGACATTTCGTCGAGATTCTCCACAGCGACCACCAAAATTGCCGATGCCGCGTCCAAGGAAAGCGATCGACTGACCGGCGTAACGAACAGCACCGTCACGACCACGCTCACCGCCGTTGCCATCGGCCTTGTCGCAATCATGCTGCTCGGCTTTTTCGCTATCCGGTCTTGGCTTGTCAGGCCAATCCAGCAGTTGGCGAAGACGATGAACGTCCTTGCCGATGGCGATTTCTCGGCTGCTGTCGACGGCGCCGACCGGCGCGACGAGGTCGGCATCATGGCGAAGGCTGTCCAGGTCTTCAAGGATAACGGCATGCGAGCCGTGGAACTCGAGCGGGAGGCCGAATCGACCCGCAACTCGAGTGAAGCAGAGCGCAGCCGCGCCGCCCAGATGGATCGCCAGCGCGCCCAGCAGATGGCGCAGGCGACCACCGGCCTTGCAGACGGCCTGAAGCGCCTCTCGAGCGGAGACCTGACCTTCCGGCTCGGAGAAGCTTTCGCCAGCGAATTCGAAAGCCTGCGCGCCGACTTCAATGGCGCCGTCGACCAGTTGGCCAACAGCATGCGGTCCGTTGCCGTCGCCACCGGTTCCATCGACAGCGGTGCACGAGAAATCAGCCGCAGCGCCGACGATCTGTCCAAGCGCACGGAGCAGCAGGCAGCCTCGCTGGAGCAAACCGCCGCAGCGCTCGACCAGATCACCATCAACGTGTCCAACTCCTCGAAGCGGACGGAAGAAGCCCGTCACGTCGCCATCGAGGCCAACAAGTCTGCGCGCCGCTCGGGCGAGGTGGTGTCCAATACGGTCGTCGCGATGCAGCGCATCGAGGATTCCTCCAACCAGATCTCCAGCATCATCGGCGTTATCGACGAGATTGCCTTCCAGACCAACCTGCTGGCGCTGAATGCCGGTGTTGAAGCTGCTCGCGCCGGCGAGGCTGGCAAGGGTTTCGCGGTCGTGGCACAGGAAGTTCGCGAACTCGCCCAGCGGTCTGCGAAGGCAGCCAAGGAAATCAAGGATCTCATCCGCAACTCCGGCGACGAGGTCAGCAATGGCGTCAAGCTGGTGCAGGAAACCGGGCAGGCTCTGAAGATCATCGAGGAGCAGGTCGTTGCGATCAACACGCAGCTCGATTCGATTGCCACATCGGCCAAGGAACAGTCCGTGGGACTGGCCGAAGTCAATACTGCGGTGAACCAGATGGACCAGGTGACCCAGCAGAACGCTGCCATGGTCGAGGAATCGACGGCGGCCAGCGCCGCGCTGGCGGGGGAAGTGGACCGGCTGCGGGAGATCATTGCCGAATTCAACGTTGGCGGAACCAGCAATGCGCAGGCGCGCAGGCCGGAGGTGGTGCATGCCAGCCACAAGCCCGTGCCTTCGCCGGCACGACGCATGCTGGCCAAGGTTGCCGGTGCCGTCGGCATGGGCGGCGGCTCAGCCCAGGCAGCAACTGAAAACTGGGAAGAGTTTTGAGGCATTCGATCGCAGACGGCTGAGAGCCTGTCTTACATAGCGTCAGGGCCGGCTGCCTAGAGATTGGCAGCCGGCCCTGTTTTAATGTCGTTATCGGAAAGAACTGACAGCTACCGACGGGCCGTCAAAGGATATCCAGGCCGAAAAGAAGCGCGCCGACGATGATCACGACGAACGAAGCGATAAAGACTGCGGCGACGCCGCCCAGCACGCCAGCCACGCCCTTGCCGGCGCGAAGCTTCTCGGTCTTCTCTGCATGACTGTCGCCTGAGGGCGCCAGTCCAGGTTCGTTCTCGATATTCTTCGTCACGGGACGCTCCTTCTTTGTTACAAAGCTCAACCCCTGCGGTTGCCAATAGTTCCCTGAGCCCAGCCTCGGCGTGCAAGGCGGGAGACCGGCTGGGGTATTGAGATCCAAGAACGCGCGCTCACGGCGCGGCCCGTCCCTTCTTTTCATCAGCAATTCGTCACATAGGTTGGAACATCTTGGGGGAACACTGGTTTGTTGTCTGTCAAAAACAGAAACTAGGGAGATACCCAATGTATTCCAAGATCTTGGCAGTGACCGCTCTGACGCTTGCAATGGCCACCGGCGCGATGGCAGACAGCTCCGGCACCGGTAGCCCGGGCAGCAGTTCCGGCACGTCTGGTGCGTCCGGCGCGTCGGGCTCTGGTAGCGACAGCACCGGAAACGGAACGTCCACGGGAACACCGGGCTCCAACACCGGCACTGGCGCAAACGGCACATCCGGCACCAACAACGGTATGTCCGGCATGAAGAGCGACACGCCGACCAACGGCGGCGACAATGGCGACGGCAAGTCCCAGGATTGCAACGCCACGACGACCAACAAGAACACGACGAACCCGAAGTCCAACACGGCTACGGCAGGTTCGACAGGCACTAACTGCCCGTAATACCCGGCCCAA
Organism: uncultured Sphingomonas sp.; assembly: GCA_964658415.1. GTDB lineage: Bacteria > Pseudomonadota > Alphaproteobacteria > Rhizobiales > Rhizobiaceae > Rhizobium. The sequence continues at coordinate 7,438 of CAZZZI010000029.1, read as the reverse complement.
ACCGCCGACATCCTCCAACAGCCCCGGCATTGTCCGGGGCTGTTTGCCGTTTGGGCAAACATGGCAATTTCGAGCGTAATCGCCACAAAACTGACATGCTTCGTTGACTTTCCCCATAATATCGAAATAGATAATATTAGCAGTTGGGAGACTGCGCAGAGGAGGTTTCAATGAGTGATCGCGCAAAAGCCTATGTCATAGCTTTCGAACTGTCGGCCTGCATCTGGGCGGCGATTGGCCTGATTGTCTGGAGCAGTCTTTAATCTACCCACGACATCGAATGACAGCTGCCCCGTAATCAATGACCGGCATCGCTGCCGCTATTCGGGCAGGACTGGACCGTTGAGAAGGCCGAATGGCCGTCTCGCCGCTTTGTGACGTTGAGAATTTCACGGTGCTGCTGCGCGCACTGGGGCTCATGCGCCCGAGATCCCGATCTCAGGCTGCCTGGTCGACCCTGTAGGGATCGAAGCGACCGTAAAATGTTTCGCCCTTCGCAGCCATATCCATCAGTAGCGGGGTCGGACGGAAGCGCTCGCCATAGGCTGAAGCCAACGTCTCGCAGAGTGCGACGAAGACCTTGGCACCCATGCCGTCGATATAGGACAGCGTCCCCCCGGTATACGGCGCAAAGCCGAAGCCGAGGATCGAGCCGACATCGGCCTCGCGCGGATCGGTGACGATACCCTCCTCCATCGTCCGGGCAGCCTCCAGCGCGATGGTGACCAGGAAGCGCTGCTTCAGCACCGCCACATCGACCTCTTCCGGGCGACGCTGCGGGAAGAATTCCTTGAGGCCGGGCCAGAGCGCCTTCCTGGCCGGTTTGGCAGGATAGTCGTAGAAGCCGCGCCCATTCTTGCGGCCGCGGCGGTCGAGATCGTCGACCATTCGATTGATCAGCCGGAGGTGCTCCGGATCGACGGCGTCCGGGCCGAGATCGGCAACGGTCGCCTTCAGGATCTTCTGGCTGAGATCGACGGCAACCTCGTCGTTGAGCGACAGCGGCCCGACCGGCATGCCGGCCATTTTCGCGGCGTTCTCGATCATCGCCGGCGGCACGCCTTCGATCAGCATGTCGTAGGCCTCGTGGATGTAGCGGAAGACGCAGCGATTGACGTAGAAGCCACGGGTGTCGTTGACGACGATCGGGGTTTTCCTGATGGCGGCGACGTAATCCAGCGCGACGGCGAGCGCGCGGTCGCCGGTCTCGAGCCCCATGATCACCTCTGTTAGCATCATTTTTTCGACCGGCGAGAAGAAGTGGATGCCGATGAAGCTTTCCCTGCGCTTCGAACTCTCGGCAAGACCGGAGATCGGCAGCGTCGAGGTGTTGGAGGCGAAGATCGCCGTTTCCGGCAGCACGGCCTCGACGGCCTCGATCACGGCCTTCTTGACATCGCGATCCTCGAACACGGCTTCGATCACCAGATCGGCATCGCGCAGGTCGTTGTAGTCGGCCGATGGCGTGATGCGGCCGAGCAGGGCGGCACCCTCGTCTGAGGTCACCCGGCCCTTGGCGACCGAATCCTTGACGAGGCCTTCGCCCGTCGCCTTGCCCTTGCTGGCAGCATCCATGTCGCGGTCGATCAGCGTCACGCGGATGCCGGCGGCGGCGGTCACGTAGGCGATGGACGCCCCCATGAAGCCGGCGCCGACGATGCCGATGTGGTTGAACACCGTCTTCGGCTGGCCGGCCGGGCGCCGGGCGCCCTTGCCGAGTTCCTGCATCGAGACGAACAGGGAGCGGATCATCGAAAAGGCTTCGGTGGTCTGCAGCACTTCCGTGAAATAGCGCTGCTCGATCTTCAGACCGGTGTCGAAGGGCACCTGCAGGCCTTCGTAGACGCATTTCAGGATGGCGAGCGCGCCCGGATAATTGCCTGACGTTTCGCGCCTGAGGATGGCGGGTGCTGCCGGCCAGAGCTGGGCCGAAGCCGGCGTCCAGATGCCGCCGCCGGGAGCCTTGAAGCCCTTCTCGTCCCAAGGGGCGACGGGCTTGAGACCGTCCTTGATCATCTGTTTGGCGGCCGGGATCAGCTGGTCGGGCTCGACCACCTGATGCACCAGGTTCATCGCCTTGGCGCGGGCCGGCGACAGCGAGCTTCCCGTCGTCATCATCTGTAGGGCGTCCTGCGCATTGGCCAGCCGCGAGACGCGCTGGGTGCCGCCGGCGCCCGGGAAAATGCCGACCTTGACCTCGGGCAGCGCCAACTTGACATGCTTGGCGTTCGAGACGACGCGGCCGTGGCAGGCGAGCGACATCTCGAAGGCGCCGCCCATGCAGGTGCCGTTGATGGCCGCGACCCAGGGTTTGCCTGAGGTCTCGAGCTTGCGGAACAGGCCGGTCATGCGGCCGACCATGTCGAACAGCTTCTGCGCCGCCGTCGCCGGGTCCCTGGCCTTTTCGTCATGATAATAGCTGAACATCGACTGAATCATCGACAGGTCGGCACCGCCGGAGAAGCTCGTCTTGCCCGACGTGATGACGACGCCCTTCACAGCGGTATCGGCGACGCTGCCGTCGATGATCGCGTCGAGTTCCTCCATGACAGCGGCGGTGAAGACGTTCATCGACTTGCCCGGCATGTCCCAGGTGACCAGCGAGATGCCGTCCTCGTCCGTCTCAACGGTGAAATTGGTGTAGCTGCTCATCGCGGGATTCCTCTCCCAGTAAATGTTCGTGGTTGCCGGGTTGCGCACTCACCTCGCTCGGCCCATCAGGGGGCTGCGGGCAAAGGCATCAAACCCTCTCGATGATGGTGGCGGTGCCCATGCCGGCGCCGATGCAGAGCGTGACCAGCGCGGTGTTGAGGTCGCGGCGTTCCAGCTCGTCAAGCACTGTGCCGAGGATCATCGCGCCGGTGGCCCCGAGCGGATGGCCCATGGCAATGGCGCCGCCCGCGACATTGATCTTTTCGGGATCGATATCGAAGGCCTGGATGTAGCGAAGAACCACGGCGGCGAAGGCTTCGTTGAGTTCGAACAGGTCGATGTCGGCAAGCGACAGGCCGGAACGCTCGAACAGCTTCTTGGTGACATCGACGGGACCGGTCAGCATCAGCGCCGGGTCGGAGCCGATATTGGCGAAGGCCTTGATGCGGGCGCGCGGCTTCAGGCCCATGCTCTCTCCGCCCGCCTTCGAGCCGAGCAGCACGGCGCTGGCGCCATCGACGATGCCGGACGAATTGCCGGCGTGGTGGACGTAGTTGATCCGCTCGATTTCCGGATGGGCCTGGATGCCGACGGCCTCGAAGCCGCCCATCTCGCCCGGCATCTGGAAGGAGGCATTGAGGGCGCCGAGCGCCTGCATGTCGGTGCCGGGACGCATGTGTTCGTCATGGGCAAGGATGGTCAGGCCGTTCTGGTCTTTCACCGGGATGACGGACCTGTCGAACCAGCCGCTTTTCCAGGCATGCGCAGCGCGCTTCTGGCTCTCGACCGCGTAAGCGTCGACATCGTTGCGCGAAAACCCATATTTGGTGGCGATCAGGTCGGCGGACACGCCCTGCGGCATAAAATAGGCCGGAAAATTTACCGACGGGTCCATGAACCAGGCACCGCCGCCCATGCCGAGCCCGACGCGCGACATGCTCTCGACGCCGCCCGAGATGACGATATCATCGGCCCCTTGCGCGATCTTGGCGGCGGCAAGGTTGATGGCATCGAGGCCGGAAGCGCAGAAGCGCGAGATCTGCATGCCGGGCGCCCGGGTCGAATAGCCCGCCTCGAATGCAGCGGCCTTCGGGATGACGGCACCGGCTTCCATGACCGGATCAACGCAGCCCATGATGATGTCGTCGACGGTCGAGGTATCCAGCCCGTTCCGGTCGCGGATCGCTTCGAGGGTCTTGGCGGCCAGCCGGACCGACGGCACCTCGTGCAGCGCGCCATCCTTCTTGCCGCGCCCGCGCGGCGTGCGGACATGGTCGTAAATGAAAACCTCGGTCATCGTCTCTCTCCCTGGCGCCACAGGCACCGAAATTCGATCTTTTTGTCTCATTCGAAGAACGTGCTGATCCTGGCAAGAACTTCGGACATGATGAAGTCAGGTACGCTTTCGACATACCTTGCGCCACGCGCCCTGAGGTCGAGCGAACGCAACTGGTTGCACAGGATCACACCAGAACTGCGCGTCCCCGCACCGGACAACGACACGGCAAATCCCTTGAAACGGGCAAACTCTCCACCCGATGTTACGGGCACGACGACAGGCGTCCCGAGTGCGTTGAAGCTCTTCTTGGTCACAACGAGGACATAGCGGGCTCCGGCCTGTTCCCGTCCCCGGATCGGCTCCAGGTCGACATGCCAGATGTCGCCGCGTTCCACTAGATGACCTCTCGTCCGACCGGCGGACCGTCAAGCCATTCACGGTCTTCTGCGGTGAGCGGTGCTTCGAGATCGCACTCGGCTAGAAGCTCCTCGAGCGTATACCTCGGTCGCCTTTGCGGAACAGCCACGACGCGCCCATCTTCCGCCAATACCTCCACCTTGGTATTGGCCGTCAGTCCCAGCTCATCGACGACAACCTTTGGGATCGTCATCATCACCGAGCCGCCGACGTTGCGAAGAGTTGATGTTGCCATGCTCGCCTCCCGAAGAGTTATACCAATGTATAACTTTTACCGATTTGCACAAGTCGATCCCTGGAAATAGCCAGGCCCCTCAAAACGCCTCCGCCGGCAGCGCCATCATCGTGTCCGCACCGGCCTCGATGCGCAGGCGGCGCAGGGCCGTCTCCGGCAGAATGCGGTCCATGAAGAAGCGGCCCGAGATAAGCTTGGCCTCGAGAAAATCCTGGCGCGTGCTGTCGCCGGAGGCAAGGCTTGCCTGGGCCGCCTTGACCATCCTTGCCCACATGTAGCCGAGGACGACAAGGCCGAGGAGGTGCATGTAGTCGGTCGAGCCGGCGCCGGCGTTGTCGGGCTTGGCCATGGCGTTCTGCATGAACCACATGGTGGCCGCCTGGGCGTCGTCGAGGCTTTTCTTCAACGCCTTGGTGAACGGCGTCATCGCCTCGTCGGCGCGGTTTTCAGCGCAGAAATCGCCGACTTCCTTGAACAGCGCCATGACCGCGCGGCCGCCGTTGAGGCCGAGCTTGCGGCCAACCAGATCGAGCGCCTGGATGCCGTTGGCGCCCTCGTAAATCATCGTGATACGGGCGTCGCGGACATACTGGCTCATGCCGTTGTCCTCGATATAGCCGTGGCCACCCAGCACCTGCTGGGCCATGACGGCGTGGTCGAAGCCTTTGTCGGTCATCACGCCCTTGAGGATCGGCGTGACCAGGCCGAGGATGTCGTCAGCCACCTGGCGCTGCTTTTCGTCCGGCGAGCGATGGGCGATGTCCGACTGCAGCGCCGTCCACAGCAGGAAGGCGCGGCCGGCCTCGTTGAAAGCGCGGATGGTCATCAGCGTGCGGCGGATATCGGGATGGACGATGATCGGATCGGCCTTCTTGTCCGGAGCCTTGGCGCCCGAGAGTGCGCGGCCCTGGATGCGGTCACGGGCATAGGCGGCGGCATTCTGATAGGCGATCTCCGAGATCGAAACGCCCTGCAGGCCGACGCTGACGCGTGCCTCGTTCATCATCACGAACATGGCGGGCAAGCCGCGGTTCTCGGTACCGATCAGGTAGCCGGTAGCGTCGTCGTAGTTCATCACGCAGGTGGCATTGGCATGGATGCCCATCTTGTGCTCGAGCGCGCCGCAGGTCACCCCGTTGCGGGCGCCGAGCGTACCGTCGGCGCCGACCAGGAACTTCGGGACAATGAACAGCGAGATGCCCTTGGTGCCCTCGGGCGCGCCTTCGATGCGGGCGAGCACCAGATGCACGATGTTTTCCGTCAGATCGTGCTCGCCGGCCGAGATGAAGATTTTCTGGCCGGAGAGCTTGTAGCTGCTATCCGGCTGCGGCACGGCCTTGGTGCGCAGCATGCCGAGATCGGTGCCGCAATGGGGCTCGGTGAGGTTCATCGTCCCCGACCACTTGCCCTCGACCATCTGAGGCAGATAGGTGCGCTTCTGCTCGTCGGTGCCGTGCACGAGGATCGCTGCCATCGCGCCCTGGGTCAGGCCCGGATACATCATCAGCGACATGTTGGCGGCCGACGTGTACTCGCCCACGGCGGCATGCAGCGTGTAGGGCAGCCCCTGGCCGCCGAATTCTTCCGGCACGGCAAGGCCGGTCCAGCCGGCGGCGCAATAGGCATCATAGGCCTGCCGGAAGCCCGCAGGGGTCGAAACGCTGGCGTCGTCGCTGCGCCGGCAGCCTTCCTGGTCGCCGGAATAGTTCAACGGAAACAGCACCTCCTCCGCCATCTTTGCGGCTTCGCCGAGGATCGCCTCGATCATCTCAGGCGTCGCTTCGGCAAAGCCCGGCAGGTTGTTGTAGCGCTCGAGGCCGAGCACATCGTTGAGAATGAAGAGCGTATCGCTGACAGGTGCCCGGTAGACCGGCATGGTTTCTCATCCTCCCGTTGACGGGGACGAGGACTTGGCCTCATCCTTTCCGGAAGACTATAAAATATTGACGTGCGCGTAAACGTCAATATTTGCGTCGGGGAGATAAAATTTTTGTGTCGGCGCCGTGTGGCGAGGCACCGGAGGACGCTGTCCCCGTTCCAAAAGCCCGCACCGACCGTGCAGGTCCCGCGCAACGTCCGAGACCGCCCCGCCTGATGCTGCGATAACAAAGGTTAAAGAAATTTTCCGAAAAGTTAACGGCTTCTTTACCACGTTTTGCGAATTTTGCGGGTGAGCGGTTTGATCCGTATTCGATGTCTCGGTGCGGCATCCTGGATACAGCGATCCGTCCGGTCTCAGGAATGCGTACCTAGTATGCCTTTGCGTCTGGTGCTTCCGGTCACTGCAGTATTCGATGGCAGCGGCGGGGCATCGGGGGAAACAGCCCGCAGGGGTCAAAATGTCGAAGCGAGCAACACGATGAGCGGATCTCCATCACATCCTCCCCTGATGAGCGACAGGACGTCGCTCGATGCGCTGAGCCGCACCATCGAGGGACTGGAGGCCCGGATAGAGGGCCTGATGGGCGCCGCCGGCGGGGCGGAAGCCCGCACGCACGCAACAACTCCCGCGCCGTCCGCACAGCGCCATCAGCCCGCAGACAGGCCTGACCGCATCGAGGGTGCGCCGGCCCGGCGCGAAGCCATCGAGCGCCCGGCCCGCGTCGAAGCCACGGCACCGGCAACCCGCGCCGATCCCTTTGCCGAAATCCGCCAGCGCCAGCGCATTCTCGGGACGGGCCGCGACCGCACCAATACCGTCCAGCCAGAAGCAACCATACGGCAACCGCTCGCTCCGCGCGCCGCCGAGCCACTCCCCGCGCGCCAGCCCCTTGCCCGTGCCGCAGCCGAAACACGCCCAACGACAGACGCGATGACGGAGATCGCCCAGGCTCTGGTCGGCTTGCGCCACGACC
>CAZZZI010000028.1:0-29957 GCA_964658415.1 uncultured Sphingomonas sp. | reverse complement strand
TGATTTTGTTTTTTATCTACAATAAACATTTTGAAGTCAACGGGGAATATTGCCGTTTGCGGGGAAGGAAACGCCAACAACAAGCGCCGGGAACAAGGCGCGCTGTACCGGCAAGCCGCGCATCTGCGCCATACAAGGCAGCAGATCGCGCGGGGTCGAGCAGGCAAAAGGGGGTCGGCATGGCCAGACAAAATACCGTGTTCAAGGAGGCGTTCAATCGCTATGCGGCCACCTTGCTGCCGCATGCGGCCCTGCCGTCCGAGCCTGACATCGCGGCCCAGCTCGGCATCAGCCGCAGCACGGCGCGTGCCATTCTGCTGCGGCTGAGCGAGGTCGGCATCATCCAGTGGAACAAGCGCGAGAAGACGGTGCTCCGGCCTCCAACGGCCGCCGACCTGTTTCCGGAGCAGGAGACCAACTCGCTGCACGACATCATCGAGCGTAGCTTCATGTTGCGCATCCTGTCGGACGAAGCCCAGCCGGGCATGCAGATTAACGAGCTGGAACTCGCCCGCGAGATCGGCACCGGCACGACCAGCGTCCGGGAGTTCCTGATCCGCTTCTCGCGTTTCGGCCTGATCGAGAAGCGGCCCAACAGCCACTGGACGCTCAAGGGCTTTACCCGCGAATTCGCGCTTGAGCTGGCCGATGTGCGCGAGATGTTCGAGCTGCATTCCGCTTCCGAGTTCGGGCGCCTGCCGGCCGATCACCCGGCCTGGGCGAGCCTTGCCGCGATCCGGCAGGAACATGACGAGCTCGTTGCCGATCTCGATGCCCGTTACCGCGACTTCTCACAGCTGGACGAGAAGTTTCACCTGCTCATCCACCGTGCATCGAAGAACCGCTTCATCGCCGACTTCTACGACGTCATCGCCGTGGTCTTTCACTATCACTACCAGTGGAACAAGGCCTTTGCCCGCGAGCGCAATGGAAGGGCCATCGTCGAGCACATTGCCTATATCGAGGCGCTCCAGTCGCGCGATGCCATCCGCATCGACGAGGCCTGCCGCCATCATCTGCGGTCGGCGCGGCAGACGTTGCTGCAATCCATACCGCCGGCCCCGAGCGAGGAAGGAAAACAAACGTGAAGACACCGATCATGCAGTTCGGCACCAGCCGGTTTCTTCAGGCCCACGGCGATCTCTTCGTCAGCGAGGCGATGGAGAAGGGCGAGGCGCTGGGGCCGATCACCGTCGTCCAGACCACCGGCGCCAGCGAACGGGCCGAACGGCTGAAGGGACTGACCGTCGACGGCGGTTTTCCGGTTCGCATTCGCGGCATCGAGGGCGGTCACCCGATCAATCGCGTCCGGCATGTGACGAGCGTCAGGCGTGCGCTCTCCGCCTCTGCGGACTGGGCCGAGATCGAGCGCATCTTCGTCGAGGATGTATCCGTGGTCCTCTGCAACACCGCAGACAAGGGCTACGACGTCTCGCTGGAGCCTGCGACGCTCCCGCACGCTCTTCCCGTCTCTTTCCCGGGCAAGCTCACTCTGCTGCTCCGCAGCCGGTTCGAGGCGGGGCGGGAGGGGTTGACGATCCTGCCGTGCGAACTGATCAGCAGGAACGGAGAGGCCCTGCGCGCCATCGTGGCCCGCCTGGCCTCCGGATGGTATGCGGACCAGGCGTTCGATGCCTGGATCGAGACCCGGGTGATCTTCTGCAATACGCTCGTCGACCGGATCGTCTCCGAGCCCATTTCACCCGCCGGCGCCGTCGCCGAACCCTATGCGCTGTGGGCGATCCAGAAGATACCGGGGCAGACCCTTCCCTGCATCCACCAAGATATCGTCGTCGCCGAGGACATCGAGCCCTACGAGAGGCTGAAGCTGTTCATCCTCAACCTCGGTCACACATTTCTCGCCCATCGCTGGATAGAGCAGGGTGGCGCCGAAGCCATGACCGTGCGCGAAATGCTCGGTGATTCCGAAGCCCGAAGCGCGCTCATGTCGCTCTACGAGACCGAGGTCGTTCCGGGCTTTGCGCGAAGGAACATGCGGGCAGAGGCCGAAGCCTATGTATCCGCGACCTTGCAGCGCTTCGACAATCCGTTCCTGGACCACAGGCTTTCGGACATCGCCCAGAATCACGCCGAGAAAATTCGCAGGCGCTTCAAAGGGTTTCTGGAGTGGTCAGGCTGCACGGCGCCCACCTTGCAGGCGATTATCCGGTCGAACGCCGACGCCTGAGCGATAGCGGCCTGATGTCTCCGGCGATGGCGGTTTCCTCTGGCCAAGAGCTTCGGCCGGCGTGTATCACTTCCATTCCCGAAGCCAGCGGACCGATGCCCCATGCGCCTTGCCAGCCTTGCCATGTACACCGCGCCGGCCCAGGTGGCCGCCGCCCATGATGCTCTGTGGGCCTTTCTTCGCGACCGGTTGCGTGGGGCGGGGTTGCAGGAGGTGCCCGATAGCCTCGACAGGAGCGTCGTTTACAATGAGGCCTGGCTCCGACCCGACCTGCTGGTGGCCCAAACCTGCGGCTTTCCCTTCGTGACGAAGCTGCGCGGCCAGGTCCGGCTGCTGGCGACGCCCGTCTACGGTGTTCCCGGCTGCGACGGTCCCCTCAATCGGAGCCAGATCATCGTTGCAAGGTCCAGCCCCGCCACCAGCCTCGAAGACCTGCGCGACGGGATTGCCGCCATCAACGAGCCGGGTTCGAATTCCGGTAGCAACCTTTTTCGCGCGGCCATCGCGCCGCTGGCCCGCAATGGCCGGTTCTTCTCCGCCGTGATCGAGACGGGGGGGCATCTCGCGAGCATCGACGCGGTGGCTTCCGGCAAGGCCGATATGGCCGCAATCGACTGCGTGACCTACGCCTACATCCTGCGTTTCGATCCGGATCGTCTTGCCAACGTCCGTATCCTTGCGGAAACGCCCGACGGACCGGGTCTGCCGTTCATCACATCGAGCGCCACGACCGACGAAGAACTGGCTGAGATCAGGCACGCGCTCGACGAGGTGCCGACAGCCCCGGGGCTCGCGTCCGTGCGCGACGTCCTGTCGTTGCGCCGCTTCGAAGTCCTGCCCGAAAGCGCCTATGAGCGCCTCTCCGCGCTTGAGAGGCAGGCGATATCGCTCGGCTATCCCAGGGTCACCTGACCTTCCGGGATAGCCTCCCGTCGCTCAACCCGAGGGGTGGGCCTGCTCGTTGCGGGCATTCGACAGGCCGGTGATGGCGTCATGGTCGCCGGTAGCGCCGGCTGCCTCGAAGATGCGGATGGCGTCGGAATACCGTTTGAGATTGAGGTAGGCGTAGCCGCGCAGCACCATCAGGCCGACCTGCTCGGGCTGGATCTGCTTGAGCTGGTCGAGATAGAGAAGGGTTTCGCGATAGCGCTTCTCGTCATAGGCGGAAGAGGCGCGTTTGGTCAGGATGGCCGCCTGCAGGCTCAGGGCCCGATCGCGGCTCTGGGGTGCCTTGATCGCCGACACGGCTGCGTCGCTGGCGAGATTGAGCTGCAGGTAGGCAAGGCTCTGGCCATAGGCGGCGTCCTGCCGGTCCTTCGGGAGCGGGCTGCGAAGCGCGATTTCAAACGTCGCGGCGGCTTCGGCCGGACGCTTCTTGTTCATCAGGCACCATGCGCGGGGCAGGGCCACGGCTGGCGACAGCATGGCCGGGTCGACCGTCGTCGTGCAGCCAACGACGTTGCGCGCCGTCCTGGTATCGCGCACCCTCACCACCTCGGCTTCCTGGCGCGGGGCAGATGGCAGGTAGCGTCCTTCGCGCACGGCTGGCGGTTCGCGACGCACGGACGGCGATGCGGCGGCGATCGCCGGAGTTTCCTCGGCCTCGATTCCTGATGGCCGTGGAGCGGCGCGCGAGGGCAGTTGCGTTGCGCTGGTGTCGCGAAGCAAGGCGATCCGCTCGGATCGTCCGGCCCAGCGTCTCTGGATCTCCAGCACGCCGGCCTTGTCGTTCAATTGCGCGCGGGTGATGGCCAGGCCGTATGCGGACGGCTCGTCATCCGCCTTCCATTCCAGCGCCGTCCCGAACCATTGTGCTGCCGTTTGCGGCTGGTTGAGGCCACGGGCGTACCAGCCGAACTGCTGGGCGCTCGGCACATCGCGGGCCTTGAGCACCGCGCCGGCGATCCGTTGCAACACGTCGACCTTGAGGTTGACGGGCGGATCGATGGCCAAGAGGTTCGCAGCTGCGGCGAGGTAGGTCGCGGTTGCCTCCTTGGAGGCATCGCGCCACTTGAACATGATCTCCTCGGCCTCTTCAGGCGACTTGCGGGCGATCAGGGTCAGGGCAAGACCTTGCGATGCCGAGGCGGAATCTTCCTTGCTGCGCGCCAAGCGAAACCACTTTTCTGCAGTCGTCAGGTCGCCGCGCGGATAGTTGTACCAGCCGAGCAGCAGGGCGTCGGAGGCGAGCCCTTGCGTTTCGCTGAGCCGTTCGACGCGGCTGAGATAGTCCGGGGCAATTACCAGTTTCGGATCGGCATTGGCTTCCGCCACGAACCGCCGGGCGAGATCGTCGCGGATGCTCTCGAATTCCCGCGTCCCGTCGGCCGTGGGCTTTTCCTGGGCCAGCAGATCCTGCATCGTGCCGTAGGGCAGCAGCGCCGATGCCTTCTGGATCGTCGCCAGCCGCTCGGCCGGATTGCCGCAGTTCTTCATGACATACATGTAGGCGTCGCGCGCGCGCGGTAGGCGGTCGGTATGCGCGAAGGCATCGGCCACGCGCCAGAGGACATCGACTTCGCTGCAGGTGAGCAGGCTTGGCGTTGCCGATGCGACGCCGACCACGGTCTCATATTGCTTCAGGTCGGAGGCGTTGATCAGGCGCGTTCGCGCTTCGGCGACATTCAGGCGCTCGGTGAGGTCGGGGGGCGGCAGCCAGCCCGGCTCGACAGCCTGGCGGTCGGTGATGGCCTTGCGCACTTCGGCGTACCGCGCCTCGGAATAGAGCTGCCACATCGATTCCAGCTGCTTGTCCTGGTTCTGCGGCACCGCCAGCGGATCGCTCGGCGGCGTCCAGGTCGGGTAGAGAGCCTGCAGGCGGGAGATTTCGGCCTGCAACCGCGCCTTGTCGCCGCGGCTGGCGAAATAGCGCAGGGCGCTCTCGTCGACAGCCGGCTGGGCAGTTGCCGACGTCGATGCGGAGGGGGCGGCCTGGGAGACCGCTTCGGGCGTCGCCGGCTGAGCGACGGCCGGGGCTGCTGCCGCTGGCTCCACGGCGGCGGCATTGTCGGCCACCTCGATAGCCTGTGCCTCGCTCGGCCTGTCGAAGGGATGGAAGTCCGGGCCGCTGATGCGGCCCATGCGCATTAGCTGCGGTATTTCGCCCGGCGTGTTTGTCCCGAGAAGATCGGCGACCTTGTCTGCTATCAGCGTGCGGTCCCTGAGTCCGACTATGCCCACCGTCATGATGAGCGTCGCCGATAACAGGACTAATGACGGTCTCATAGGCACTCCGGATGCTTTTCCGCAACAAACGCAAGCCCCAGCAAGTGGAGCGTGGACGGGAAATACAACGTCGGAACAAATGATTTGGCCGACGCCGGGAGCTTCGTCCCAACAAGCATACAGGCCATACTATGGTTAATAATCTGATAACCGGGGTCGTCCAGCGTCGCCTTGACGCTGTCGTCGCTGAGGTCCACGAGCCGGATCGAGCCGTCGGCAGTGCTCATTCCCGATTGCAGCCGGGCAAGCAAGTCCTTGTCTTCGATACCGCCCCTCATCAGATAAAGCGGGATCCGGATCGCATTGTAACCGAACTCCGGAACAAAGCCGTCAGCCGGCTTCGGCTGCCGCTTCAGGCTCACCCAGTCGGCCGGGAGCTGCAGTTTCCCGAACTGGAGCTGCGCAATGAGCGCGTGGCCATCGTCGGAAAGCTGCTGCCATTTCGGCGACGGCACCAGGGCATTCATCTCCGGAAAGGCCTCGAAGATCCAGTAGGACGGGTTGATGACCGGCCCGTCGGCCCGATCGGCCGCTGCAAACCCGGAAACGCCGGGAAGCAGCAATGTCCTGCCGCCGGTTTCGACCACGGCCTTGTCGAGCAGCGTCGCCGCGATCTTGGTGGCGACCTGGGTATAGTCCGGCCGGCTCCAGGCCTTGCCGGCAAGGGCCAGCGCATAGGCAATCAAGAGGTCACCGTCGGTCGCATCGTTGATGTCGACCACGTGGGGTGTCTTTTGGGGGTCCCAGCTCCAGGCGGCCAGGCCGTCATCGCGGATCAGCAGCTCGGTCCGCGTGAAATACCAGATCTGCTCGAAATCGGCCGGGCTCTCCGAAAGGTAGGCGAGCAACAGGCCGTAGCCCTGTCCCTCGCTGTGGCTGATGCCGCCGTTGCCATCGTCGACGATGCGGCCGGAGGGGTCGAGAAATCTAGCCTTGTAGGCCTGCCAGGATTGCAGCGGTATCATCGGTTGCTTGGCTCCGGCCGGGCTGTCGAGGAGAAGCAGACACAGCAGTGCGATGGCGCAGGCTGCCACCTGCCGCACATTCATCGGCCGCGTCCGAGTTTGGACAGGAGCGCTGCGGTGACCACCCCCATGAGCATCGTCAGGGCCGCGAACAGCAAGGCATAGGACAGGATGTTCGTCGAAAGCCAGTTGGCGGCAATGAGCCGGTAGTTGAACACCGAAAAGCCCTGCGTCGGCACGAAGTCGAAGCGGGCAACGGGCACCGTCTCGATCTTCTTGGTGGATGCCGCATAGGTGGTGATGCGGCCGGAGAGCTGGGGCCACGTATCCTCTGCCGAAAGGGCCTTCAGGCCGGATCGCAGATCCCCTGCCGTGGGCGAGGTGACGATCGTCCAGGTCCCGTTGCCGTCGGGGCTGGCCCCTTGCGCGACCATGATTGTCGCGGCGTTGTTCGGCATGAACGTCGCCTCGGCGCCGGGCGCAAAGCGCAGCGAGCTGAAGGAAATATCGAAATTGCGCCGCAGCCATTCCTCGAACGCGGACACCTGTCCGGTCCAGCTCCCGCCGCTTACCATCGATCGCCATTGTTCGAATGTTGCGCCCGTATCCACCTCGACAGGCTGTCCTGCCGAAGTCGGTCTCCAGCTGACCTGGCTTGCCGGGGAAATGTTCAATTGCGTGAGCACCGTCGGGGGCATCTGCGAGATGGCGCCTATGAACAGTGCATTGCGATCGCCGATTCCTGCGGGCGACGTGGCGACCTCGATGGGAACCGGTCGACCGGCCATCAGGGCCAGCCTTGCCAGGAACGTCGCCGAAGCCGAGAGCGTATCGGCGTCGATGCGGTCGAGATAGACCGGCAGGACGGTATCGATGAGGCCGTAGGGGTAGCCCGTGCCGCTGGTCGCGGCCAGGTTCGGGCGCTGGCCGACACGGGCAAAATCCGGCATGTGGAATTCGGATGTATCGAACAGGGCGAAGCGCGGCGTCGCCGATGCGGTCGAGCCAGGCGCGCAGACCGTGTCAGCCTTGGTGAGAAGGGCCGCCTCGACGGAAATCTGGTTCAGGCCGGGCTTGAAATGCCGCAGCGTGACACGGATCGGCAGATGGCGGAAAATACCGCCGCCCTTGTTGGTGATCGGCACGGTCGAGGCCACGCTTCCGTTGACGAACACGTCTATGTGGCTACCGGGCAGGACGTCTGGCGAGTAGGCCGCGTCGAGCAGTATCGTCGCTTCGCCGTAGGCATTGGCATAGAAATCGGCGGGCACGCCGATACCGAAATCCGCGTGAAACTGACGCCCGGAAAACTGCGAAGTCGCGACGCCCAGCTGCGAAAACGGCAGCTCCGTGTCGCTGAAGATCAACGGCGCGTCGGGCGCCTGCCACCGCTGTGTCGCCAGTACGTCGCGGCGGTTGTCTACGGCCCGGTCCGTCGAGGTGACGAGGCTGTCGATGGCAGCGTCGATCGACTGCCACGAGGGACCCGTGACCAGCAAAACAGGACCGCCGCTGCGCGGGTCGCTGACGAATGTCGCGACCGGCGCGACCTGCGCTGCCGGCGGCAGGGTCGGAAAGAGCGGCTGCAACTCGCTTGCCGTCCCGACCAGAACGGGAAGTTTCCCCGGAGCCATGCTGGGCAGTCCGGCGGCCTGGAAGGTGAAGGACTGGTTCGGCATGCCGCTCAGTACCGACAGACCCTGGGCCAGCCGCATCAGCGGTCGCGTGGTGCCGGGCTGGGCAAGTCCGGGGACCACGAAATTGAACTCCGTCGCGCCCTTTTCGTCGACGCCGATCGCCCGAACCCCATCGGTGCTCACCAGCCGCGCCGCATCGGTGCCGCCAAAGCTGAGATAGGTGCGGCTCGGATCGATGTCCGTCCAGAGTTCATAGGTCGAGGCGACGCTGCAGTCCGTGCGATGGCGCTGCTCGGCCTCGAAGCTCACCAGGTTCGATCCCGACTGCAAGAGCCCGGCCGGGATGTCGAAGCTGAGCTCTTCCGGCCTCTCGGCCGAACGTATCGGCACCGAGCCGATGGAACGGTTGTTGATGAGAATGGTGAGTTTGGAGGCCTCGGGGGCCACGACGATGGCGTTGCGATAGGCAAGGTTCAGCTTGGCCGGAGCGGCCGCCTGGGCTGCGGTCAGATAGAGCGACCAGGTCTTCTTGTCGATCTCGCCGTTGAGCCCGAGATCCGAAGCGGGCACGATGAAGCGCCGGAAGCGATCGGGGCTGCCGGGTTTGACCGGCGCAGCGGTCGCTGCGCTCTTCGGCGGCGCAGGGGCAACGGGGGCCGCCGGCGGCTTCTGCGCGGCCGGCGCCGGTCCTGGCGAAAACGGGGCGATAGCCGGTTGCTGGACGGGTGCGGATGGGCTCGGGGTCGCAGGTGCCGGGGCCGGCTGGGGCGGGACCGCAGGGGTCGCGTCTTTCGGGCGCTCGGGCGACATGTCGAACGGCGTGGTCTGTGCGATGGCGGATGGCGCAAGGGCCGTCGAAGCGAGGGCGACCGCGACTGCGATATTGAGGAGCCTCATTGGACGGTTGCCTTTACCGGCTGGATCTCTTCCTGGTTCTTTCCCTTGAAGCTGCGGAAAAAATACACGAGCCCACGGCTCGTCTGGTAGGCCGCGACACCGACAAACCAGATTGTGCCCTTGATCAGGCCGGGATTGCGGCGCCGCGACATCTGGAACTGGGTCCATTGATCGGAATTGGCAAATATGAGGTCCGCGATCAGGCGATGATCGAGCGCGCTTTGAGGGTTGTAGAGACAGCCGATCTTGGTGATCTCGCCGCTCGGTTGGGTGTTGCGGACGGTCACGGTCAGCGTTTCCTCCTCGGCACCGCTGTAGGGCCTGAATTTGATTGTCGCGCGCGTGTCCACCGCCAGCGGATCGAACGTCTTGCTGAAGACATGCAGCCGCGCGCCGTGCACCGAGACGTCTTCGATGGAGGCCGGATACCAGCGATCCTCGACGCCGAATTCGCAGCGCCGGTTGACGCGCACGCGCCGCGACGATGAGCGCTCGCCGCGCTCGGAGACCACCCCGAGCGCACAGCCGGCCATGATCAGGTTGAGCAATGTCCAGCCCGCGACCACCAGCGTCACGTCCGCCTTGTAGGGCTCGGCGTAGAGGCGGTAGATCGCCATGCCGAAGGCAACGAGCAGCACGCCGAAGATGACGAAGAACGGCCGGCTGATTTCCGAAAGCCGGGCCACGGCGATGGATTCGTCCTTGGCGGTCACCTTGAAGGTCGGCTTGCGCGGGTTGAGGATGACCGAAATTACCGCCGGCAACAGATGCACGGTCTGCACATATTCATACAGTTCCGAAATCCAAGGCCAGCGGAACGAGCCGTAGAGATAGTTCTGCATCATCATGTTCACGACCATGTAGGCCAGCGAATAGGCGAGGAACTCACCGCCCGAGGAGGTGAAGATCTCGAGGTTGAAGAACAGGTAGAACAGCGGCGCGAACAGGAACATCGTCCGTGGGAAGGGGAACAGCCAGAACAGCGTCGACGACATGTAGCAGAGCCGCTGCGGCAGGGAGAGGCCGCGCTTGAAGAGCGGAAAGCGGAAGCGCAGGATCTGCATCATGCCCTGCGCCCAGCGGCTGCGCTGGCCGATGAAGCTGGCGAAGGTCGCCGGCTGCAACCCCGCGATCAGCGGCTTGTCGACATAGATGCTGTTCCAGCCGCGCGAATGCAGCTCGATCGCCGTTTCGCAGTCCTCGGTGATACTGACGCCGCTGAATCCATTGGTTTCAGTGAGCGCACTGCGCCGGAGGACGGCAGCGGAACCGCAGAAGAACGATGCGTTCCACTTGTCGAGGCCACGCTGGATGATGCCGTAGAACATCTCGTTCTCGCTCGGCATATGGTCGAACGTCCGCAGATTACGCTCGATCGGGTCCGGATTGAGAAAGAAATGCGGCGTCTGGCAGAGGAAAAGCTTGGGGTCGTCGTCGAAGTAACCGACGGTTTCGAGCAGGAAATCGCGCGCCGGCGCGTGGTCGGCATCGAAGACCGCGATCAACTCGCCGGTGGAATGCTGCATGCCGTTGTTCAGATTGCCGGCCTTGGCGTGCTCGTTGCGATCGCGGGTCAGGTAGCGGACGCTCAATTGCGCGCACAATTCCTGCATCTGGACGTGGCGGAGCGAGGCGGCCTGGGCATCGAGAATGTTGTTGGCATTGCGCTTCTGCAGCGTGCTCCCGTCATCGAGCAGCCAGACGGTGACCTTTTCCGCCGGATAGTCGATGGCCTTGGCTGCCGCCAGCGTGTTGCCGAGAAGCGCCGCGTCCTCGTTGTAGGTCGGCACGAAGATATCGACATGCGGAAACTTGCCTTCGGTCGCCGCACGCGACGGCCGGGGTGGCAGCGGCATGGCAACGACGAACAGGCTGAGGGCGCCCATCATCACGCTGTACATTTCTGCAAGATAGACGAGAAAACCTGGAATGAAATTTTCGGGCTGGTTGATCGGCGGCAAGGTGCTGGTCGTTCGCCAGAACACGTAGCGCAGGATGATCGAACTGCCGAAGGCTAGGGCGATCAGACGCCACTTTCCCTCGCCCTTGAAGAGCTTGATCAGCGCCATGATGACGACCACCGTGACGCTGACGATCAATTGGGTCTGCAGGCTGATCGGCAGGGTGATGAGAGTAATTACGCACACCGCGACGATCATCCAGATCAGGATACTGGCGGCTTTGCGCATGGTTATTTCCTTACCTCAAGCAGGCACGACGCGATCATGGCGGCGACAGCGCGCACTATGACACCGGATGGTTGACAAACCGTTCATCCCGCCGTGCCATATATTAATATAATCGCAAAGACTTAATTTGGGGCAGGAACAATTACCGCAGGGGTTGCGACATCGCTTTCGGCCGTCGGCGACGGGACGACGGGCCCGCGCGGGACCGCCACGGGTGTTTGCCGTGGGGGCGCCGGCCGTGGGGCTGTGCGCGGCGCGACACTGGGCGCACCCTGGACAGCGCTTCCCGGCGGTGTCGCCGGGATCTGGAAGGCCGGCGGCGACTGACCGGCGTCGCCGGGCGACACCACCGGATAGATCGGATTGCCGGTGCGCCCGAGCGTCGGATCGACGGGCGGAGCGCTATCGTAGGGGTTCCAGCCGGGTGCCGGGAAGGTGCCCGTGATGGTGTATCCGTACATGATGCGCAGCAGCTGCTCGGCCGTCGCGTGCGAATCGCACAGCCGAAGCCGGACCTGCACCGTGCCGCGATTGAGGAAGGCACTGCGCGCGTTGTCGCTCGAGCGGACCTGCTGCCAGGCGTAGAGGCAAGTATCCCCCTGCGGGCTCTTGCCGGTCGCATAGCCGAACGGCCCATAGTTGTTCTGGACGTAGATGCCCGAGCGCGCCATCGCCACGCCCGGCAGTGCGCGTCGCATGTCCCGGTCGACCGTGCTGTCGCGGATCGACGCGTAGCCGAGGCCCTTGTGATTGTCGGAAGCGAGACCCACCGGACCGAAGAACGTCACCTGCAGGTCGTTCTGCCCCGGCGTCGCTGCCGAGGTGAAGAGGTAGATGTCCTGCTGGACGGCGTTGTTGTAGGGATGTTGTACGACATTGACGATCGACGGTCCGCCGGGTGGCGGCAGCGCGAAAGCCTTGTCGCTGGTCACTGTCTCTGCGGCGGCGGGCACGAGTATACCGTCCTTCGACGCGCAGCCGGACATAGCCAGCGCTGCCGTCAGCACCAGCGCGCCACAGGCACTCTTTGTCATGCGTGGCGGCGTGACGTGCCGAATCAGGGTGTTAGCGACCATGCGCCAGAAATAGCCAAATATGCTGCATAAGCAACATGAACGTCTCAGGTGGCATGCCTGCGGTGCTTTCGGGCGAGCTTCGGGGCGATGCAATCCCGCCTCCGCATGCTTTTCCGGCAGCGATTGACAAGCCAACCGGGATGGCGAACATGCCCCTCGGGATCGCGATCCCCGGCGGCGTCTTCTTCAGGCACCCCGGATTGCGAGACGTCCGGGAGGGCGGCGCGCCCGTCGAAAACAGCGTAGGAGGCGGTGGAATGGCAAGCGATATCGGTATGTTCGAAGCGGGGACTTTTGTCGGGCGGGTCTGGGACACAGCCAGTAACGGCCCATCCGTCGTCGTCATCCGCGACGGCACGGCCTATGACGTGACGTCGAAAGACGCTCCGACCGTCTCAGCGCTTCTCGAAATGGACGACCCGGTCGAATTCCTCGGTAAGCAGGTCGGCAAGGCTGTCGCGAGCGTCGGATCGCTGCTAGAGGGCGCTGCCGGTTCTGGTCACGCCCTGCTTGCGCCGATCGACCTGCAGGCCGTCAAGGCCTGCGGCGTTACCTTTGCCCGCTCGATGCTGGAGCGGGTGATCGAGGAGCGGGCGGCCGGCAACCCGGATCTCGCCAACAGCATCCGCAGCCGCATCACATCGATCATCGGCGACAGCCTTCGCAACCTGAAGGCGGGGTCGCCCGAGGCCGCCAAGGTCAAGGCGGCGCTGATCGAGGACGGTGTATGGTCGCAATATCTGGAGGTGGGCATCGGTCCGGATGCGGAGGTCTTCTCCAAGGCACAGGTGCTTTCATCCGTCGGCCACGGCGCCGATGTCGGCCTGCACCCGATTTCGAACTGGAACAACCCCGAGCCGGAGATCGTGCTCGTGGTCGACAGCAAGGGGCAGGTCAAGGGCGCGACCCTTGGCAACGACGTGAACCTTCGCGACGTCGAGGGGCGCTCGGCGCTGCTGCTCGGCAAGGCGAAGGACAACAACGCATCCTGCTCGATCGGCCCTTTCATCCGCCTGTTCGACGAAACCTATTCCATGGACGATGTCCGCACCGCCGACCTCGATCTCAGGATCGAAGGTGAGGACGGCTATGTGCTGCATGGAAAGAGCTCGATGAAGGAGATCAGCCGCGATCCGCTGGATCTGGTTTCGCAGACGCTCGGGCGTCACCATCAGTATCCGGATGGCATGGTGCTGTTCATGGGCACGCTGTTTGCCCCCGTCGAGGACCGTGACGTGGCCGGGCAGGGCTTTACCCACAAGATCGGCGATATCGTCACCATTTCGAACGACAAGCTGGGCGCGCTGCGCAATCGCGTCATGCTGTCCACGGATTGCCCTCCCTGGACTGTCGGCATTTCGCAACTGATGCGCAATCTGGCGTCGAGGGGACTGCTTTAGGGCAAGCCCCTCGATCGAGGCCTATTGCTCGGAGACGAGCAGCGCTAACGGCGAAGTCCTGAGCAGCGCCGAGAGCTTCAGCGGCTGCGCGGCGTCCACGGCCCGTCCGTCGATCGCATTGCGCATCGTTGAAACCCGGGCGTCCGGCAGGAAGATAGCCGTGTCGCCCCAGTAGTCGCCGCACGGCCATTCGGCTTCGCCAAGGCCGCAGACCAAACTGGGCGCAATCGCGACCACGAGCTTGTTCCCGTGCCGGCGCAGGAAGGCAACGGCATTGTCCGCCCGCTCTCCGGTAACGGTCAGCGGCTCGTAGCTGCCCTCGGCAAACAGTGCCGGCTCGGCATTGCGCAAGGCAAGCCCCTTCGCGACGAGCTGCTGCTTGACGATGCCCCGGGCAAGAGCGGTCTCATCACAGGCCTGAACGTTTGCCGACAGGTCCTTGTCCAGGCGCGCATAGTCAGGCAGTCGGCGGTTGTCAGGATCGACGAGGCTCAGATCCAACTGTTCGGCGCCTTGATAGATGTCGGGTATGCCCGGAGCTACCAGCTTGATCAGCGTTTGCGTCAGGCCGTTGAAGAGCCCGGCGCGCACGAACGGCTGCAATGTCCGACGGAAATCCTGCAGAAAGGCGGAATTTTCGGCCGCCAGCAGATGGGAGGCGTAGGCCTTGACGGCGTCCTCGTAGGCAGCGTCTTCCTCGCCCCAATTCGTCCGCTGCTTGGCTTCGCGCAGGGCTTTCTCGACGTAGGCGAGAAAACGCTCGGGCAGGTCGGCCGGGACGGGCGCCTCGGGAGCGAGGTCGGCCGGCCAGGCACCGGCCAGCGCCTGATAGAGCATCCACTCCACCTGCGGTTCCGGCGCGGCTCCCTTTGCGAGCGTGGTGACTGCTGCGGCATTCATTTCCCGCCAGCGCGCGAAGCCGTCGAGCCAGGCCTTTGGCGCTTCGCTGAGCGCGTAAAGCCTGGCGCGCCCGTCCTCGCCGCGCTTGGTGTCATGGGTCGAGGTTGCTGAAAGACCGCCCGGCTGCGTCTGGGCGCGATTGGCCATCTCATGGTGGAAACGGTCGAGGCCGAACGTGTCGGCGGCCGGTTCGCCTCCCACTTCGTTCAGTCCGATCAGGCGGTTGTAGCGGTAGAACATCGTATCTTCGATGGACTTGGCCGTGAGAGGACCCGTCAGCTGCTGAAAGCGCCGGCGGAATTCGAGCGCATCCGCCCCCGCTTCCGGTGCGACCTGGCCGCGAAAGACTTCGTTGATGAAGGAAAGCGCGGCATGGTCCGGTTTCGCGCGGGAATTTGCGGCAGTGGCGACGATGGTGCCCCACATGTTGACGTCGCTCTGATCGAGCTTTCCCTTCGTCCCGTAGGTCCGATACACCGGGCAAGCAACGAGAAGCGATACCAGCGCCGGCTCGAGCGCGCTCAAGCTGAGCGGATGCCCCATCCTCTCGCCGGCATTGACGAGGAGCTTCAGCAGATTGTTGGTTTCCACCGCGAAGTTCTTGCGGGCGAGGGTGGCCTTGACGGCAAGCGCCCCCTCGGCAAACTCCGGGGCGCCCTCGGCAGTGCGCCGATAGCTGTCCGTAATGTCAGCCATGCCCGAAGATTTTACGAGAACTTCGGGAAGGGTGGTGATGAATTCGTAACCGGTCGTACCGGATATCGGCCATGCCTTCGGCAGGGTCTCGCCTTCGGCAAGAATTTTCTCAATCACGATATAAGTTTCGTCACCGACCGCACCGCGCAACCGCGCAAGGTATCCGGCCGGATCGGCCAGGCCGTCGATATGGTCGAGGCGCAGGCCATCGACGGCCCCGCTGCGCACCAGTTCGAGCGTCAGCCTGTGGGCATCCTCGAACACGAGAGGATCTTCGACGCGCAGGCCGACCAGTCCCGTGACTTCGAAGAAGCGGCGATAGCTAAGTTCGCGGGGGGCGTCTTTCCAATAGAGAAGCCGCCAGGGCTGGGCCTCCAGCACGGTCTGAATGAAAGCCGCGTCGCTCGAGCCTTCGCCCAACGCCTTGGTGATTTCCGCCGCACTTTCGGACAGAAGCGCGCGCACGGCCTTGTGGAATTCGGCTTCCTGACGAGGCTCGGCATTCGACGCAATCGCCATGAGCTTGGCGACGGCGTTGCCATCGAGTCTTGAAAGGGCGTCGGCATAGGTCCTCGGATCCAGCGGCAGCAACTGGTCGTAATAGGCAATGGCAAGCGTACCGACGTCGCCATCCACCGCAAGCTTCAACTCTCCCGCCTTCAATGCCTCCGCCAGGGGCTTGCCGAGGATCGGCAGCGTCAGCTTGCGGCTCCAGTCGATGTCGAAATGCTGGCTGAAGGGGCTTTCGGCTCCCCATTCGACGACACTGCGCCACCAGGTGTTCTCGAGCGACGCTGCCATATGGTTGGGAACGATATCGACCAGCAAGCCGATGCCCGCCTCGCGCAGCGCTGCGGACAATCTGTCGAAACCCTGCTGTCCGCCGATCGATGGATCGATTTCGTTGGCATCGGTAACATCGTAACCGTGGGTCGACCCCTTGGTGGCCGTAAAGATCGGCGAGGCGTAGAGGTGACTGATACCCAACCGAACCAGGTAGGGAATGATGTTGCGGGCGTGGTCGAAAGTCATTCCGTCGCGAAACTGGATGCGGTAGGTCGAATTGGGCAGAGTCATGGGGTACCTGGCAGGATGGGAGGGCCACCGGGTAGCGCCGCCATCGTATCGAACTCTGTAGGACCGTTTTCAGGTCGTACAGAGTTCGAATTGACCGTGCGCGTTGCCGCCAGCCTCTCGGTGAAGCCTCGATCCTGCAAACTTCCGGAAGCAATATTAGTTCCGTCTTCCCAACGACGCCGAGGCGTCTGCGCAGTCGCGCTAGTGGGTGGGTTCCGGCTGGGGTGCCGGCTGGCTGCGCGCGGCCGTGAGTTCGGCGGTCGTGTGGTTGAGCCGGTCGGCCAGGACGCGCATGATGTCGACGGCCATTTCGGGGAAATCGGACAGCAGTTTCAGGAAATGCTCTTTGCTGATACGCAGAGCCTCGACGTTCGATGTCGCCTTGACGGTCGCGGTACGCGAGACGTCGCAGAGGATGGCGATCTCGCCGACGATGGAATTGACGTCGACATCGGCAACCTTGATCTCGCCCGTCGGCGTATCGACAAGGATGTCGGCCGTCCCTGCCAGCACGACATAGGCGGCATCTCCAAGGTCGCCCTGGTGAAAGAGGATCTGGCCTGCGCGGTAGCTGACGCGGTCGGATGTGAAGGCAAGCAGCTTCAGTTTCGCCGGCGCTATCCGCGCGAAAATCGGCACTCGCCGCAACATTTCGACTTCATCTCTCAATAGCATGCGCGTTCAACCCCGGGATCACGGCCGCCTGATAGCCTATAACGATAAAAGTTCTTTGAACATACCGTCGTGCTGCAAAAGATCGGCGGTTGTACCGCTTTCGGCCAGCGTACCACCCTGGAAGACAAGCACCCGATGGAATTGTTCGGCAAGGGCAACGTTCGACAGCACCCAGATGATTGCCGGGTTGTGGTCGCTTTTTTCCATGTCGCTGAGGACGGTGCGGACGATCTGGTCCTGGATGCGATGGTCGAGTGCGACCAGCGGACGGTTGAAGATCAGGTAGTCGGCGCGTTTCAGCAGGGCGCGGGCAAGGTTCAGCTTCTGGCGCTGCACGTTGGTCAGGCGCTTGCCGCCGGACCCGACGTCGAAGTCGAGCCCGATTGCCAGCACGCTATCCTGCAGGCCCAGCCTGTCGAACAGATCGCGCATGATGACATGGATCCGCTCCGGTGCGTCGGCCTGCTGGTGAGCGATGCGGCCGAACAGGACGTTGTCCATCAGCGTCGCCGATGCCGTGAAGCGCTCGGGATCGTAGCGCTCGATGACCGCATTCAGGTCGGCGGGAATATGCTTGTGGAATTCCGTGCGTGCCTCGACGATCTTGTCCATCAGCTGCTTGGTGAGCAGGCCGAAGCGATGCCGGGGCTCGATGTAGGAAAAACTGAGACGGATGATCGCCGCCCGCTCTTCCGGCGTTGCCGTGTCGAAGTTTCGCCCGCCGCGTTTCTGCAGCAGCGCCTGGTAGTCGGGAATGTCGTCCGCCGTCATGAAGGTCAGCTGCTGGAAGAACGGATGGTCCGGCGGCAGGTCGTTGAACAGCTCGACCGTGTTCTCGGCGATCTCGATCCCCATGTCGTAGAGTTCGCTGTTCAGCCCGCTTTCCTGGAAAAGCTTGATGAAATAGGGATGAGCCGCCAGCTTCCTGTTGGTCATCAAGGGACGCTTCAGCGTGCCGAACAACAGGTTTTCGCCAACGGTCGCCTGCGGGTTGTAGGCCGTGAATTCGAACGGCACGACCAGCCCGTCGAGATCCTGCTCCTTCAACCTGTCGATGAGGGCGTGGCGCAGTTCGACGATCCGCTCGGTCAGGTCCTTGTGGGTCTCGGTGTCGACCGTCGAGCGCAGGGCCATGTCGAGAATGTCCTGCGACATCAGCACCGAATCGAGCACAGGACGGATGACGCTGTAGAGGTCGTCCGGTCCGGTCGCCCCCGCCGCTTTGTAATCGACCCAGTCGCTATCGAGGCTCAGCGACGGATTGCCGGCGCGCTTGGCCTCCGAAATCGACCATTTGTTGCGCACCGCCGCCTCGCCCTCGTAGGTGACCGTCGTCAGGGGTGCATGCTTCAGGCCGTAGAGAATGTTGTCGCGCAGCGTTCCGTGGAAGAAATAGGTCTCCGATCCGGCATAGGCGATGCGCCGGCCCGTCACGGATTCCGGAAGCTCGAGCAGGTCGTGGCCGTCGACGGTTATCTTGCCGCTGTCGGGCCAGACCAGCCGGCCGAAGGCTTCGGCCAGATATTCGCCGCCGCTGCCGCTCTCGCCGACGATCGCCACCATTTCGCCGGGTTGGATCTCGAGCGAAACATGGTCGAGAACCCGCGCGCCGCTGTCGTCGCTGATCGTGAGGTTCGTGGCAACGAGGGCATGTTCCAGCCGTGTCGGCGACTTGGGGTCCATGACCTGGATGCGTGGGTCGATCAGCCGGTCGACGCTGAATTGCTCGACGACCTGGTTGTATTTCACCTGCACGTCCTGGCGCGACTGGTCCCAGTCGATCAGTTCCTTCAGCGGCCCCGGCAGATCCTTGTAGGCGTTGATGACAGCGACCAGCTGGCCGATATCGAGGCGCCCCTGCAGCGCCAGAAAGCCGCCGATCGAATAGAACAGGAACGGCGTGACCTGGGCTAGGAAGTTGTTGATGAACTTGACCAGGAATTTCCACTGGTAGAGGTCATAGCGGATCGAGAAGATCAGGCCGAGACGGGCAGCGATGTCGGCACGCTCGAAATTGGATGTGTCATTGCCGTGGATGGTGCCGATGCCGTCGACGATCTCGCCGACCCGGCCGGAGAGCTCACGCGCCGTCAACTGGCGCTGGCGGCCGAGCTCCAGCAGCCGCTTGCGCATGCGGGGGATGACGATAGCCTGTACCGCCACGATGCCGGCCGCGATCATCCCCAGCCAGAAATTCTGCATGATGATGAAGATCAGCGCCGTGACCGCCTGGCCGCCGAGGAGCGCCGGCTGCACGAAGGCGTCGCCCGTGAAGCCGCCGAGAGGCTCCACTTCGTCCTTGATCATCGTCGCGATTTCGGCCGCCTTGACGCGCTTGAAGTGCGACGGCGGAAAACGCAGCACCCGATCGACAAGCTCGAATCGGATGCGCCGCAGCATGCGCTCGCCGAGCCGGCCCTTGTAGGTATTGATATAGAGCTTGAAGAGACCGTTCAGCACCACCAGCGCCAGGAAGACCAGGCTCAGCGCGATCAGCATCTCGAAACGGTCGAGCTTCAGCCCCTTGAACACCTCGATATGGCCGACGAACGGAATGTCGTAGGCGATGTGCATGAAGGACTGGGTGGCGCCTTCGCCCTCGAAACCCTTGCCCTGGATCGGGCCGTTGACGATCTGCTTGGGCAGGTCGAAAGACAGGAAGTAGGGCACCATCGACGCTGCAACGACGAGCAGGATCCAGATCTGCTCGAGGCGGGTGTTCGACCAGATGTATTTGGCGAGGCTTTTTTCCATTGCTTATCGCAAGCTTTTAAATTCAGGGTCGCTCATGCTCATCGTGTTCTCTAGCATGCCGCTTCCCCCTGTCATGAGAAATGCGAAGCGCCATGGCGGCGTCCGGTCAGATTCCCTGACGATGAGCTTATATCACAACAGTCTGCAAAACGAGGTCAAAGCTGCAACCTTCATGCAGCATTGCGTACGATAAACGCAGTCTTTTCCGCCCCCTGCAGGTCTATCGAGTGCGAAGCCGGCTTTGCTGTTCCAATCGCGACTTCGATCGCCTGTTCCAGCCTCTCGACCGTCAGTCCCGCCTCCGGCAATGCCGTCGCGAGTCCGAGTGCCTGCAGCCTGTCGGCACGCACCGATTGCTCGGTTTCGCCCCCGGCGGTGAACGGCACGAGGATGGAGCGGCAGCCGGTGACGAGCAGGTCGCAGACCGTGTTGTAGCCGGCCTGCGAGATCGATAGCTCCGCGCGGCGCAGCAGCGACGGGAAGTCCCGTCTGAAGCGAACCACCTGCGTATTGGCCGGTGCTTCGTCCTGCAACGCAACGAAATCCGCCTCGGGCAGATTGGGTCCGGCAATCAGGCACCAGCGCCGGTCGGTGGCAATCCGCCCGGCAGCTTCCAGCGAAGCGCGGATCAGATCCAGGCCCACGGCACCCCCACCGGCGGACACGACGATATCGAAAACCTCGGATGGCTCGGGCGGCAGCGCTGGGGCGACGAGCCCGGTGTAGTGAATTTTGTCGGCAATCTCAGCCGCCAGGGGAAACGTTTCCTCGAGCCGGACGAAGCGGGGATCGCCGTGAACCAAGACCCCATCGAAATGGGCGCTCAGCATGGCCACGGTCTCTTCGTCGCGTCCCGGCTTTTTCTGTTGCTGCAGGATATCGCGCACCGAGGAAAACACCTTCGGCCGCGGCTTTGCCGTCTCGATGGCATCGATGAGCGGAAGCAGCTCGAACCGCATTTGCCGGCGGCCGAACGGAAAGGCCTCGATGATGACGACATCGGGCTTTGCCGCCTGGAATGCTGCCAGCAGCCGGTCGCGCCTATCGTCCAGAAAGGCCTGGTCGACCGGCGTGCCACCCTTGTGAGCAAGTCCCGAAAATCCGGAGGTCGCGGAAACCACCGGGGGAAGCGCGATGGAGGTCACGTCGTCGCCCGGAAATCCCGCAACCGGCAGTCCGCCGGTGACCAGCGTGACGCTGCAGCCGCTGCGGGCGAGCGCGCTGGCAATGCGGCTGGCGCGGGCGATGTGACCGATACCCAGCAGGTGCTGCACATAGAAAAATACCGTTGGTCCGCTCACGCCGATTGCTTCCCGCTATCCTGTTTCTGCCATTCCTCGTCGAACAGCCGACTGAGGTGCCGGATGCTCGAGTGGTAGTCGAAATTCTCGCGCACGCGCCGCTCCGCCGCTGCACCCAGCCGGTGGCGCAGGGCAGGGTCCCGAATTGCTGTTTCGAGAGCCTGGGCCAGCCCGGTTGCGTCCTCGGAGGCGACCAGCAGGCCATTCTCGCCATCGGTCAGCAGTTCCGGTACGCCTGAAACCCGGGTCGAGATGCAGGTGAGCCTTTGGCTGGAGGCTTCGACGAGAACATTCGGCAATCCATCGCGGTCGCCGTCGGCAGCAACGCGGCAGGCAAGCGCAAAGAGGTCGGCCCGTCGGTAGTGCGCAAGCACATCTTCCTGCGCCATGGCACCCTTCCAGACGATCCGGTCGGCAATGCCGAGGCTCGCAGCCAGTGCCTTCAATTCGACCAGCCTGTCGCCGCCGCCGATATGCTCGAAGCGCCATTCGAGGCCCTCGGGCAGGAGCGCCAGCGCCCGCAGCAGGACATCGTAGCCCTTCTTCTCCACGGCCCGGCCGACGCTAAGGAGGAGCACCGGTTCGCTGTGATCGCTGCCGTTGCGGCTGGAGTGCTCGCTTTCCGGCGGTCCGAAGCGGGCAAGGTCCAGCCCGTGGTAGCTGAGGTGCACCCGCTCCTTGAATGGCGTCAGGCTACGCATGTGGTCGAAGCCGCTATGGGTGCAGGTCACGGCCCAGCGCGCCTGGGACAGCTTTTCGCTGAGCTCCCAATCGGGCGAGGTCCAGATATCCTTGGCATGGGCCGAGCAGGTCCAGGGTGTGCCGGTCAGAATGCTGGCATACGCCGTGACAGAGGCGGGCGTATGG
The DNA here is from genome assembly GCA_964658415.1 of uncultured Sphingomonas sp. Classification (GTDB taxonomy): domain Bacteria; phylum Pseudomonadota; class Alphaproteobacteria; order Rhizobiales; family Rhizobiaceae; genus Rhizobium. The sequence continues at coordinate 8,110 of CAZZZI010000028.1, read as the reverse complement.
ATGAAATGGGCATGCAGCCATTCGCCGCCATCCGGCCACTCATGGGCCAGCACCATCGCCTGGCCGAAGCGACGAAAGCGGTTGCGCGTCGGATCCCGCCGGAGGTCGGCCCAAAATTGCCGGAAGAGCGGCCGGAAGCCTGGCAAGCGCCTGACCGCCAGCAGTGCCCGGAGAACGCGCAAGGGCTCGTCGTGCAGATACTCCGGCAGGTAGACGACACGCGCCTTGATCTCGTCGTGCACGGGATGCCGTTTCTTGTCCGTCGGCTTTCGCATCGAGATCAGAGTAAGGTCGAAGCCGGCCTGTTCGAGGCCCAGCAGTTCCTGCGCAATGAAGGTCTCCGACAGGCGGGGATAGCCCTTGAGGACGACCAGTATTTTCTTTCGCATCGGCAAGGGCGCGCTATTCACCAACGACGGAAAGCGAGGGATAGGCCTCCCGGCCGTCGAGCCAGTCGCCGACGATCTGCGAAATATGGACAAGCCCTTCGAGACGCATGTTCTTCTCGCCGCTCTTCGACGGTGGCGCCCGGTTGACCAGCAGCTTCAAGGCTGCCGACAGCTTCATCGCATCCTCTGATTCCTCGGGGAGTAGCATGTCGACCAGGCCCAGTTCGCTGGCCCTGCGCGCGCGGATGAGCTGCTCTTCGCGCGGTCGTGTGCGCGGAATGATGAGGGCCGGCTTGTCGAAAGACAGGATCTCGCAATAGGTGTTGTAGCCACCCATGGCGACCACGGCTGTCGCGCCGTCGATCAGTTGCTCCATCCGCTTGTCGAATTCGATCACCTCGAGACAGCTGATCTTGTTGGCGCGCTCGACAAGTGCGGTGCGCTCGGGGGCGGGCATGTAGGGTCCTAGGACGATCAGCGTCTTGTATTGCAGCGAACGATCCTGTTCGTAGGCATTGACGATGTCGCGCACGAGATCCGCGCCGTCGCCGCCGCCGCCTGTCGTGACGAGGATGTAGTCCTCATCTGGCACGTGCTCGGATTTCTTGCCCTGCGGCACGCTTCTCTGCAGGAAGCCGACAAAATCCATCTTCCGCCGCACGCCTGGGGGTACGTCGAGGCCGAGCAGCGGATCGTAGAAATCCGGCGGTCCGTAAACCCATACCCGGTCGTAATACTGGTCGATCTTTTCCAGCATGTTGCTCTTCTTCCACTCGGCGTCGAGCAGATGCGGCGCGTCCATGACATCGCGCATGCCGAGCACAAGGGTGGTGCCGCGTGCCTTGAGGTACTGCAGCGTTTCCTCGACCTCGCCCTTGAGGCCCAGCGGTTCCTTGTCGACGATAAAGATGTCCGGCTGGAAGTCTTCGGCGGTCTGGCGGATAACCGCCTGGCGCATCTTCAGCGTGTCCTTCAGGTCGACATCGCCGGACATGGAAGTGTAGGCGCCGTCCTTGAGCTTGATGACACTCGGAACCTGGACAAAGTCGACGCGGGCGCGGTAGTCGAAGGCACCGGCAATCGTCGCGCCGGATATGATCAGGACGTTCAGCCCGCGATAGTCGCCCACCAGCGAATGGGCGATCGTCCGGCAACGGCGCAGATGGCCGAGCCCGAACGTGTCATGGCTGTACATGAGTATCCGTGCATCTTCAACGCGCCGTTTCATTGGCAAAACCTCAGGTCCAAACGTCTTTCGCAGTTAGTTTGCAGGAGGGAGCCTATGCCGTCATGCGCAGGGCGCGCCGTTTCACGTCCGCGCCACACGCTATTTGTAGGGATCGGCAGCATCGCGCAACCCATCTCCCAGAAAATTGAATGCCAGTATCACAAGAATGACCGGAATCATTGGAAACAAAAGCCAGGGATAAAAGGCAATGACGCTGACGCTTCTGGCCTCGGTCAAGAGGATGCCCCAGCTGGTGATCGGCGGGCGGAGGCCCAGTCCGAGAAAGCTGAGTGCCGTCTCTCCGAGGATCATGCTCGGGATGGAGATGGTCGCGGTGGCGATCAGGTGCGACATGAAGCCGGGAACGAGATGACGGCCGATGATCCGCCGCGATTTGGCGCCCATCAGCTGGGCCGCCATCACATAGTCCTCCTCGCGCAGCGATAGCAGCTTCGAGCGCACCGCGCGCGCAAGCCCTGTCCAGTCGAGAATGCCGAGAATGATCGTGATGCCGAAGTAGACGAGGATAGGGCTCCAGGTCACCGGCATGATCGCCGCCAGCGCCATCCAGAGCGGCAGGCTCGGCAGCGACTGCAACACCTCGATGACGCGCTGGACCAGGAGGTCGAACCAGCCCCCGTGATAGCCGGCAAGGCCGCCGAGCACGATCCCGAGGATGAAGCTGATCGTTATGCCGATGAGGCCGATGGTGAGCGATATACGTGCACCGTAGATGATCCGCGACAGGACGTCCCGCCCGAGCCGGTCCGTTCCGAGCAGGTACATCTGCCCGCCGACCGCGGGGCAGACGAGATGGATATTGGAGGGAATGGCACCCCAGAAATTATAGGCGTCGCCACGGCACAGGAAACGCAGCGGCTGGATATCGCCAGGCTTGTCCGTGTAGGTCCTGCGCAGCGTCTCGATGTTGAGCGACATGCTGCGGCCGTAGACGAAGGGCGCGACGAGTTTGCCGTCGTGGAAGACATGCACCGCCTGCGGGGGGGCATGGATGAATTCCACGTTGCGGGTGTGCAGGCCGTAAGGCGCGATGAATTCGGCGATCGTCACCATGCCGTAGAGCAACAGCAGGAAAATGCCGGAGGCCACCGCCACCCGGTGGCGCTTGAACTTCCACCACATCAGGCGCTTTTGCGAGGCCATGTGGTATCGCGTCTGGCCGGCCGACATCGCCTCGAACTGCATGGGATCGAAGGGCGCGGTCGACACGTAGTGCTGCATCGGCGCCCCGGGTTCTGGCAAGGATGAGGTCAACGGATGCTCCTGCCTTGCAAGCGGATTCGGGGATCGAGGAAGCCGAGGGCGATATCGGAAATGAGCACGCCGATGACGTTGAGCACGGCAAGGAACATCAGGAACGAGCCGGCGAGATACATGTCCTGGCTCTGCAGCGCCTTGATCAGCATCGGCCCGGTGGTCTCCAGCGACAACACGATGGCCGTGATTTCGGCACCGGAGATGATCGACGGCAGGATCGAGCCGATATCGGCCACGAAGAAATTCAGTGCCATGCGCAGCGGATATTTGATGAGGGCACGGAGCGGGTGCAGACCCTTGGCCCGGGCGGTAATGACATATTGCTTCTGCATCTCGTCGAGCAGGTTGGCCCGCAACCGGCGGATCATGCCGGCAGTGCCTGCCGTCCCGACTATGACCACCGGGATCCAGAGATGCGAAAGGATGGAGCTCGCTTTCTCCCAGCTCATCGGCTGCGACAGGTATTTCTGGTCCATCAGGTGGCCGATCGAGACGCCGAACCAGACGTTGGCGAAGTACATCAGGATGAGGGCCAGCATGAAATTGGGAATGGCGATGCCGAGCAAGCCGAGAAAGGTCAGGCTGTAGTCGCTCCAGCTGTACTGGTGCGTCGCCGAGTAGATGCCGATCGGAAACGCGATCAGCCATGTGAGGAGGATGGTGGTGAACGACACCAGGACCGTCAGCCACAACCGGTCGCCCACCACCTGGGACACCGGCAGCTGATATTCGAACGAGTAGCCGAAATTGCCGTGCAGCATTCCGGCCACCCAGTAGACATACTGGACCGCAATGGGCTTATCCAGCCCGTATTCCTTGCGCAGCTCCTGGATTTCCACCAGATTGGCAGTCTCGCCCTGTGCCTGCAGTTCGGCAATCTGGCTTTCGAAGAAGTCGCCCGGGGGCAGCTGGATGATGGTGAACACCAGCATCGAGATCACCAGCAGCGTCGGGACCATGACGGCGATGCGCCAGACGATATATCTAAGCACGGGGGTGGTCCTCCGTCAGCCAGAAGGTATCGGGCATGTAGACGCCCAGAAAGCACGTCGGGTCAAAGCCGTAGAGCGCCTTCTCGGGCACGTTCTGCAGTCGGCTGGTATGCAGGATGGGCTGCAGGGTGCCGTTGATAAGCCCGATCGAAAATACCTGGTCGCTGTAGATCGCCAGCATCTTCTGCCAGATCTCCGTGCGCTCGTCGAAAGAAGCCGCGTTGCCCCATTGGGCCAGCAGCGCGTTGAGCGCCGCCGCTTCGGGAAGATCCGGAGCGACGCCCTGGGTGCCGCCGGAAAGGTAATACATCCCCCACAGGGGCCACTGCAGCTGGTCGTCCATCGTCGGTGCCAGCTCGCCGGGGTTCATGTCCGCCGTCGGCACCCCGTTGTCGAGCCCGTACCAGATCGACATCATGATCCGTCCGCCCATCGCCCGGCTGCGGAAGATGTCGCGCTGCGAGGAGCGGGTGAAGGCGGCGATGCCGATCTTGCGCCAGTGGTCTATGACCAGTTCCATGACATCGGTGTCGAGCGTGCTTTCGCCGGCCGTCTCGACCGTGATCTCCATCGGCCGCCCATCGGGCAGAAGGCGCAGTCCATCGCCGTTGCGCTTGTCCAGTCCTGCGGCATCCAGCAGGGAATTGGCCTGATCGGGATCGTGGTTTGCCCAGGCCTTGACGTATTCGGGTTTGAAGAGCGGGCTGTCGGGCAGCACGGTATCGGCACTTTCGGAACCGAGGCCGTAGAAGACCGCCATGTTGACCTCGTGCCGGTCGATCGCCATCGACAGCGCCCTTCGCACACGAACGTCGCGGAACACGTCCCGCCAGACCTTGTCGGCGCAATTGAGGTTCGGCAGCAACGCCACCCGCGATCCTCGCGCCATCTTCCAAAGGTTCACCTTGACCGGATAGCGCTTCTCCGAGTCCTTCAGGAAGGCATAGTCGTCGAAGTCGATACCCGTCGCCTGCAGGTCGCTTTCGCCGGCGCCGGTCTTGGCGGCAATGATCGACGACGAACTGACGTTGAGAACGAAGCGGTCGACGTAGGGCAGTTGCTTGCCGTTTTCGTCGACCCGGTGAAAATACGGGTTGCGCTCGAAAACGAACTGCTCGGCCGGCGGTGCAGTGGTGTTGCGCCAGGGATCCAGCACCGGCAAGGCGGGGTTTTCCGGGCGGTAGCCGCGACCCATCTTGATGTGCAGCTCCTGCCACTTGCGCGCATGGTATTGCTGCATCAGCGACGACAGCCGGATTTCGTCCTGATACTTTTTGTGGAACTGCTTGAGGTAGTGGCCAGGGCCAGCTAGGACCAAGGGCTGCGGCGCCGCGATGATCGGCAGAAAATTGGGATTGGGCTTGTCCCAGGAATAGCGCACCGTCAGCGGATCGAGAACCTCGAACTTCGGCAGGCTGCCATGGGGCCGCAGTTCCAGGGCGCCGCCGCCGGGTGTCAGCTGCTTGTTGAGAATGACATCTTCCCACCAGTATCGAAAGCTTTCCGCCGTAAAGGGACCGCCATCCGACCACTTGTGGCCCGGGCGCAGGTGAAAGGTGAAAATCCGGTCTTCGACGACGTCGTAGGATTCGAGAATGTCGGGCTGCATCTGCAGCTTTTCGTCGTAGCCGATCAGCCGGGCGTAGCCGTAGATCGTCATGAACCGCAGATCGCTCTGACCGCCGATGATGGTTCTCAGCGTGCCGCCGTAGTCGCCCGGCTTGCGTCCCATCGCCTTGAGATTGATGACCCTGGGCCGATCCGGCAGTCGCTCGGCCATGGGCGGCATCTGTGCCGCCTCGAGCCAGGGCCTGAGAAAGTTGGGCTCGACGTCGCGATCTGCGGCCTGCACGGGCAAGGTCGGCAGCATCGTCGATGCGAGAGCGCCAAGGAAGGTCCGGCGGGTTACCAAGTGCGCAATTCCTGAATGTTGGCGTCGCGATGGGCGCGAACGAAATGGCCATTGCCGAGGTCGGCATAGGCGAGTTCCGCGTCATCGGATTCGGCGAAGTTCGGGCCCCAGTTCCGTTTCGAGCTCGGCCCGATGGCCTGCAGGCCGGCGAAATCGAGAGGACGGTCGAGGTCGGGGAAAGGTACGGCTGATAGCAGCGACCGCGTGTAGGGGTGCACGGGGTCCCGAAGGATGATGCCCCGGGGCGCGATCTCGACGATGCGGCCGCGATACATCACCGCAATCCGGTCCGCCATGTAGTCGACGACGGCAAGATTGTGCGAAATGAACAGGTAGGTAAGCCCAAGCTCCTTCTGGAGATCTTTCAGCAGGTTGAGGATCTGCGCCTGCACGGACACGTCGAGCGCCGATACGGGCTCGTCCAGGATCACCAGCTTGGGCCCGAGCGCCAGCGCCCGTGCGATGCCGATACGCTGGCGTTGTCCGCCGGAAAAGCTGTGCGGATAGCGGCTGAGGTAACGCTCGTCGAGGCCGATCGCCCGCATCAGCGCCGAGACCTTCTGCTTGCGCTCTTCGCTGTCGCCGCGACCGTGTATTTCCAGCGGCTCGCTGAGGATATTGCGGACCGTCATGCGGGGCGACAGGGACGAAACCGGGTCCTGGAACACCATCTGGATGTTGGTGCGCATCTCCATCAGATCGTCGCCGCGCACGGAAAGCACATCGACATCTCCATGCCCGTCGTTGAACACGACAGAGCCCCCGTCCGGCTGGACGGCGCGCATCAATATCTTGCTTACGGTCGTCTTGCCGCAACCGCTTTCGCCGACCAGTCCGAGGCACTCGCCGCGGCGGATGTCGAAGCTGACATTGTCGACAGCCCGCATCTCGGAGCCCGTGCCCTTGTCGAACAGTCCGCGCTTTTTCGTCTTGTAAGTCTTGGCGAGATTGCGAACGCTTAGGAGGACCTCCGGTCCATCCGGCTCGCTTTTCCGCTTGGCAGCGAATGTGTCGATATTGACGGGAACATCGCGCAGGGATTTGAGCCGCTCGCCGGGCTTCATGTCGAAATGCGGCACGGCCGACATCAGCCCCTTGAGATAGGGGTGTTGCGGGTTCCGGAATATGGTCTCGACCGGTCCGGCCTCCATGATCTCGCCATGGTAGATGACCACCACTTCGTCGGCCATGTTTGCCACGACACCGAGGTCGTGGGTGATCAGCAGCATCGCCATCTGCATCTTGTGCTGCAGGTCGCGCAGCAAGCTCAGGATCTGCGCCTGGATGGTAACATCGAGCGCTGTCGTCGGCTCATCGGCGATCAGGAGCGCCGGGCTGCAGATCAGCGCCATGGCGATCATCGCCCTCTGGCGCATGCCGCCCGACAACTCGAACGGATACATGCCATAGGTTCGCCTGGCATCCTGGAAACCGACCAGATCCAGCATTTCCTCTGTCCTGCGGCGCAGTTCTTCCTTGGTCAAAGTGCTGTGGATCCGCAACGCTTCGCTGATCTGGTTGCCGACCGTGTGCAGCGGGGAAAGCGACGTCATCGGTTCCTGAAAAATCGTCGCCATCCTGCCACCGCGCAGGGCCCGCATCGGAACGCTATCGCGCGACAGGCTGAGGATATCGGTGGTTACGCCGCTTTTAGGATCGGTGAACAGAATGCGGCCGGAGGCCTGTGCCGGCGTTGGCAGAATGCCCATGATCGCCTGGCTTATGATCGATTTTCCGGATCCGGATTCGCCTACCAGTGCGGTTACCTTCCCCGGCAATATCCGGAGGCTGGCACCCTTGACGACAGAAAGGCGATCGCCGTAAAGCGAGAACGATACATCGAGATTTTCGATACGCAGCAAGTCTGTCTCAGACGCCATGCAAAAGAATTTCCCCCGTATCATCTGTGGCCCGCGCAGGCACACTAACGTAGCCTATAACGGGTGTCCAGTTCGCCGGTTCCGGCCCAGGAACAGAAATCTGCTTCGTCTTCAATTACCTATGGCCGGGCTCCTCAAGAGCTCGTCCGAGACTGTACTGGAAGTGATGCGACAGTTGCCTCGCGTTATCCTGTATTTACCCGCATCGATCCGAACGAGTGACTTGCGCGGTCATCGATAAAACACGCGGAGGAGTGCCTGGAGGAAGCAGTACCGGAGCCAGGAAAGAAATTCCGGGCTCGGGATCAAGTATATTCAGCCCTCGGAAATTGCGGCTACCTTTACTCCGGTCGCTGGCTTGGCACGAAGCGCGGCGGCGGCCATGGCGTATCCGCCGCTTGCGCCATCGATAAAATGCATATGGTCGCGCG